>CP048838.1:943781-1258374 GCA_012317185.1 [Clostridium] innocuum | reverse complement strand
GCGTTCCTGAACGGCTTGTAAAAACAGGACATGTTTTCTTATATGATATCGCTCAGGTACAGCTCCTATACTACCACAGGATAAGAGTGAGTCGGTGAAATGATGCTGCAGCTCATCCTGTGGATTGCGAATAAAACAATGTATGATTGTAAGTCTATACGAAAAGCTGCATTGAAAGAAACCCTGTGCACAAAAGCATATATCATTCAAACGTATCATGAATTCTGAAAACGGGTATAAGAAAAAGAGGAAATCGAGAAACGGTTCTTTCTTACTTTAGGGTGTTTGCGAAAGGGAGACATCGACTTCTATTGATAACTATAATCGTATGGAAGTCTCCCTATGTTAAGTTTACCCACAATCGAGAAAGTACCCGAGAAACTGCATCATCTCATATTTCTCTCCTCTTGTGCCTGTTTTGAAATACATGATTCTGAACGAGTCTCAGTCGATCCCGTTATTCTTTCAAACGTATTGGTTATGACAAATATGTGGTAATGATCATCCTATGCCGCAAAAACTGTATTTCAGGTGGTATTGATCATCATATCCCACTAAAACTGAATTTCAGAAGGGCTGCCCTGTGTTTGTGGCAGTCTTCGTCTTTATTCGTTTGAAGTCTTACCCGTCTTGTCGTATTTGGAATTCGTGTAGCGTTTTTGCTTTCCTTGCCGAAAACGCCAAAACTTCAAAATTCTCAATTGACAACGGTTTGGAGAATACATATCCCTGCACCATATCACAATTTGCATTTCGCAAAAATTCCACCTGTGTAAAGGTTTCCACACCCTCTGCCACAGTTTTCATCCCAAGCTTTCTGGCAAGCTCAATCGCAGTCTCCACAACATCATTGCCTCTAGGGTCCCCTTCCTTATCGAAGAATGCACCATCCAGCTTCAATATGTCAACCGGTATTTCCTTCAATACGTTCAGGGAGGAATAGCCGCTTCCAAAATCATCCATCGAGCATTGAAAGCCTGCCGCATGAATCTGTGCAATGACATTTTTCAGCAGCTCCAGATTTTCAAATACCACAGTTTCCGTAAGCTCAAACTCAAGTAGATGGGAAGCTATACCATATGTTTTCTGTATTACCTCATACTTTTTCAAAAACTGCGGATCCAAAAGATGATTTCTTGACAGGTTCACAGAGATTGGAATAGGCGCGATTCCCCTGTTTTCCCAGTCCTGCAAGAGACGGCAGACGCAGTCAAACACATACAGATCCAGCTTGACAATAAAGCCGTTTTTCTCAAAGAACGGAATAAATTCCCCAGGTGATATCAGTCCATCCTGTGAATTCCAGCGAACCAGTGCCTCTGCTCCGACGATTTCACTCTTCTCCAGATTGATTTTCGGCTGCAGATATACAATAAATTCACCATTCTCAAGAGCCTGCTGCATGGAATTCTCCATTTTCTTCTCTTTCAGCATCTGCACACGGTCATAGTCATCATAAAATACACAGGAGCACATATGGCGACTGATCATGTCCTTATTGTTTTTTCTGGCGGTGTTTGCCCGATCACGTATATTGACGATATCAATGCTGCTGTCTGTCACAATATAGATGCCGCAATCCAACGGCAGATAATAGGTTTGTTCCTTACTCTGATTATAGGAGTTCACCTTATCCGTCATCGCTTCCAGACGTTCACGAATCTCTGCCGTATCCGTTGTAAACAACACCAGATTGTATGTATCCGATGAGATTCTGGCAAGAAATTCACCTTCCTTCAAATAGGATTGCAGGCAGTCATGCACATACTGCAATACCCGGTCTCCATCCCTGCTCCCGAAGGAGTCATTGATGAGCTTGAATTTACGAATATCGACGGTAACGAACGCAAAGGACTGAAAATTCTCCAGAATCCTCTGCAGCTCCTTTTCAAACCGTGGTGCAGTAAAGCCGTTGGTCACAGGATCCACATAGGCAACACGATAGATTTCCTTATTGAATTTCGTATTCGTAAACAAAATATAGAGAATAAGGATACCGAAGACCAGAAAGATGAATACATTGATCATAATCGAAAAATTCGTATAGTCCTGTATATTTTTGGCATAAATCATACTTGGTGCTATGGACAACAGATACCAGCTCCCCTCCTGCAGAGGTGTATAGTACAGAGTCCTTTCCTCAGGTTCTCCACGGACATCCTGATGCACCGTATAATGTATGGTACCGCTTTTTCTGTAATGGATATCTGACTTCAATTTAGAAAGAGAGCTTCCGCTGTCGATATCCGCCACATCCTGAATGCTTTTATAGAAGTCATTTTTTAGAAATACGGCGTACTGGTTACTGGAATGCATAATAAAATCGCCATCCTGCGAAATGATATAGCTGAAGCCAACGCCGTTAAAGGTATCGGTATCCGAGAGCAGCTGCAGAGTTTCCGTATTGCTCCAGGCAACCATCGCTCCTTTTATGTGCCCCTGTACATAAAAAGGAACTGCATACAAAATTCCCGTTTCATCATACAGCGTTTCCAGCTGCTTACTCACGCCGCTTTTCTGCTTATGGAGAGCATCCAGAACGATTTCCAGCTTTGTGACAGAGACTGTCTTATGATTTTTTACATGCAAAAGACCGTTCATATCCACATAGCCAATCCAGGAGAAGTCGTTCTCCTTTAGAACACTGTCTATGATGGTCTGTCCGACAGCATCGGTTGTGGCAATCTCTGACAGATTTGCACTGACCTCACGCAGCTGTGCAATATTCTTTGCAATGTTCTGATCCACTCTGCTTGATGTCTGTTTCGATAATTCAGAAAGATACCGCTGTGTTTCATTCATAATCAGTGATTTGCTCTGCTGTATCATCATAGAACTCAAACCAATCATTGTTATGATCATGAGAATCAGAATACCGATGGTCAGCTTTGTATGCGTTTTCTGCTTTTTTCCCAGGGAATACATATGCGCCCCCCTCTCAACATTCAATTATAGGTATTATACTATAGATTGTTGAAAAGAGGAACTCTCTTTGCTGTAAGTCCGCAAAAAAAGGCGAATTCTGCATACAAATCATCCGATGGCATAGGAAAAGCTGAATGTATTGGATACAACTGCACGATTTGTCTGCCACCATAGTGGATAGCTACAGACACAGGCTGTATGTATATCAATATGGCTATATATATTCATAAATTTATGCAGTGCTTGATTTTCCTACGCCAAATGAAAAACACGGTATGCAGTTTTATACAACAGCCTGCTTCGTATATCATCCGATACTGCCAGAGACATCGCGAAATCCAAATGATCTGCCTGAGAGCACCCTGCATAATCAGAGCCGAACATGATAGCGTCCGGATGTCTTTGCAATTCGGATTGAACAGCCTTTCTCATATCTGCTGTCATTTGTACATCCGCAATGGAGGAAATATCAAACACGATGTTATTTACATTTTTATACCGCTGAAAGCATGCCTCTACATTCGGATAATGGCAGTGACAGCAGACAAAGGTGATATTTGGATGCTGTCGTACCGCTTCGCATACGGCAAAATAGGATGCATATTGTGAGCTGTCTTTTTCCGAATGAAACAGCACCGGCACATTATATGTTTCAGCAAGCGCATAAACAGGCCCCAGTATATTGTCTGACAGATAAAACGACTCATGTCCGCAAAACAGCTTGATTCCTACAATCTTTTTTTCAGATAGAGCCGTATCCAGCAGTTTACATTGCTCCTTGTAATTGAAGAAAGGACTGATTTCGCCAACGACATGAACATTGCAGGTATCTGAGAACAGTTCCAGACAATCCTTTAAGCTTCCGATTTCACTTGTAATTGCGGAATCACTGATGACGATTCCCTCATCAATGCCGTTTTTTTGCATTTCCTTAAGGAGTATTTCTTTTTTCTCCGGCAAGGATATTCCCTGGACCGGCAGATGCATATGGGCATCTAAGATTCTTCTTTTCTGTTCGCTATCCATACGGCTGTCTCCTTAGTATCCTTGTGATTATTTACACATAACTCTCTGGAAAAAAGATAGATTGATTCTGACAAATATAAGGAAAGGAATTTCCAACATACAGCACTTTTCCGCCTGACACCAGAAATCCCTTGTTTTAGATGTTCTTTGACACTTTATTTATTCTTTCGTGACATCAAGACAACACTCTCAACGTGTGGAGTATGAGGAAAGATATCGATTGGCTGAATCTTGTCTACATTATAACGTGAGCTCAGCACAGCCAGATTCTTTCCAAGCGTTGCCGGATTACAGGAAACATAAATGATATTTTTAATTTTACTTCGCAGAATGCAATCCAGCATGGCGTCATCCAGACCGCTTCTTGGCGGATCCACAACCAGTACATCAATACTGCGCTTCTTCGACAGATAGGTCAGCTTGTTTGCCGCATCGTCACACAGAAAGGAAACATGCTCACAGCCATTCAGCGCTGCATTTTGATTGGCATTCACTACCGCATCCTTAATGCTTTCGATTCCGATGATTTCCTTTGCCTTATCCTTCAGATATAAGGAAATTGCACCGATACCACTGTAGGCCTCCACGATCAGCTCATTGTCCTCCTTCACCATGGATGCAATCGTCCGATACAGCTGCACTGCCTGTTTGCTGTTCAGCTGAAAGAATGAGCGCGGTGAAATTTGAAGCTTTAAGCCGTCCAGCTCCATCGCAAGACTCGTTTCCCCTGCCAGATGCATCATTTTATTACCGAACACCTCCGGTGTCTTTTTAATTGTATGTATACTCTGCCACAGACTCGTAAGCCCCTTTATCCGCATCAGATCAGAAATCAGGCGTTCATCAAGCTCATCATTGCCCGTAACAATTGTACACTGATAGCGATTGTCAAAGCCGCGAACCACCAGATTGCGGATACCTTTTTTATCATGCGGATTATAGGACACACAGCCGTGTGTATTCAACACATGCATGATATCCATACGGACCCGTTCCAGGCCATCCTCATGTATCCAGCATTTTTTTACATCGATAAAATAATTGGAATTCGGCATAAACAAGCCGCTGACCAGACGTCCTTCCTCCATGGCACAGGGCAGCTTAAATTGATTCCGGTAACCGAATACATCCTCACTAGCCTTTACACGGGCAACCTTTCTGGGATCGATTTGCGCATATTTTATCAGAGACTGCTTCAACAGATCCTGCTTGTATTCCAGCTGTACCGGATAACGGGCAATCATCAGTGGACAGGCACCGCAGGTATTCTGAATAAAACATTTCGGACGGATACGGTTCTTACTGCTTTTAACCACCCGCAGCAGCTCCGCTGTCGCATAGCGCTTCTGTTTATCCACAATGCGGATTTCCACTTCCTCACCGATCAGTGCCTGCGGTACAAATACCGGCATGCGGTCGATATACCCGATTCCTTCCCCGTTGATCCCTGTTTTCTTTATAGTTACTTTCATATAATTCTTCCTCTTCCTTCTTTAAAAACGGCTGCGTATTCTCTTCGTCAGCTCACTGCACAGAATAAAAAACTTCTCATTTTTTAACGGCAGTGCTTCCTCTCTGCCATACTCCTCCTCACAAATCAGATTCAGACAAAACCCCAGATAAATGATGCAGGATATCAGATAGATGGCCAGCAGCAGGGTGACCAGAGATGCAAGAGGGCCGTAAACATCCTTATAGGATGTAAAATGACTGACAATTGTTACAAATAAGGCAGCCAGCCCCAGGATGCAGATGGTTGAGAACATCGCTCCGATGATACCGAATGACCAGTTCCGCTTCCGAAAGCTCAATGCCCGATACATCATGGTGAACAACAGCAGCATGATAACTGCGGACACAATCGGCAGAAACTCATTCAGCCTTGTTGCTATGAATATGGATAAGACCAGAAGCAGAACAAGGGATACAAACAGCACCACGGACTTAATGCGAATCGACCACTTGGGAACCTCTACACTCTCATGGGAGGCACTGATCAGCAGAAAGGAGAAAATGCTTCTGCTTGCCAGATAAAAGGACACGCACATCGTCACAATAAAGGAGGTGATGTTGTAGTTCTGATTTGCGAAGAACTGAAATACCTGATCCAGTCCATCCATACTCATATCCGGCATAAAGCTGATCAGAAACTTCATAATGATATCCATCGGCAGATATGCAAAGCGAAACAGCATCGCAATCAGCAGCAGACTGGGGGCAAGTGCCAGCAGCAAAGAAAAGGATAGGGAGTATTTAAAAAGACTTCCCTCAAACGACGTAAATTCCCGATACAGATCCATGATCCACTTCATACCTTCACCTGCCTTGCTTCATTAACTGCTCTACTATACCATAAATACATGCATTATGCATCCATCTTCTGCATATAGTTTACCACCTTTTCACTATCTGAACCAAGAACAAAGTAATAATACTGTCCGATTCTGCCCTCTTTTGCCTGATACAGCAAATCTGCCGCCTCCGGAACATAGGCGCCCCATTGCTTTTTCAAATCTTCCTTACGGCTCGCAATGGCCTTTTTCACTTCTCCCTCATTCTCCTTCTTCACCTTAAACAAGGCGATTTCTCCAAGCTGTGCCTGCACAGCAGCGGTTCTCACCATACAGCTTTCTATTTTCGTCATATCCAGCTGATAGAGGGTTTCCACCTCCCGCTCACTCAGCGCAGTGTCCTTTAACAATGGAATAGAAAAGGCTCCGTCCGCAATCTGTTCATTGATATCCGCAAATACGCTGGAAAGATTTTTATCCCCCTGTGCAAAGGTACCCGTATTTTTTTGGCATCCGCTCATCAGGCACAGCAGCAATCCTATAATCAATAATTTTTTCATGCAAAAGACCTCCTTTTCTACTGTATGGAAAAAAAGAAGGTTTCATGCATGGTAAGAATCAAAAAAACAACAGATCCTGCATAAAATACCGGGAAACGGCAGGAAGCTCCTTCCACATACAGGGGATAGCACCTATCCGTTCTACATATGCCTTGTATCACGAAACAGCTTTGTTTCTGTCCATAAATATGAAAAAAAGCTGAATTACTTCAGCCTAATCGTTCTGTGCCCATTCCGGAACTTCATTTCCGCGACGAATCAATACAGCCTTCTGAAATTCTGTCTGATTCAGAAATTCCAGAATATCATTTTCGTCTTCCTCCGTACAGCCAACCAGCAGCTTGACCTCGCAGTCTTTTTTCAATATATCTGCGCTGATTACAACGGATTGTACGAGATTGCTTTTCTCACTGCCTCTGAACACATCAATCGGTGCCTGATCAGAGCCTGTGGTATCATTCAGATACCCGTAATCCACAGGATATACCAGGTTGCTGTATTTGTAATGACAGGTATTTCTGGGTCTGTCGATTACGAGCTTGCTTGATAAAAACAAAGTATCCAGCTTCTGCCAGAAAAATGCATTGTTCTCAAAAGAATTCATAATGATCTCCTCCTTTAGAATGTTACGCTGACGCAATCTCTGGTTATATCCTGAATCGTCTTACAACCAGCCATTGCCATCGCTTCTTTTAACTCCAGTCTGATTTTTTCCAAATAGGTCACAAGGCCGTCGCTGCCATCTCCAATAACCGCCTGGGAAACCGGCCGGCCAATCAATACGCCGTCAGCCCCCAGTGCAAGTGCTTTGAAAACGTCATTTCCCGTACGGAACGCGCCGTCCACAAATACCTTCATACGTCCGTCTACCACCTTCACGATGTCCTCCAGCACTTCGATACCGGACAGACAGTCGTCCAGAACACGGCCGCCATGGTTACTTACAATAATACCGGATGCTCCTGCCTCCAGTGCCTTGCGGGCTCCCTTCACGCTGAGTATCCCCTTCAGAATAAAAGGAACATCTCCACAGATTCGCGTAATTTCCTTTAGCTCCTCAACATTTTTAAATCCGACTGGTGTAATGCTTGTTCTCAGATTTGTCAGACCGCTGGCATCAATATCACTGGCAATTGCCAGCGCATGTCCTTCTTTCGCCAGTTCGATCCGCCAGGCCATATGCTCCCTGCTCCACGGCTTAATCGTCGGCACACCGAAGCCTTCATGCTGTGCGACTACAGACATCGGGCCTTTGAACATTTCATCATGCATACCGTCTCCGGTAAATGCCAGTGTTCCCGCACGGCGGCAGCCATCCACCAGCGCTCTGGTATAGCTCATATCATCCAGCTCTGCACCATAATTCTGCAGGATACCGCTGATTGGTGCAGCATACACCGGTAATGATACCTTATGGCCAAAAAATTCGGAAGTCGTATCGATTTCCGTATTGTTACTGATTGTATCCATGGTAATGAATACCTTTTTCAGCATTTCAGCATTTCTTACAAATGCACTCCCGCTGCCCTTTCCTCCGGGACCGGGTGTTTCGCCTCGACATGCCAATCCATTGCATACCGGACAGCATCTGCATTTTGCGCACAGAGCTTTTGCGTTTGCATAAACCTCCTGCCACGTTTTCATATCAACACATCACTTTCTTCAACTTCCATGAAAAGCTTTCTTACTCACTTTACTATTATAGCGGTTATGAAAAAAATTATCAATCCTTTTAAAAGATTTTCATAAGTTTTTTCATTTTATGTCATTCTCCTGTCATAAAATCTGTGCAGGACACATAACCTAAGAGAATACCCCCTGTCTGCTTCCTACCTGAAAATAGGCAAGCCGTAATGACTGAGACAAAAAGGAATCAACCTCATTGTTTCTAAACGATGAAATTGATTCCCTTCTATCCCAGGATGCAACGATATTCAAAAGCAAGAAAGATACGTTTTTCCATCCTTCTGTTTCTATTTCAGATTCTCGATATTATGCTTCTTTACCCAATCCCAGAACTCCAGCGGATTTTCTTCATCAAAGCCGGTGATGTCATCCTTGACCACCCCATCCTTAATATAATAAACATGCGGTGTTGTCCCGGGCTTTTCCAGTCTGGTTTTCAACAGGTCATTATCCGCATACAGTTTCTCGGTCGTGGAATCATCCATTTTTACATTATAGATGGTCGTCGGATGATCCTCAATCGTATCCTCCAGCATCTTGTGCATCAGCTGGCAATAATAGCATTTATCTCTTGTAATCATAAGCAGAAACGTTTCTTTTTTATCCATTTTGGAAAAAGCATCCTCGATTCCAATCTGTTGCACCTTCCCCTTTTCCTGCACCTTATTACTGCAGCCGGTAAGCAGAAGCATACAACAGAAAACAGACAGTATAAATTTTTTCATGATATCACCTCATCCTTTCGGAATATTCCCTATTATACCCATTTCCCTTACATTATTCAACAGCAATCAGACACATTAAAACGCTGCGTCTTCCCCTTTACTGTCATATGTATGGATCATCACTTTTCTTTCTGTCAAAAAAAAGCATCTGTGAAACAAAGCAAAAGAAAAGAGGCTTCTGTTTCCAAAAGCTTCTCCTTCTATGCAATACAAACAGTTAGATTATCGTATCTTTAAAGCGCGCATGGAATTCAGAATGGCGATCAGTGTCACACCGACATCCGCAAACACACCCATCCACATATTTGCCATGCCAAAGGCTGTTAAGATCAGGATTACAACCTTGATTCCCAGAGAGAATACAATGTTCTGCCATAAAATCTGCATGGTTTTTCCTGCGATGCGGATTGCAGTGCTCAATGCGGAAGGATCATCCTTCATCAAGACGACATCCGCAGCTTCGATTGCGGCATCACTTCCAATGCCTCCCATCGCAACACCGATATCAGCTCTTGCAAGTACCGGCGCATCGTTGATGCCATCACCGACAAAGGCCAGCTTGCCATGCTCACTCTCCTGCTGCAGCAGCTCTTCGACCTTCTCCACCTTATCTGCAGGAAGCAGCTGCATGTGAACCTCATCCAATCCAAGGACGGACGCAACATGCTCTCCCACTTTATAGCGGTCACCACTCAGCATAACACATTTCTTAACTCCGCTGCTTTTCAAAGAAGTAATGGCTTCCTTACTGGTTTCCTTGATTTCATCATCAATAACAATATAGCCCTCATATGTGCCGTCAACGGCGATATGCACGATTGTTCCTAATGCATCATTTTCTTCATAGGTGATACCGTTAGCCTGCATCAGCTTGTAATTTCCCACCAGCAGCTCATGCTGATCCAGCTGTACATGAATCCCGTTCCCGGCAACCTCTTCATACCGACTCAGTCTTTCCGCATCGATCGTCTTTGCATATGCCTTGCGAATGGAAAGTGCAATCGGGTGAGTAGAATAATTTTCCGCATAGGCTGCCATTTCCAGCAGCTCATCCGCACTGCGCTGTATGGCATGTATCTGTGTTACTGTAAATACGCCCTTTGTCAGAGTTCCGGTTTTATCAAACACAACCGTATCAATATCCTTCAATGCCTCCAGATAATTGCCGCCCTTAATCAGTATGCCGGATTTGCTTGCTGCCCCGATTCCGGCAAACATGCCCAGAGGAACACTGATAACCAGTGCGCATGGACAGGACACAACAAGGAAGGTCAATGCCCGATACAGCCAGTCGGCGAAGACGGCATCCGGTATAAACAGCATCGGCAGCACAAGCAGTGCGATTGCCAGAAAGACAACCGTTGGCGTATACACCTTTGCAAAGCGTGTGATGAATTTTTCCATCGGTGCTTTTTTACTGCTCGCATTCTCCACCAGCTCCAGAATACGGGATACGGTAGATTCCCCATACTCCTTGCTGACCTCCACCTTCAGCACACCGCTTAGATTGACGACGCCTGCAAGTACCTCATCCTGCACACCGACATCTCTTGGAAGAGATTCTCCTGTCAGAGCCGAGGTATCAAGAGAGCTCGTTCCTTCAACGATTACACCATCCAGCGGTACCCGCTCACCCGGCTTGATCACAATCAGATCATGAAGGCCAACCGCCTCCGGTGAAACCCTAATCTCTTTTCCATCCTTCCACAGATTGGCATAGTCTGCACGGATATTCATCAGCGAGGAAATCGATTTTCTGGAACGATTCACTGCATAGGACTGAAACATCTCCCCGATTTCGTAAAAAATCATAACAGCAACCGCTTCCTCATAGGAGCCGATGGCCAGTGCCCCGATGGTCGCAACACTCATCAGGAAGTTTTCATCAAAAACCTCCCCCTTCAGTATATTGCGCAATGCAATATAGACCACCTTACCTCCTGCCATCACATAAGCAGCCAGAAACAGCCAGACAGACCAGGACTGTGCTTCCAATACAACAGCTGCCGCAAACAGCAGGATTCCCAGATACAGCCGTGCATTTTCCTGGAAGGAAAACATTCGGGAAGGCTTTTCCTCTTCTGTAGATTTCTCCAGCTCAACAGTCACACCGTCCTCCAGGGTAGGTATAACCGCCATAACCGCTTTGATGGTTTCCTCGCTGCGGCTTGCATCCTGCAGCTCAACAAACAGAACACCGTGTGAAAAGTTCATGCTGGCGTCCCTTATATTGTCCATCTTGCGGACATATGCTTCGATTTTATTTGCACAGTTGGCACAATCGAGATTTTTCACATACAGCTTGAGTGCTCCCTGAATTTCACGATCCTCATGTGCTTCATGAGCATGGTCATGCCCACAGCCACAGCCTTCATGATGATGGTGTCCGTCATGCTCCTTCCCATCGTTTTCATGTGCATGCGGCCCATTGCAAGCTTCGTGGTGATCATGTCCATCCGTGTGTGCGCAGGCACTGTTTGCATGGTCGTGATGATGCGCTTTTTTGCAGGTACAGTCTTCCTGTGCAGGATGGTGTTCCTCTGCCTCGGGATGTCCAGCTTTCCCGCTTGCCTCCTGCTTCCCGCCAGAAGCTGCCTTTTTATCATCCTTACGCCGCAGGATTACATCCGGTTCAATCGCCTGCACCGTTTCTTCGAGCACAGCTTCAATCCCCTCATGCTCCATATCCACAAACATCCGTTTACTAACAAAATCCACCGAGCATTCCTTCACACCCTTGATTTTTCCTACATGCTTTTCAATCTTCATTGCACAGTTAGCGCAATCAAGCTCATCCAGTATATATATGCGTTCCATATGCTGCCTCCTTACCTTATAATTACTTGTGTTATTGCCTCTTCTGTATAAAATTGTACAAAAGCTTTATGCTCCACGTTCCTAAACATTCCCGCGTTTTGCCCGAATACAATAGGATTTTTCCTTTTTCACTTCATAAACCTCAATAGACGTATATCCGTTATGCTTCAATGCCGCTTTCACATCCTTTGGATCGTATAGCTGAAAGCCGTATTCACGTAGGGGAAGACGTGACATAAAACGCTTATCATAGAAGGCCAAAAGCAGCGTACCCTGCGGCTTGAGTATACGTGCTATCTCACACAGCCCCTTGTCCAGTGATTCCCAGAAATAAATCGTGTTCACGCTGTATACCGTATCCATGCAGGCATCTGCAAATGGCAAGGATTCGGCACTGCCCATAGCAAGCTTCAGATATCCCTGCTGCAGGCTTGGCAGCAGCTTCCATTCCACCGCAGTCATACAGCTTTCACTGATTTCCGTCCCATAAACACTGCGGCAGCCCTTTTTCAACACTCGCTTCAGCATGTTTCCGTTTCCAAAGCCGATATCCAGAATACGTCCCTGCAGCGGCAGTTCCTTTAAAACCCGGTTATACTGTGCGCGATTCATAATATTCATTACTCGCGTTGCACAGCGTCCGCCAAAGCCGGTTGGCCTGCGAAACTGCGACACTACCCTGCAAGGATACAGAATTCCAGAGGTCATAGGCTGTGCCTTCCTGAAACAAAACCTTTTCGACAGCATATCATCCCTCCATAATATGGGATAAACCTGCATCAAATATGAGCTGAATATGTTCATCATCCAGAGAATAGTAAATATTTTTCCCGCTTCTGCGGTACTTTATCAGGCGATTCTGCCGAAGAACGCTCAGCTGATGGGAAACTGCGGAGTGTGTCATTTCCAGCAGCTCCGACAAATCACATACACATAGTTCTTCCTGAAACAGCGCACTCAGTATTTTCAGTCTTGTCGGATCCGAAAACATCTTAAACAGGGTACCCAGATTCTGAAACTGTTCCTGACTCAGCAGAGTATCCTTTAATCTTGCAACGGTATCCGTATGCACCTCTGTTACTTCACATTCCATAGCTTCCTTTATCATTTGATTTCCTCATTTCCTTTAACATATGAACATCTGTTCATATGTATTATATGTGAGAATCCGCATTTTGTAAATAGAAAAATAAAATCTTTTTAAAATCATAAGACTGCAAGCCGAACGGACACAATGTATTACAGACGCACAACCGCCAGATTCACAGCCTGTTCGCTTATGCTTTATTCTATACCGGTTCAAAAACGAAAGAACACTCCATTGTTTTACAAAACCGCAGAACTATATGACCGTGAAAAAAAAGAACAGATCATCCTCTGTTCCCGTTGATGCGATTCATGTAATACATAACCGTTTTCATTACCCCATAGGTGGTGGCTGTCAGCTTATCCGGAGCATTATCCAAAGCCTGCTGAAACGTCATAGCCCGATCCGCTATACTGTATATTCCGATAAATCCAAGATCATAAAGCTCCTGATATCCGATTCCCAAGGCACCGCTGATACAGATACATGGCTTATGATGGCGGTTGGCAACCTTCAGGATTCCCACCGGAACCTTTCCAAACATCGTCTGACGGTCACTTTGCCCTTCTCCTGTAATCACAAGATCACAATCCTTCACCTGCTCCTCCATGTCACTGAAGGATAGCAGCAGTTCAATGCCGGAAATCATGTTCGCATGCAGGATACCGATTAAAACAGCACCGATGCCCCCTGCCGCTCCTCCGCCGTCAAAGGAATCAATATCCACATGCAGATACCGCCGCACCTGATTGCGGAAATTTTCCATTCCCAGATCGATTTTACGAATCTGATTCGGGAAAAAACCCTTCTGTTTTCCGAATACATAGGTTGCCCCGTTTTCTCCCAGCAGATGATTTTTCACATCACAGGCCGCAATCAGTTCAATACCCTCCAGCTTGTTCAGCCGATTGAAATCAATATAGCGAACCTTTTCCAGATTCATCGCCTGCGGTGAAAGATATTTATGGCAGCTGTCATAAAACCGGCACCCCAGTGCCTGCAGAAGACCCATTCCGCCGTCATTGGTTGCACTTCCGCCCAAGCCGATGATAATTTTCCTGCAGCCCTGTGCAGCCGCATCCAGCATAACGGTACCTACACCGTAGCTGCTGCCGAAAAACGGTGCCCGCTTATCCCGCTCATGCATATTTAATCCTATGATATTTGCTACCTCGATCACTGCTGTTTCACCATTCTCAATGATCGTGTACTCACTTATGATTTTCTTTCCATAAGCATCCGTGGTACTTACCGGCTGTTTCCTTCCGTGACAGGTTTCATGAAATGCCTCCACTGTCCCTTCCCCGCCGTCACCAATGACATAGGATGTTGTGATAACAGCATCATCCACCTGTCGAATCCCCAGTTCAATACGTTCGGCAACCTCTCTTGAAGTCATACAGCCCTTGTAAGAATCACAGGCAATTACAACCTTCATCTAATCACTCCCATGTTCTTCCAAATACTCTTTCGTTAATTTTACCACAACTCGGCATAAAATTACCAGAGAAATCAGGTTGGGTATCGCCATGAGTCCGTTCAGCGTATCCGCAACATCCCATACGAATGTCAGCTGCAGCTGTGCTCCGAAAACCAGCAGTACCAGAAAAACCCCCTGATAGATATACAGCATCAGTTTTCCCTTAAACAGATACCGTAAACACTCCCGCGCATAATAATACCAGCCGAGAATGGAGGGAATCGCAAAGGCAACAATGGAAAAGGAAAATATGATACCGCCGAGGTGACCGAAGCCGGAGGTAAAGCAGGCAACCGTTAATGCCACCCCCTCCATCCCGCTGTCGAGCAGTCCACTGGTCAAAATCATCAGACCGGTAATCGTACAGACGACAATCGTATCGAAGAACACCTCAAAGATTCCCCAGAACCCCTGCTCGATTGCATTGGCATGAGAAACGCAGGCATGGGAGATCGGTGAGCTTCCCATCCCCGCTTCATTGGAAAATACGCCTCTGGAAATACCGAAATGCATGGCCCGGCTGATGACAAAGCCGCCGATACCGCCAACCCCGGCCATGGGACGCATAGCATCATACCATACAAGTCGCAGTGCCTGCGGCAGCGCATCGGCATGCAATACAATCAGATACAGACACGCGGCAATATAAAGCACGGAAATCACAGGAATCGTAATTTCATTAAACCGCATGATAAGATTTCCCTTTCCGAATATGATCCAGGCAATAAAAAGCGCCATGATGAGACCTATGCTCCAGGAAGGTATGGAAATATAAGATGTGATCGTATGTGCAATCGTATTTGCCGGTGTGACATTCCCGATACCAAAGGATGCAAAAATACAAAGCACGGCAAACAAAATACCGAGAAAGCCCATATGGCAGCCGTTCTCCAGTGTTGTCATCGGTCCGCCGATAAAGGTGCCATCCCGTTCCCTCGTACGATAATGGATGGCAAGCACAACCTCTGCATATTTGGTCATCATGCCAAAGATGGCACTGACGCACATCCACAGCAGTGCACCCGGCCCTCCCATCGTCAAAGCCGTGGTAACGCCCACCACACTGCCGACTCCCAGTGTTCCAGCCAGTGCGGTCGCTACAGCCTGAAAGGGAGTAACCCCATCCCCCTTATCACCTTTTCCCAGTGAGCCCAATGTTTTACGCAGAATCAGCCGTGCATGGGTAAAGGGAAGGAATCTGGTACGCAGCATGAGCCAGAAGCCCGTAAACAATAAAAAAAAGATCATGTACTTCCCCCATACAACCGCATTGAGTTGATCATTCATCAGCATCAGTTTATCCATAACCTCACACTCCTGTTATACTATATTCTTATACCTCTATAAAAAGAATGAAATACAGGGAAGTGAGCAGGAAAAAGGTGATATAATGGTGTCGTTAAGGAGGTCTTGCATTATGAATGTTATGTGTATAGTAACGGATGGATTTGAAGAGCTGGAGGCTGTCGGTACGATTGCACTGCTTCGAAGAGCAGGTATCAGGATTGATGTCTATGCGATTGATCATACAGCAGCAACCGGACGCTTTGATATTACCATCAGCAATCTGGCAGATGTTAAGGATGTGAATACGGCAGACTATGATATGCTGTTTCTGCCGGGCGGTCCGCATTATCAGAAGCTGGAAGCCGATGAACGTGTGCTTTCCATTTTAAAGGATTTTATGGATCAGGGAAAGCTGGTGAGTGCAATCTGCGCAGCACCGACCATTCTAGGAAAACAGGGTTATCTCAAGGGTAGAAAATACACCTGTTTTACAAGTATGAATGAGGATTTCGGCGGAACGTATGTGGATCAGTATGCGGTAATTGATGGAACAATCATCACCGGAAGAAGTGCAGCCGCTGTGATTGATTTTGCCTTCGCCATCATTGAAAAGCTGGAGGGAAGGAAAAAGGTAGAGGAAGTGAAGGCATCGATTTATTATTAACATATTACGGATTAAAAAAGCTTGTACCTGCGCAAAGCTGCAAAAAATAGGCGATTTCTTGTTTCGTCTATTTTTTTTATTACATAGATATGCATACGAAGGGATGATACGCTATTCTTTTTATATACTACCTTAATGCGTGTCTGTACAACTACCAATCAAATTACTGTAGCAGTTCAAGGCTTACACAAAGCAGGCTGCTGCTTCATCGCAATGTACTTCACCATGAGCTGACACGGATTCCATTCATCCCACAATGGCAGCACCTCCAGCGGACAGAACCCCATTCTTTCATAAAAGGCGTAGGTTTTCAAATAATCGGGATCCTGCACCTTAGGAGATAATGTTTTCACCTGCAGATACTGCATTGCCGCTTTTTCTACCTCCTGTTCTGCCATCCGCATCAGTCTCGTACCGATTCCCATACGATGCAGCTGCGGAAGAATACCCATAACATAAACCTCCATCGCCTTTGGACTGGTCTTTTTTAGTGACAGAAAGCCAACCATGTAATTCTTGAAATAACAGCCGACGGTTTTCATCTCCCTGCTTTTCTGTACATATTCCTCCAAAGCATCCGGTAGACCAAACCATTCCGGAAGCTGCTTTAATACTGCACGCGAGTCATCGGGATTACAGCCGTCAAAAAGCTCATATCGAAGACAGCTTTTTATAGCCATATGAAAAAGGAGCGGCTGAATTGCCGGATATGTCAAGGCCTCTGGGAGCGCAGTCATGCACCTTACCTCCGCAATTTCACTCTGCGGCAGCTCTTTGAAGGAGGAAGCCTCTGCCTGATACAGCATGCCGAAGCTTTCCTCACCTGTTTCATTCACCCGTGTTTTGCCTTCAACCGAATACACACAGATACGCTTCATACGGGCATCTGCGATTCCCGTTTCCTCAAGCAGCTCTCTTTGGGCACAGGCATCAATGCTTTCCCCCGCTTCCCGATGTCCCCCGGGCAGCTCCCATGTATCACGTTCCCTGTGGCGTACAAACAGCCATCCACTCCTGCACCACACAGCAATCACGGCAAACCTCAGCTTTACATCCTGTACAGAATCATAAAATCGAACCTTCATATCCCATTCATCTCCTCATTTATCCCTATTGTACCATATTTCTGCCAAATTTCTGATTTTTCCTTCCCGCACACACTCCCACAATTCTATTTTTATGTTATAATAGCTAAGTTGAGAAAGAAGGTGTTTGTATGTCTCCTGAGCCCGAAAGTCCATATCGAAGTTGTATAAATCAAAATACAGGAGGCGTATCTACATCCCTCCTGTAAGAAGGAGGTCTTTTTTATGTTGGAATTTTACAAGACATATGGAACTGTCACAAAAAAACTGGAACAGCCGGAACCAGGCTGCTGGATCAGCGCTGTTGCGCCTACACAGGAAGATATTGATTTCCTGACAAATAAAATCGGCGTGCTGCCGGAGTTTATCAAATCTTCACTGGATGAAGAGGAAAGCTCCCATATCGATTATGACGATGATGAAAACCAGACCCTGGTGATTGTCGATTACCCGAGTGCAGAGGAAGATGACAATCTGGATGAAAATACCCTGCTGTATACCACGCTGCCACTGGGTGTTGTTATCATGAAGGGCTATGTGATTACGATTTCCCTGTATGAGAATCTAAGCATCGAGGATATGGCAAACGGTAGAATCAAGGGTATGAATACCGATATGAAAACCCGTTTTCTATTGTTGCTGCTGCTTCGTATATCTCAGCGTTTCCTGATTTATCTGCGCCAAATCGATCGGATTTCCTCCCGTACCGAACAGAGGCTACACCAGTCTATGAAAAACAAGGAGCTGATTCAGATGCTGGGTCTGGAAAAGTCTCTGGTCTATTTCAGCACCTCACTGAAAACCGATGAGGTTACCTTAAACAAAATCATGCGCGGAAAGCTGATCAAGCTGTATGAAGAGGATCAGGATATTCTGGAGGATGTACTGATTGAGATTCATCAGGCGATAGAGATGTGTAACATTTACTCCAACATCCTTTCCGGAACAATGGATGCCTTTGCTTCCGTCATTTCCAACAATCTGAACATCGTGATGAAAATTTTGACGGTAATTACCATCGTCATGGCAATCCCGAATATCATTTTCAGTTTCTATGGCATGAATGTCAGCGGATTGCCTTATCCGGAATGGTGGTTCCCGACAGTCATTGCAGCTGTGTGCTGTATCATCGCAACTCTTATCTTCAAGAAAAAGGATATGTTTCACTAACAGAACATCACGTTCTGTTTTTTTTGTATTTCCGCACCATGTACGTTACAATATACAAAACGAGGAGATAACCTATGAACAATCCATGGACCGATATCGAACTACAGACATATGAAGCACATATGCAGGATACGGATGAAGGCTTTGTATCCGACTCCCTGTATCTGCATTCCTTTGCCGTATGAAACACCATCCATGAACAGCTGCAGAAAGTGGAGCTCACGCACAGTATGCTGTCTATTGAGTATTCTCTGTCGAAACGCATGATATACCCCCTGCCAAATGGAAAAGCCCTGCTTAGACTGGATTATTTGCGTTTATAACCGATTGAAAAATACGCTGCCTTTATGTAATTCAGGGAGAGCCTGTAAAGCGCTGATTTTTTTCGTACTCCTTACTTCTCCCATTACATTTCTTTCATCCATAAAAACGACCTGCAGGATGTACCCTGCAGGCTTCTTTTATTTCATACGATATACAGATAGAATCAGTCTCCTATCCCTTCTCAGTCAACCTTTTCACAGGAATCCATACCTCACTTCCATTATCAGCATAACCTCATCCTCATCCGGTGTATACCACACAATGTACATGTTCGCCGCGATATCATATCCCTGATTTTCCTGCAGCCATGCTGAGAAAAGCTTTGTATTTACGGCCTGCAGTGCACCATGAACTTTACACAGGTAACCTCCGGTATCGTCAGGACATGCATATCCGCAGGTACCTCCGTACCCTAATACGCTTCGGCAATCATACAGCGGAAGCAGCCCTCTTTCGTCAATCTCTGCTTTCCTTTGTCCGAATTGAAAAAAGCGATGCTTCCACCGCTTTTTATCATACCATATTATCTTTTCCGTCGATCACTTCATGTGCAGTGGCTTCCTGATTGGAAATATCCAGAATCTGTTCACTGTGACGGCCATAGCGTCTGGCAACACCGCGATAATACAAAATTGTATAGAAATTCGCAATGGCATCCAGAATCAGCAGAAAGCTGAATAGATTATGCAGTGTCTTTTCCTCGAAGGATACCAGTATCAGCACCATTCCCATAAGCAGCGGGACTACGGCAAGAGCCAGATGAATCTTCCATTGTGCATCCTCCAGGCGAAACAGATTCATGGAATACTGCAGACGCAGTGTCGCATCCAAAACCACCAGAGCGGAAATAACGATAGGATAATTATCTACAATCAGATATGGCTTAGTGGCAACGATCAGTCCTGCTATGCAGTATAATACCCCAAAGGAAAAGCTGAATTCATTCGGCTTCATATATTCTTTTTTAAAGAAATATACAAGAATCTGAAACAAGCCTACCAAAATGATCACAATCCCTGCAATCTGGAAGAAATTCAAGAATTTCTCCTTTTCAATCGTATAGGATAAAATGGAAAATATCATATAAAAAATGGAAAGAATCAAAAGCTTCCAGTTTTCAATTTTCAAATTCATACAACGGCCTCCTCATATAGCTGTTCTTATCATATCATATTTTTCCATAATTATCCGCAAGAACATGAATTTCATGCCTTTTCAAATGTACAAGCCTGTCCGTAAAGGCACATGAGAAAAGCTGTTTACGCTATTGTAATTCCTCACCAGATGCCCAGCAGCCTCTGCATGAGCAGGGATATCAGCGTGATACCGACCCAGCAGCAGAACCCCATAAAGATAGGCCTACCACCGTTTTTTACCAGCTTTACAATATCGGTATGCAGACCGACTGCCCCCATCGCCATAATGATAAAGAACTTGCTCAGCTCCTTTAAGGGCAGGAAGATATCCGGGGATATATGCAATACATTCGTAGAGACGGTCGTTATGACGGAGGCCATAAGGAAGTAAAGAATAAATACCGGAAAGATCTGTTTCCATGCAAGCTTTTTCCCCTCCCTTTTCTCCTCCTGCTCCTCTTTTCGCATTCTTTGAACACCCAGAAACAGCGTAATCGGTATAATGGCAAGGGTACGCGTCAGCTTGACAGTAACCGCCTTATCCAGTGTGGCAGAGCCTAAATGAAACATGCTGTCCCAGGTTGCTGCGGTTGCTGTTACGGAGGAGGTGTCGTTCACAGCGGTGCCCGCAAACACGCCGAAGCCCTCACTGCCATGAAAATGCAGCAGTGTTCCCAGCCATGGAAACAGAACGGCTGCCAGAATATTAAATAGAAATATCACAGAAATGGCCTGTGCCACCTCTTCGTCATCCGCCGCAATGACCGGGGCAGTCGCTGCAATCGCGGAGCCTCCGCAGATGGATGAGCCGACTCCCACCAAAGTGGAGATATTTGCCGGCATATGAAGTCGACGCTTCAAACCGTAAGCAATGACGAGGGATGTCGTGATGGTTGCCAGAATGATTGGGAGCGACTGCTGTCCTGTTTTAGCAATAACGGACAGATTTAAGCCAAACCCCAGTAAAATGACTGCATACTGTAAAATTTTCTTTGATGTGAAGGTGATGCCGGCCTGTAGACTTTTCACTTCCTTTATGCGAAAAGCCAGCAGCATCCCGATGAGGATGGCAAATACCGGCCCTCCGATAATGGGAATCCATTGTCCCAGCAGAAGAGCAACCACCGCTATACCAAAGCATACCAGCAGTCCCTTCCCCTTTTCTTTTATAAAAATCATACGATTCTCCTTTTCTCAATTTCTGAATATGCGCCTTACAGCATGACATGCAAGGCAGCTATGTCAGTATACGATACCTTTTCCAAAAAATGAAATTATAAATATTTATATCTACATAACACGATGTTATCCCGCTTATTTACAGCTGAAGGTATAAAAAAAACGCTCTGTGACAGCAGTGTCTAGACAGCGTTTTCATTTCTCTTTATTTATTTCATTATCGGAATACAATATTCAATTCCGGCTATCCCCTGTGCATTTT
The DNA here is from genome assembly GCA_012317185.1 of [Clostridium] innocuum. Lineage (NCBI taxonomy): Bacteria > Bacillati > Bacillota > Clostridia > Eubacteriales > Clostridiaceae > Clostridium > [Clostridium] innocuum. The sequence continues at coordinate 1,236,670 of CP048838.1, read as the reverse complement.
CCTCTTTATATTTCACAATATCCATACAGCAGTCCGCTCGAAGCCGGTATGCACTTTTGGGCAGCCAGTTCTGATAAATATCCTGTGCAAACGGCTCCATAGAGGTCTTTGGATCTGCGCAAAAGGAAAACACAAGATAGGCTCCTGTCGGCAGGATTCTATGCGTCAGCTTCTGTCTGTGCACCCGCTCAACTGCTATACCTGCAAAATATTGAAAGCAGGGCTGACCGGCATCCATATCGGCATCTGTATAATCATGGATACCATACACTACCGAATCCTTTTGCGGATTTGCTTTCAGATACCGGTTGCATTTGCGATGACATTTACCAATCACATGAAAGCCGTGTCTGGTATCTGCACCATAGCCCTCCAGCTGTATCTCTGTCCAGTGCTGTACTTCCATATCCATATGCATATGGTTGATATCCGGCTGCTGATGAAGCTGCAACGGCTCCTGCAGCACATAGGCATTCTTCTTTTTCCGAAAGGCGTCCGGTGTTGTGCGATACAGCTGCAAAAAAGCCTTATGAAATGCCCGCTGGGAGAGATAACCGCAGGCGGAGGCGATTTCCGCAATACGTAAATCGCTTTGTACAAGAAGCAATGCCCCTTTGGATACCTGTCTGCGCCGCACATAGGCATGCAGCGGCAGCCCGCATATTGCCGTAAACATTTTATGCAGATGGTAGGGGGAATAGCCCGTATAAGCAGCAACCGTATCCAGCGTCAGCGGTTCATTCAAATGCTCCTCGATATAGCGCAGTACAGATTGTATAATCTCCTGATTAGTCCTCATATGAATCACCTCGTACATAGTATACCAGAAGAACTTCCTTAATACCGTTCATCATTTTTGGCATCCGTTCTTTCACATCCGCTATGAGACATATATTGTCCCTGCACCATACCATATATAACAGCTTTCTGTGAATAAGAACCAAAGGAAAAGAAAAGCCGACTGCTCGGCTTACAAATGTTCGATCGGCTTTCGCTCCGCCTTCAGGTTATGCGTTTTCTGTGCACGGCGCTTTAGCTCCGCATTGACATCGTCCATGGAAATTCCCTTCTCCACCATCAGTACAGTAAGATGATACAGCAGATCTCCTATTTCATTGATCTGATCCTCCTTTGTCTGTGTCAAAGAGGCAATCACGACCTCTGTACATTCCTCTCCTACCTTTTTCAGAATTTTCTCCAGACCCTTTTCAAACAAATAGGTGGTATAGCTTCCTTCCTCTTTGTTTTCCTTGCGATCCTTTATGGTTTCATATAATGCATCCAGTTCCTTCATATCTCTTCTCCCTCCATATTCCGGTAAAAACAGCTGGTATGTCCGGTATGGCAGGCTGCTCCCACCTGCTCCACCAGAAGAAGAATCGTATCCTCATCACAATCGATGCGGATATCCTTCACATACTGGTAATGACCGCTTGTTTCTCCTTTGATCCATAATTCCTGACGGCTGCGGCTGTAATAGGTTGCACGCCCGGTATCCATCGTCATGCGCAGACTTTCTTCATTCATATACGCCAGCATGAGGACAGCTCCGGTCTGCACATCCTGGACAATGACCGGAACAAGTCCGTTTCCTTTATCAAAATTCACCCGTATCATAGACGCACCGCAATTCCTTTCTCTTTTAAATATTCCTTCACCTCGGGTATCGTTACCTCCTTGTAGTGGAACATACTTGCCGCCAGAGCCGCATCACTGGCATCCTCTTCGAACACCTGTGCGAAATGCTCCAGCGTCCCACAGCCGCCCGAGGCGATCACTGGAACATCCACCAGCTCATGCACCGCCTTGCACAGCTCGATATCAAAGCCCTGCTTGGTTCCATCCGCATCCATACTGGTCAGCAGAATTTCCCCTGCCCCCAGACGAACGCCCTCCTGTACCCATTCCTGCAGGTCCAGACCGGTATCCTCACGGCCGCCGGCAACATATACATTCCAGCCGCTGCCATCCTCGCGGCGCTTTCCATCCACGGCAAGCACAATGCACTGATTGCCAAACATCGATGCTCCCTCACGGATCAGCTCCTTATTGCGGACAGCTGCAGAGTTCAGCGAAACCTTGTCAGCTCCTGCCAGCAGCATGTTTCGTATATCCTCCACACTGCGGATGCCGCCACCTACGGTAAACGGAATGAAGATTTCTCTGGCTACGCGCTCGACAACCTGAACCATGGTATCCCGCTGTTCATGCGTCGCTGTGATATCCAGAAATACCAGCTCGTCCGCCCCCTGCTCATAATAGGCTCTTGCCAGATCGACCGGATCACCGACCTCCTTCAATCCGACAAAATTGATTCCCTTGACGACCTTGCCGTCCTTTACATCCAGACACGGGATGATTCGCTTCGTGTGCATCAGGCTTCCCCGCACAGTGCGATGGCCTGGGACAGGGACAATGTTTCGGCATACATCGCCTTTCCTGTGATTGCACCGTAAATATCCAGCTGTTTCAATGCCTCGATATGCGTGATGTCACGAATACCCCCAGAAGCTATAATATCGATCGAAACCGTTTTCTTTAACTCCGCCAGCATCCCTGTATTCGGTCCTGTCATGGTGCCGTCCCTGGAGATATCGGTCACAATAATCGTCTTTACCCCCATGGCCTCCATCTGAATTGCAAAGTCGATATACTGCAGCTCACTTTCCTGCAGCCAGCCATGACCGCAAACCATGCCGTTCTTGCAATCGATGCCGACGGCGATTTTCTCTTTATATTGTGCGAGTGCTTCCCGCAAAAACTCCGGATTCTCTATGGCTGCCGTTCCCAGAATAACACGCGCAATGCCATGCTCCAGATAAAATCGAACGTCCTCCATACTGCGGATGCCGCCGCCAACCTCAACCGGAATCTGCAGGCTCTGTGCAGTTTTCACGATGATGTCCTGGTTGATTTTCTTTCCTTCCTTCGCCCCGTTGAGATCAACCATATGCACATACCGGGCCCCCTGCTGTTCAAATGCTTTGGCGATATCCCCGATACTGTCACCAACACATTCCTTTTGTTCATAATCTCCCTGATACAGCCGCACTGGCTGCTGATCCAGTATATCAATTGCAGGTAAAATGATCATACAAACTCCTCCTTAAACCACCGCAGAATCTGCAGTCCGTCTTCTCCGCTTTTTTCAGGATGAAACTGGGCACCAGCCACATTGTCTCTGCGTACAAGCCCGGGAATCCGCATACCGCCATAGCCGCTGTCTGCCAGCAGATCCTCCTGTGCATAATTCTGTGCATAATAGGAATGTACATAATAGACGAACGGACGCTCGCTCAGCCGCTCAAATACACTGGATTTCTGACACTGTTCCAGCAGATTCCAGCCGATATGCGGAATGCGTACCCTGCTTTCCGCAGCATCACTCATTTTCACGATGTTGCCCTTCAAAAAGCCGAGTCCCTTGGTATAGCCGTTTTCCTCGCTGTCTTCAAACAGCGCCTGCATGCCCAGACAGATACCAAGCAGCGGTTTTTTCTTTCCCTGAACCTCTTCCTTTAAAGCCGTAATCAAATCACGCTCCTGCAGATGCTTCATACAGTCCGCAAACGCTCCCACACCCGGCAGAATCAGCTGATCCGCACGCTGTAGGTCTTCCTTTTTATCCGTCACACAGCAGGTACAGCCGATATGCTGTAAGGCATTTTCCACACTGTGCAGATTTCCCATTCCATAATCAAGTATCGCAATCATATTACAGCTTCCCCTTTGTACTCGGCAGCGTATCGCCACTCACACGGATTGCCGTTTTTAAGGCACGGCCCAGCGCTTTGAAAATCGCCTCCACCTTGTGATGATCATTGGTTCCATACACTACATTCACATGCAGTGTGATGCCTGCCTGAAAGGCAAAGGCACGAAGAAACTCCTCCACCATTTCACAGGAAAACGTACCGATCGTATCCCGCTTCAGCTCACAGTTATACACCAGAAAGCTGCGTCCGCTGATATCCAGTACAACCTGTGCCAGTGTTTCATCCATCGGCAGCAGCATAATGCCATAGCGTTCGATTCCTCTTTTATCCTGCAGGGCTTCCTTCAGGCAGGCTCCCATCGCGATACCGCAATCCTCTACCGTGTGATGATCACACACCTGTAAATCGCCGTTTGCATGCAGCGTAAGGTCGATACCGGAATGGAAGGAAAACAGCGTCAGCATGTGATCGAAGAAGCCGATGCCTGTGTGAATCTCACTGACTCCCGTACCATCCAGATGCATCGTGCAGCTGATGCTTGTTTCTTTGGTATCCCGGCTCAGGCCTGCCATTCTTGGCGCAAAGCCTGTTTCCTTCGTTTCTTGTTTCATACCGCAACCGCCTTTCTGTCAAATTCCTGTAATACGGATAATACAATGGCATTTTCCGCAGGGGAACCAACCGTAATGCGGAAGCTGTCCTTTCCTTCGTAGTTGCGAATAACAATGCCTTCCTTTTCCATCGCCTTCAACAGCTCCTGCTTATAGCTGCTTCTTCCATACAGATAATTCGCCTGACTCGGATAGAAGGTAACGTTTTTTAACTGCTTCAGCTTGTGATACAGCATATCCCGCTCCAGCTGTATTTCCTCCACCAGCAGCTCATATTCCGCCGCATGACGCAATACGATCACACCGGCCCTTTGTGTTAAAGAGCTGATATTATAAGGTACCAGCACCGGTTTCAATTTCGCAATATTGGATGGACAGCTGATTAGAAAGCCCAGTCGCGCACCGGCAAACCCATACGCCTTAGATAGGGTTCTGGTCACATACAGGTTATGGTAGGTATCCAGATATGCCAGCATGCTTTCCTTTGCGAACTCCCCATATGCCTCATCTATAATCACCGGAATACGAGGAAAGGCCTCCGCGATTTTACACAGCTGGGCATTGCTTACAAAATGCCCGGTTGGATTATTCGGATTGGAGAACAGCACCATATCCACATGATGCTCCCGCCCAAATTCTATAAAATCCGCAATGCTGAAGGAACCATCCTGCTCACATGGAAATTTCACAACCTCACTCTCATGCATGGATGCATAATAATCATACATGGAGAAGTCCGGAGACAGGGTCAGTAATTTCTTACCTTTTCCCAGGAAATAGCCAATCATGAGCCCCAGCATTTCATCGCTGCCATTCCCGGCGATCAGATACCCGGCATCTAATTTTTTCACATTCGCATATGCCTGTATCAGCTCCCTGCTGGATTCATCCGGATAGCGGTTAAACTCCAGCTCCGCGATTGCCTCCTGCAGCTCCTTTACGATTTCCCCACTGATATTTTTATAGCACTCGTTTGCATTCAGCATGACGGTACCGTTTGTCCGCGCCGCATAGCTTTCGATATTTTTCATGATTTCAGCCTCACTTTCACAGCATTGGCATGAGCCTGCAGCTCTTCCTGCTCCGCCATTTCTATAATATGGTCGCCATAGGTCTGTAAAGCCTCTTCGCTATAGTGCAGATAGCTGCTTTTTTTGATAAAGCTGTCCACTCCAAGTGCACTGGAGAAACGCGCTGTCCCGCTTGTCGGCAGTACGTGATTGCAGCCGCCGAAATAATCTCCGACACTTTCACAGGTGTGATAGCCAAGGAACACACTGCCCGCATGGCGTACCTTTCCCAGATAGTCCATCGGCTGCTTCACCATCAGCTCCAGATGCTCCGGCGCAACCGCATTGGATACATCCAGACATTCCTCCATGCTCTCACATAAAATGGCTGTTCCATAGGCCTGCAGCGACTGTTCCACAATTTCCTGTTTCGGCAGAAGAGCACTCTGCTTGCGCAGCTCCAGCTCCACAGCATCCACAAGCTGTTCACTGGTTGTCACCAGAATGGCACTCGCCATCGGATCATGCTCTGCCTGTGACAGCAGATCCGCCGCAACGCTTTTCGCAGGAGCATCCGCATCCGCAATCACCAGAATTTCACTCGGTCCGGCAATCATGTCAATATCCACTTTCCCGAAGACAAGCTTCTTCGCTGCCGCAACGTATACATTTCCCGGTCCGACAATTTTATCCACAGGCGCAATGCTTTGGGTGCCATAGGCTAACGCCGCAATCCCCTGAGCACCGCCAACCTTATAAATTTCATCCACACCGGCAATCTGTGCTGCCGCCGCAATATTGGGATGCAGACTGCCATCCTTCGCCGGAGGCGTAATCATGACAATACGCTTTACACCTGCGATACGGGCAGGAATTGCATTCATCAGCACACTGCTTGGATACTGTGCTCTGCCTCCCGGCACATAAATACCTACGCTGTCCAGTGGAAGTACACGCTGTCCCAGATAGATGCCGAGCTCCTTCTGCAAAAGATAACCGTTTTGCTTCTGTGCATTGTGATAATACTCGATATTTGCTTTCGCCTTCTTCATACTTTCCACAAAGAAGGGATCCGCCTTGGCAGCCGCCGCTTCTATATCGGAAGGCTCCACACACATACTGTCCAATAAAATTCCGTCAAACTGCTGTGTATATTCCCTGACAGCATCATCCCTGCGTGTTTTCACATCCTGCAGGATGGCACTGACCCTGACAATGATATCACTGTCAATCTCCTCTGTTCTGCTTTCCAGATACGTCTGCAGTTTCCCTGTATCCGATGCTCGCATTCGTTTCAGCATGCTTCCAGTCCTTTCTTCATATCCTCTAAGATTGCTAGGATCTCCGCTCTTTTCAGCTTAAAGCTCGCTTTGTTCACAATCACTCTTGCGCTGATATCGCAGACGGTGTCAAAGACAACCAGACCGTTTTCCTTCAGCGTCGTCCCCGTTTCCATGATATCCACGATTCCATCGCACAAGCCCAGAATCGGCGCCAGCTCCACAGAGCCGTCTATTTTGATACACTCCACATCCATGCCCTTTTCCAGGAAATACTGCTTTGCGATATTGGGATATTTCGTTCCTATTTTCACATGTCCCACCTTATCAAACAGATTGTGTTCCCGCAGACCGGCAACGATGAATTTACATTTTCCAATGCCTAAATCCAGCATTTCATAATAATCCTTGCCACCCTCCAAAAGCGTATCCTTTCCCACAACACCAATATCCGCAACGCCGTGCTGTACATAGGTGATGCAGTCATTGGATTTCACAAGGAAGTAGCGAATATCCTTTTTGGAATCCTGAAACACCAGCGCCCTTCCCTTATCCTTTAATGATTCAATGCCATACCCGCGCTCCTCCAGCAGCTTCACGGTGGCCTTTTCCAGACGCCCCTTCGTTAATGCTATGGATATACTCATGCGTCCTTCTCCCCTTTCACGATAATATCATCATATTCCCCGCACAGCAGCTCCACCCGTGCAGTTTTTCTTAATTCCTTTGCCTTGCGCAGTGCCTCCACCTTTCGCGCATACGGATAGCACAGCGTGAGGGTTGCCTCCTTCTGCTTTAAATCCAGAACCGGCAGCACGGCATCCAGCTTTACAGAGAAGCCGATTGCCGGCAACGGCTCTCCGAATTTCTCCAACAGAGAATCATAGCGTCCGCCACTCAGCACACTGGTTCCGATTCCCGGTACAAAGCCTTCAAAAAGAATGCCACTGTAATAGTTCAGATGCGGCAGCTTTCCCAAATCAAAGGTAATGCGGTTTTCATAGCCGAGCGCCTTTAGTTGTGCATACAATTCCTGAAGACTTTCCACAATACTGCGCAGTCTGTCATCGAAGCAGCAGTTCAATGCCTCCTTGAGCATCCCTGCATCTCCACACAGCCACGGCAGCTGCAGGAAGAATTCTCTGTCCTCATCCTTCAGTGGCAGGGTATGCAGATATTCCTTCAGTTCGCTCAGACTCTTGCGATCGATCAAATCCGCCAGAAGCTCTGTTTCTTCCGCAGAAAGCCCCAGAAGCTTTACTGCTGTGTGAAAGAAATTCACATTGCCGATTTCCAGCGTATACGCCTGCTGCTGCATACACTCCATAACCTCCAGTGCACACACCAGAATTTCCAGATCACTCTGCTTTTCGTTCAGCCCCAGCAGCTCAATCCCGCAATCTGTCACCTCATTGCGCTTTCCGGCAAAGGACTCCTTGACCTTGTATACGTTGGCACAGTAGCGAAAACGAAGCGGCGGCTTTTGATCCTTGAACTTGGTTGCCGCAACACGGGCGATCGGTACCGTCATATCCATGCGCAGTGTCAGGATGCTTCCGTTATGGTCAAAAAACTTGTACATCGCTTCCTCCTGAACCTGTTCAAAGCCGGTCTGATAGGTCTGATAAAATTCAATGCTCGGTGTTACGATTTCCTTATAGCCATAGCTGTCAAACACCTGTTCGATTGCACCCTGCAATCGTTTCTTCGCAGTACATTCCCCCAGAATCAGATCCCGAGTTCCTTCCGGTATAGCAAATCTTTTCATAGCTTCATATCCTCCCTTATACGCTTATACAAAAAAAGCTTCCATCCAAAGGACGAAAGTTACCTTACGTGATTCCACCTTATTTTATTGATACCTCACGATATCAATCTCTTCGAGTACCAGCATACTCTAGCACGGTAACGGATGCAGGATTCCGGCAGAAGCTACTGAATTTCACCTCTGCTGCTCGGGGATGTGTTCCGCATACTTCGCATATCTTCTTCCACCAGCCGAAGACTCTCTGTCATGTCCATATCCATACTATTTCCCGTCAGCGCATTTCATATATTACTATAGTACAATCCAGGGATGAAAAAGTCAATCATTTTCTGAAATATTTTCATGAAATAATTATGTAAGAAACAGCTGTATCAACATCGACAAATCACATAGGACCCTGCGTGGAACGCTTCAGCATCAGAAATGGAATGATCCCCACACCACGGTCAGTTATGGCGGACAGCTTTTTCATCCAGTGCCCTGAAAGCCAGTCGGTGCCTAGAAACAGAAAAGGACCCTGCGGTCCTCATCCGGTTTCAAAACAGTATGCATGCTCAGCCGCTGCAACACCAGGATGGATCCTGCAGGATTTGTTTTACAGCTGATGCACCGTGCTGTATCCTGCGCCGTAAGGATAGCAGTGCACGGTATAACAAACACACATCCTTCTCATTCTCTTATGAAAAGGATTGCGCTCTCAGAACCATGACTTCAACACCTGTGATTTACTCTGCGACCGCAGTCGTATCCTCCTGCTGGTTCAACAGCATATCCAGTGTCTGCACAAGATCAAAAAATTTCTGCTTGCGCTCTTCACTGAGCTGTCGATAAAAGTTCAGCAGCTCATACTCATCATGATTCAGTACACAGGTATGTTTTTCTTCCATATTCCTCCTCTCTCTCCCTTTTACTTCTATAGTATATAAAATGAAAAAGTTTTCTTCCATACGAATTCTGCGCAAAATATAAAAAAACACCGATAAATACGGCATTTTATCATAAAAATAAAAATTTTCCATCTTTCTGTATTTGTCATTTACCAAAAGAATCGTCTTATTTTCCATGTTATGTAACAGTTGCAATTTTACTTCCTATTCCAGATGAAAGCTGAGTATACTTTTCATCAGCTTTGTAAAGGTCATCCGCCGTTCCTCCGGCACCTGATCAAAAATCTTCATGAATTCCAGCTCCATCGGATCATGCAGCATACGTCCGGGAAAATTGAAATCCGGTATTTGCAGAATCTGATTCATATTGATTTCCAGTATGCGGCAAATCAAAGACAGAATATCAAGCGGGGGCTGTGCATTCCCATTGATATATGAAGAAATCGAGCGCTGCGTGGAACCAACCAGTGCAGCAAGCTCCTTTTGCGTCATTCCCTTTCGTTGAAGCCCTTTCCGTATAGCATCTCCCACTCTTAAATTGATTTCCGTTACTTTTTTCATTCCGTCCACTCCAGTTTTTGTAATTATTATAATGGAAATATTTTCCTATTTTAGCAGAATAGAATAATTAAAAGTGTTTTGTGAGAAAACAATGGTTAAATTACGTATTTTGTATAAAATGTTATAACTTTATATCCAATTATAGATTTTACATATAATCATGGTATACTGAAATCAGAAGAAAGTGAGGATTGATTATGGCATTTATTGATACGTATTTCAAAGAAGTGGAACAGCGATTCGCGGTAATGAAACAGGAGCGGGAGCCGCTGGAACGGGCAGCACGTCTATTGTTTGAAGCGGAGAAGGAACATCATACCATTTACACCTTCGGCAGCGGGCACTCGCATATGATCGGGCAGGATATCTATGCCAGAGCCGGAGGGTATGCAAAGGTTTATCCGATCAATGAAATCGAAATGACGCTGGCAACCCACCCGACAAAGAGTACCACACTGGAGCGTACAGCTTCCTATGCGGATGTACTGGATGCAATTTACACGATAGAAGCGGGAGATGTTCTGCTTGTCACCAGTAATTCCGGAAGAAATCCACTGGTGATTGAATACACGATGAGAGCAAGGGAAAAGGGTGCCCGTATTATCGTGATCACCTCCTTATCGCATAGCAAAACCATCGCTTCCCGTCATGAAAGCGGACTGCGTCTGTTTGAGCTAGCGGATGTGATTCTGGACAATCATGCTCCGTATGGGGATGCGACAACACCAATCGATGATGCAACCAGTATGGGACCTGTCAGTACCCTGACCGGATGCTTCCTTGCACAGTGTGTGATGGGAAGATTTGTCGAGCTGCTGAAGGAGCATGGCATGGAGGCTCCGGTGTTCGCCTCCAGCAATATGGACGGTGCCGATGAGCGAAATCGTGAGCTGTTCGATAAGTATGTCATAAAAACTGTAAAATAAGAAACAGAAAACGGCGGTATGCATGGCACCTTTACCGCTGATGAAAACATATAAAAGGCAATCCGAACCTGTTGTATCAAGGCTGGATTACCTTTTTTTCTAGCTGCCTAATTCAGGAAATACGCAAACGCAGCTCCATGAGCATCTGTATCATACAGACTGTCTGCGTACAGCCGCCCGGATGCTTTCATGGCTTTCTTATGCGGCCTTCCTTCCTTACGGAAAGAGGCATTGATCATGCACAAGTGCTGCCAAATGCCTGCATCCTGAAATCTGCGCCTATCCGTGTTCTGCCAATATCCCAGCGTTTCATCACTCGCAGGAAAGTCTTCTTAAAACACCGGCTCTCTATTTATTTTGATGCTTCCGTTTCCATTCCTTGATATCCTGCAATCGCTTGCTTACCCTTGCTTCACTTCCCTGTATCGTTGGGTGATAGTATTCCCTTCCCTTCAGGGATTCCGGCATACATTCCATGTTTGTCAGCTTTTCCTGCGTATCATGAGCATACTGATAGCCTTCTCCATAATGCAGGTCCTTCATGAGGGATGTCGGTGCATTTCGTATTTGCAGGGGAACCGGTTCACTCAGCATATGCACAGCATCCTCCTTCGCTGCGCCGTATGCCATATACAGGGCATTGGATTTCGGAGAAAGAGAAAGATAGGTAACCGCATGTGTCAAATGTACATTACACTCCGGCATACCGAGAAAATGGCATGCCTGATAAGCCGCAACGCAGATTTCCAAGGCACGGCTGTCCGCCATCCCGATATCCTCACTCGCAAAACGAACCAGACGCCTTGCCACGTACAACGGGTCCTCCCCCGCCTCCAGCATTCTCGCAAGCCAGTAAATAGCTGCATCCACGTCAGAGTTGCGCATGGATTTATGCAGGGCACTGATCAGATTGTAGTGCTCCTCTCCCTGTCTGTCATACAGCAGCGACTTCTGGGAGGTACATTGCTCCAGCACCTCTTTTGTGATGACGGTTCCCGCTTCTGAGCTTTCTCCGTTTAAAACGACCATCTCCAGCGTATTCAGTGCTGTTCTGGCATCTCCGTTGGCAAACATGGCAAGCATACGCAGCTGCTCCTCTGTGATGAGAACATGCTGTGAGCCAAAGCCGCGTTCATCCTGCAGAGCATGCTTTAGCAGCTCCACCAGATCCGAAACCTCCAGTGCCTTCAGCACAAACACCTTGCAGCGGGAAAGAAGCGCGGCATTGACTTCAAACGACGGATTTTCCGTTGTTGCGCCAATCAAAATAATACTGCCCTTTTCCACATACGGCAAAAAGGCATCCTGCTGGGCTTTATTGAAACGATGTATTTCATCAACAAATACAATCGTCTTTCTGCCATACAGACGCGCGTCCTCCGCTTCCTTCATCACGGCCTTAATTTCACGGATTCCGCTTGTGACGGCACTGAAATTGATAAAATGTGCCTGTGTCTGCCTGGCGATGATTCTGGCAAGCGTCGTTTTTCCAACACCCGGCGGTCCCCAGAAGATCATGGAGGAAACCATATCCTTTTCTATCAGGTTATACAGTATCTTCCCTTTTCCAAGCAGATGCTTCTGCCCTACGTAATCCTGCAGCGATGCCGGACGCAGTCGGGCGGCAAGAGGATCCTTCTGTACATCATTTTGAAACAGCGAATTCTGTTCCATGAAGCATCCCCCTCCTTCTTACCACTCCTTTAACAGTGCTTCCATCCATGTACAAAGCCGGGCACTGCTCTTATTTGCCATTTTCACAACCTCTTCATGTGAATGCTTTTCCTTCGCAATACCGGTTGCCATGTTGGTGATACATGCAATTCCCAACACACGGATACCGAGATAATTTGCCGCTATAGTCTCCGGCACAGTGGACATTCCAATGGCATCACTGCCTGCTCTGGCATACATACGGATTTCCGCTGCTGTTTCATAATACGGTCCCTGAAAAAGGGTGTATACACCATGGCGGTAAGGAATTGCCAACTGATCCGCCACCTGTTCTGCCTTTTCACGCAGCTGGATGGAATAAGGCTCTGACATATCCGGAAAACGTGGTCCAAAGCGCTCATCATTATCTCCAATCAAAGGATTTACATCCAGCGAATTGATAAAATCATCAATGATCATCAAATCCCCCGGTGTAAAATCCGGATTGATACCGCCACAGGCATTGGTCACGATCAAATCCCGAACACCGAGCAGCTTCATCACATAAATCGGATAGGTGACCTCCTTCATTGAAAAGCCTTCATAATAATGAAACCTCCCCTGCATAACGATCAGACGCTGATTTCCAATTCTGCCAAAGACCAGATTTCCCGCATGACCTGCCACTCTGGATTGCGGAAAATGTGGAATATCCTGATAGGAGAGCACCTCTTTATCCTCCATCATCTCCACCAGCGAGCCCAGTCCGCTTCCTAAAATGATGCCAATAAGTGGCTCTGTTTTCACGTGCTTACGAATATATTGCACTGATTCTTCTACTTGTTCATAAAACATGGTTTCATACCTCCTGCTTATCCTTATTATATCATAGCCATACCGCCGCAAGTGAGGACATGCAAATAACTTCTTTAAAAAGGAAGACTCTCCTCGACATTTCTTTTTCACGGACAGCTTTCGCATAGCTTATCAGTCATATGCATATCCGTTTTCTTCCGTATTCCCTATCGCCATCAGACTGCAAATACAGCCTCACAGACGACTAGGCGATCGCTTACGGCGTATCCAAAAAGACCTTTACTGCCTATACAGGGGCGCCGTTTACAGGTTTCACCTGCTTCCCATCAACTTTCCTCCTCCATTTGAATACGGTACTTCTTTCGATCCTCGTCTGTAATGCGGCGAATCACCCTGCAGGGAACACCTGCCGCAAGAACATGATCAGGAATGTCTCTGTTCACAACACTGCCTGCCCCAATCACCGAGCCTTCCCCAATGGTAACGCCCGCCAGCACCTGAACGCCTGCTCCGATCCATACATTGCTTTTCACATGAATGGGAAAGGCATACTCCAGCCCCTGCTTACGCTGTTCCACATCCAACGGATGCCCTGCCGTATAAAAGCCGCAGTTTGGTGCGATATAGACATAATCACCAAAGGTTACCTCTGCTCCGTCGAGTATGACACCGTTATGGTTCATAAAAAATTCATTTCCGATGCTGATATTATAGCCATAATCACACCAGAATGGTGGTTCTATGGATACATGCTTTCCCATCTGCTTGAATAAGCTGTGATAAATCTGATAGCGCTTTTCCGTATCGCTTGGACGCAGCTGATTGCACAAATGACACTGATCCTTACACCAGGCACGCTCATCCAGCAGTGCTGCGTTGTAATTCGCATTATACAGAAACCCTTCCTCCGCCTTTTTCTTTTCCGACATACAGCTCCTCCTTCCAATTGTTTTCCGCTAAGTACAGTATAGCATACGGCAGACCATAAGTCCGCAGGCTGAGAAGTAAAAGTCAGCATGTTAAAAGAGAATCTTATCGATTTGTAATTTGCAGAAAGAGGTAGGAAGGGACGAACACACATTCTTTCATACCTGTATGTATATGCGAAACCATAAATCGTATAGGTGAAGGAAATTCAAAGGCTGAATGAGTGTACAGCCGGTATACCTGTTTGAAAATGAAGCCGTATTCTCTTACGCAGAACGTTACAAATCATCTGCGCACCAGCATCTGCTTATCTTACACCTGTGGGACCTAATTCAGGAAATTCCAAAAGCGCTGGCGCCGTTTTTCAGGTACTTCTTAAAACGAATCCAAAAAAGGAAAATTCTGTGAGCATATCTTTAGACTTATTGTAAGCGCTATGATATTATCAGAGTGTAAAGTGATTTACATTCTTAAAATGATTCTCATATTAAGAAAAATCATGAAAGCAGAAGGAATATCATAGAGATAAGTGAGGAGGACGTAAACTATGCTATTTACAACGACACAGCAGCAGGAGGAAATCCGCAAGACAGTTCGGGAATTTGCGGAAACCGAAATCAAACCGATTGCCTTTATGCTCGATAAGGAAAATGAGTTCCCGAGTGAGGCGATTGCGAAGTTTGGAAAGATGGGTCTGATGGGTATTCCCTATCCAAAGGAATATGGAGGGGCCGGTCTGGATGTAATCAGCTATGCCATTGCTGTAGAAGAATTATCCCGTGTAGACGGTGGTACAGGTGTTATTCTGTCCGCACATGTCTCACTGGGAAGCTACCCTATTTTTGCGTTTGGTACCGAGGAACAGAAGCAGAAATATCTGGTACCGCTGGCAAGCGGTGAAAAAATCGGCGCATTTGGATTAACGGAGGTAAATGCCGGAAGTGATGCGGCAGGTACCGAAACAACGGCTGTTCTGGAGGGTGATTACTACATTCTGAACGGTGGCAAGATCTTTATTACAAATGCTGATAAGGCAGATACGTATGTCGTCTTTGCATCCACAAATCCGGAAATGGGAACCAGAGGAATCTCCGCATTTATCGTAGAGAAGGGCTGGGACGGCTTTACCTTCGGTGATCATTACGACAAGATGGGCATCCGTTCATCCTCAACAGCAGAGCTGATTTTCAATGATGTAAAGGTACCTAAGGAAAACCTGCTTGGTAAGCTTGGTCAGGGCTTTAAGATTGCAATGGCCACACTGGATGGCGGTCGTATCGGTATCGCCGCACAGGCACTGGGAATCGCACAGGGTGCGTATGAGAATGCGCTGGAATACGCAAAGGAGCGTGTGCAGTTCGGCAAACCGATTGCACAGCAGCAGGTCATCAGCTTCAAGCTTGCCGATATGGCAACCAAGCTGCGTTGTGCAAGAATGCTGATTTACTCCTCTGCGGAGCTGAAGGAACACCACGAACCATATGGCATGGAATCCGCAATGGCGAAGCAGTATGCAA
The DNA here is from genome assembly GCA_012317185.1 of [Clostridium] innocuum. Classification (NCBI taxonomy): domain Bacteria; kingdom Bacillati; phylum Bacillota; class Clostridia; order Eubacteriales; family Clostridiaceae; genus Clostridium; species [Clostridium] innocuum. The sequence goes on along the minus strand of CP048838.1, from coordinate 1,220,998 downwards.
GTGATGTTGCGCTGGAAATCTGCAACGATGCCTTACAGATCTTCGGCGGAAGCGGTTATCTGAAGGGTATGGAAGTGGAACGTGCGTATCGTGATGCAAAAATCACAACCATCTATGAAGGAACCAATGAAATTCAGAGGGTCGTTATTGCCTCTCATATCATAGGAAAAGCGCCAAAGGACGGCGGTGTCCGTAAGAAAAAAGGTGCAATCACAGGAGAACGTAAGAAACAGATATTCAAGGAAGGCGATGCACAGGAACGTGTCAATGCCCTGGTGGAAGCCTTACAGAAGGATGGCTATGATTTCACGGTCGGTATCCCGATGGATACCCCGATTATGAATGCGGAGCGTGTGGTATCAGCCGGCAAGGGTATCGGCGAAAAGAAGAACATGAAGCTGATTGAGGATCTGGCAAGAAGTGCAGGGGCCGCAATCGGAAGCTCCCGTCCAGTCGCAGAAACTCTGAAATATGTACCGATCAACCGCTATGTCGGTATGTCCGGTCAGAAATTTACCGGCAATCTGTATATCGCATGCGGTATCTCCGGTGCGGGACAGCATTTGAAGGGAATCAAGGATGCCACCACCATCGTTGCCATCAATACGAATGCCAATGCTCCGATCTTTAAAAATGCCGACTACGGGATTGTCGGTGATGTTATGGAAATACTGCCGCTGTTAAGCAAGGCTCTGGATACCGGAGAAAAGAAACCGGCTCCGCCAATGAAGAAAATGAAACGTCCGTTTATCAAAAAGGAAGCTCCTTCCTATATGCGTCATGTCTGCAATGGCTGCGGCTATGAATATGATCAGATGCTGGGAGATCCGGAAAATGATATTGCTCCGGGTACGCCGTTTGAAAAGCTGCCTGAGGAATGGATCTGTCCGGAATGCGGAGAAGCAAAGGATCAGTTCATCGAGACATTGGATTAAATAAAGAGAAGGAGGATGTAGTATGTACTGTGTAAGAAAAGTAGTTGACGATCTGTACTGGGTGGGAGGAAATGATCACCGTCTTGCCCTGTTTGAAAATATTCACCCGATTCCGAATGGCGTATCCTATAATTCCTATTTGCTGCTGGATAAGAAAACGGTATTGTTTGATACGGTGGACTGGGATGCCTGCCGTCAGTTTCTGGAAAATGTAGAGCATGTTCTGAACGGGCGTGACCTGGATTATCTGGTAATCAATCATATGGAGCCTGATCACGGTGCCAGCATTGAGGAAATTCTTCTTCGCTATCCAAAGGTGAAAATCATATCAACCGAAAAAAGCTTCCTGCTGATGCATCAGTTCGGCTTTAACGTTGACGGGCGCACAGAGGAGGTCAAGGAAGGCGATACCAGATGCTTCGGTAAGCACACCATCACCTTTGTAGAGGCTCCGATGGTGCACTGGCCGGAAGCAATGGTCAGCTTTGATGTAACAAACGGCGTTCTGTTTTCCGCTGATGCCTTTGGAAGCTTTGGCGCACTGGATGGCAAGCTGTTTAACGATGAGGTTGATTTTGACCGCGACTGGCTGGATGATGCCCGCCGTTACTATACCAATATCGTAGGAAAATACGGACCGCACGTACAGGCACTGCTGAAAAAGGCGGGAACCATTGATATCAAGGTCATCTGTCCGCTGCATGGACCGGTATGGAGAAATGATTTCGGTTATCTGCTGGATAAATATGACAAATGGAGCCGTTATGAGCCGGAGGAAACCGGTGTCCTGATTGCCTATGCCTCCATGTATGGAAATACGGAATCCGCCGCGCAGGTACTGGCTGCCAAGCTGGTGGAAAAGGGTGTCAAAAATGTTGTGGTGCATGATGTTTCCAATACCCATGTATCCTACCTGATCAGTGATACGTTTAAATACAGCCATATCGTACTGGCTTCGGTAACCTATAACCTGGGAATCTATCCTGTTATGCATGATTTCCTCATGCATATGAAGGCACTCAATATGCAGAAGCGTACGGTGGGAATCATTGAAAACGGGTCCTGGGCACCGAAATCCGGTTCCCTCATGAAGGACTTCCTGGATAATCAGATGAAGCAGATGAGTATTCTGAATTCTGAAGTATCCATGATCAGTGCCCTGAATGATAATAATAAATCTGAAATGGATAATCTGGTTGACAGCATCATTGATTCCATGGAGGCTTAACAAAGGAGGATTCTCAGCCGAGAATCCTTTTTTTGAGCGTATGACAGTCCAGCGGACAGAGTTCTCCACACGGTCATTCAGATGTTCCTTTTTCATATCTGAAGCACTTATTAAATGTTTAAACAAATGAATTGGTACTGTTGAGCATACTTGTCGGACACATAGAAAGTATTCAAAAAAACAGAATACGAATCGTTTCCTTCACAGGCTTTCGCCGTATGAAAAAACCGTTGCATATTTTTCCGGACAACACGTATCAAGCATAAAGGATAAGCTTCTACTTATGCGAGGTCAAAGGTTACTTCTCAACAAACAATGCAAAAGAAAAGAGCACCCGGCTCAATCCTTTATCTGTCACACCGTCTATTCCCATTCGGAATCAAATTTCACACTGCAGTATTCCATTGCTCCGGAGGTCTTAAAGGACATGGAAACGGCAGTATTGCTTTCTGTCCTATACCGAACGCGAACACCGTTTTTGCTATACCGCACACTCATCGGTTTTCCCAGTATCTGATACACATCCTGAAGTGTTGATGTACCGTTAACACCAGATGCGAATGTCAAAGCTTCCAGAGACTCATCCGCTGCAAATATTTCCTGAATCACATGCTTTTCGGTCAGCTGATCTGTGGAAGAAATCGTTCCATCCACTCGCAAATCAATACGCATATCACTTTTTTCTGCACTGATGGTAGTCTCTTTTTTATTATATTCATCCAGATATTTGGATTTCCACCCTTTTTCTATAAGTGCCTTCGCAGGTGTCGTTTTGTTTATGCTCACACCATCGAACTGTATGCTTCCCTTCGCAAATTCATCCGCAGCACTTCCCTTCGCAAGGGGGATATCATATACAGAATACCCAACTGCCTTAGCCGTATCAAAGCTGATATTCTCTTTCTTTTCCTTGCGTTTTTCACTTCCTGACAATGCAACCTTGCTCAGTTTTCCTTTTTCAAATGAAAACTCTGCCAGCTCAGAGGTTTCATACGAGGTACCTGTGACATAATCCATATTGCTGTCATCGTTGGAAATCCTATACTCATAAGGCGTTCCCAGTGCTTTGATTACATCCTGCTCAGTAGTACTTCCGATTTTAAAATTGTGAGGAAGCTTGTATTCCTTCACATTTTCTGTATTTCTGTCTGAAAAGACTACATGCTGAATTAGCGCATCGTTCACACTGATTTCTTCATCCTTCGGATTGAAGACACGGAGAATCATCGATTCCCGGTCATTATCCTTATATGTTAAAAATACCATATCATGTCCCAGCGCTTCGATATGCTCCGGCGCCTGATCCAGCTCCCAGGTATCCAGAAGATCCCCCAGCGGCTGGTAAATGGTGATATTCTCATCATGCAGTACGATCGTGAGATTTTCAAGCTTCAAGTCTTCTGCTTTTTTCTTCGCTTTCTCTTTTGAACAACCGCCGGCAAACAGCATGCCGCATGCCAGCAGCACCAATCCGTAATTTCTGATTTTCATACAGCTCTCCTTTTCATTTCTTCCATTTTGACAGCTTCAGCATATGAAACCCTCCCTCATACTGTCCTGAACCCATTGCTTTTCTTTCGAATACAGCAGCTTCGTTTATCTCCATCGTTTTCGTACCCGAATACGCAATGCGATATCATCAGAGAATGAGTCCATTCCGGCAAATACCGCAAAACACTCCGTCAGTTCTATTTGAACTGCCTCTTTTTCTCTGTTCACCCTTAATACCTCTGAAGAAAGAAAATGGTTGCAGAAAAGCAAAAATTATTTTTTAATATGGAAAAGCAGTGTAACATTTGTTCTATGTAAGAATTGTGCAGGCCGTTTATATCTTGAAATCGGCTACCACATTTCTCTTGTGAATCCCCTGCAGGACAGTATAAAAGAACATGAAGCAATTACTTACTGATTGTCCAATCCCTGTGTTTTCAATCTCAAACCTGAAAGACTTGGATATGCTGATTTCTTAATGCTGTTTTACAGTATCGAAAACCACGATATGAGTTCATAATACTGCCTGAAAGGACTGAAACCATGAAAATTCTATCTCATACGCTGTACACTCCTACGTCCATTTACCGCATGGAAAAATGCGGCATTCATGCCGCACAATTCTTATTCTTCCCCGCTGATGGAAAACCAGCGAATTTCATTTGCCTGTAAACGGATATCAAAGACATCATGGTCCGTATAAATCCGCGTATCCTGCACCTCATACGTATTGTTCACCACACAGTAGCTGTTTGTATTCGGATAAACATTGACCTCCACATTGCAGTTTTCGCTGTACCATTTTTTCATTTCGGTTTCTTTTCCTGCCGCATAGAACAGGCAGCGATACAGCAGACGTGCATTTTCAAAGCTGAATGGCAGACCGCTCAGATAGACACTTTTCCCTTTCCCATACGTATTGGCCGCAAAACGGATATTCTGATGTTCATTGATCAAAACCGTCGTATCCGGCAATGCATAGATATTGCGTATTTCTTCTCCAAGCTGTAAAGCTTCAGGTAGCTCCTCCTTCAGGAAATGCGGCTGTTCCTCCCAGTTATATTTATCCTGTGACAGGGAAAAGCCAATTTCCTTATCCACGCCCAGCACATCATACAGCTGGAAGAAATGACCTTCCTTTTGTGCTGCGCTCGGTTCTCCGACGCCGATAAAGCCGCCCCCCTCGTATACAAATTTGCGTAGGGCGCTCACAATGCGTGCGTCCTTCCAGTAATCTCCGCCGCTGAAGGCTGTATAGGCATCCCCTGCATTGATAATCACACCGGCATCATCCAGTACCTTCGGATTTTCCAGTATATCGTCAAAGCTGATAAACTGCACATCAAACGGCATACCGCTCAGAGCCTCCAGAACACCGGAATAGGAATAAATCTGCTTATACCACAGCGCATGAGCGACCATTTCCGCTCCCCAGCCCCGAAGTGCTCCCCAGCTGTTTAGAATCGTTACCTTAAACGGCATGCACATCGGCTGTGCAGAGTGTACATGCTCGTACAGCTCACGAAATTCATTGCATACCTCTTCAATATAATCAACAAAATCCGGAAATTTCAATGCTAGCTTCAAATACCCGCCATATCCGATACGGTCCAGTGGTGAGCGAAGGATTGCACGCCTTGCGCTCACCCAGTTTACCTTCGCCTCCTGAACAGGGTCACCGCCCTCATAAAATACATCGGGGAAGAAATACGGCAGAAACCGTCCCTCGGTATACTTCACTCCTCTGATATCGGAAATCAGACGCAAGGTACGTCCATCCCCGACAGAGCCTACCACGGCATCCAGTCCAAGCTCCTGAAAGTAAGGACCAAACGGCTCTGTCCCAATCCAGTGGTCTCCCAGAAACATCATCGCTTCCTTACCGGCTTCATGTGTAATATCCACAAATTTCTTCACCAGCTTCGCAACCTCACGCATCTGGAAGTCCATGAAATCACGATATTCCTTCGTAGGAACACAGAAGGTGGAATTATGATATCCCTGATTGATGATATACTCCGGACGAAACCGGTATCCGACCTCCTGCTCGAACTGTTCAAGAATATAGGGGGACACACTGGCACTGTAACCGAACCAGTCTACAAATTTCTCACGCGCCCGCTCATCGAACATGAGCGTAAACTGATGAAAGAATGTCGTAAAGCGAATAACATCCACCTCCGGATGCTCAGCAATCCAGCGGCGCAGCTTATCCAGAACATATGCCTGGGTCTTTGGCTGCCGTACATCATAGGTCATCTGATGCTCCTCATGCTTCCATTCATTGGTCAGGGCATTGTACATATGCACCGGATCCCAGATCACAAATGCCAGAAAGCTTACTGTATACGCATGAAACGGCACACATTCCAACACGACAACCGCTTCCTTTTCCGCGTCATATTCCCACTTGTCCTCTGCAACCACATCACCGCTCGTACGGTCGATCACCTCCCACCACCGCTTTATATCATCCAGTGTATTGACCTTCAGCTGTTCCTTATAATAATGCTTCATCAACGGTATGGTCAGGGTCTGTGCACTTGCCGTCACCATATCGCTCATCAGATACATCTGCTGTATCTCCTGCGGATTTGCACTTGCCCATGCATTATCCTTTCTCGTCGTATAATAGGTCGCATACTGCTTCACATCCAGCTCACGCAGCTGCTCGGGCATGCTGGTGCCGTCACAGTCCCGGATCGCATCCGCCCCCCATCGTTCTATGATGTTTAAGGTTTCCTCAATTACATCAACATCACTCGGCACAGTTACGCGCCCCTTTTTCGTATTCATGTCAAACTCCTCCTGATCATCTTTATCTTCATTTTATGGGCTTATGAAGCGCTTGTCAAACCGTCCGGACACGTCGATCTGCAAAAAAACAGGCAAGATATCTAAAAAAGCGAATCCGGTATTTCTTATTTATTCGATAAACACAAGCATTGTATTTCATTTTTTAGAGATATTGGCTACTTTTACTTTTTGCCAATAAATATAATTCTTGTCAACGACAGCGGTGTCTATTATAATAAAAGCAGATATAAGGATGTGATATGATGAGTATACAAAGATATCAGTTGAAGAATCGCAAGCTGGATAAGATGAGCTTCCACCTTCTCTATATTTCAACAAGTCGTTATGAGGGTGACTGGCACAGCACGCCGCATGCCCATCACTGTACGGAATTATTTTATGTATCCAGCGGCAAGGGAAGCTTTCTTGTAAATGATGATGTTTTCGATGTAAAGGCGGATGATTTGATCATTGTCAATCCCAATGTCCCGCATACGGAAATGAGCAGGGATGAATCCCCTTTGGAATATATCGTTCTCGGTATTGAAGGTCTGCAGTTTACCAGCTTTACCAACCATATGGAATATGAGGACTACAGTGTCCACAACTATTATGAATTCAAGCATGAGATTCTGTTTTATCTGAAAACACTGGTGCAGGAAATGGCGCAGCAGGATGATGATTACGAGGCGGTATGTCAGAATCTGCTGGAGGTGCTGATCATTAACATGGTACGCAGGACAAAGGCGAACCTGATTGTAGCGCCGTCTCAGAAAATAACCAAGGAATGTCATTTTGTGGAGCAGTATATCAACAATCATTATCAGGAGGATATCACGCTGGAACTGTTAAGTGAAAAAACCTATATGAATAAATTTTATCTGGTACATGCCTTTAAGCAGTACAAGGGCGTCTCCCCCATCAATTATCTCATCCGACTGCGTGTACAGCAGGCAAAGGAGCTGCTGGAAACCACAAATTATTCCATAGCACAGATTTCCGACTCCTGCGGCTTTTCCTCCCAGTCTTATTTCTCACAGGTCTTTAAAAAAGCATGCGGGATGACACCGAATGCCTATCGCAAAAGCAGTGATCGTGGCAAGGTCATCGCAAATGACATCACATAGCCGCTCATGCTTTGATATAGCACGATAGAAACCGTAGGAAGCCCTGTTTACAGTGTTTATGCCAAGCAGCTGTACGCTCCCCCTTATGCCGGAAAGCTGAAATTCATACATCCTTTCAAAATTCAAATAAGAAAGCAGGGAGTCCTTGATTGCATATGAGGTGTTTCTTGTTTCTCTGTAAAGAACGAATATGCAACGGAAAAGCTGAAAATGAATGAATGATACGAAGATGACAATGCTTTATGCTCGTCATCTTCTTTTTTATACCGGACTGATTATGAAATATCAAATTCTTCTTACGCATGATTCTCATGAAACAAAAAGCCGATTTTCCACACCTGCAAGTGCAGTCCTTGCGCTGTCTGATTGAACGCTATCCCCTGTGAACCGTACCGTATGTATTCTGCAGTAAATACAACGGTGAAGTTCATGCTGTTATGAAAAAAATCCTTTCCCCGCTGAATCGTTCCTGTATGAAAAGCGGATGCAACATCTTGTGACTGCCTATGTTTATCCCGCAGCGAAATTTCTTTCTGTTTATGCTTCAAAGTATACATCAGCGTCCTTTACCGTTCCTCCTTCTTCCATCGTTCTGTCTTCCTGCAATAGAAAAGATGCGAAGCACTGTCCGCATTTTTCTACTTCATCAGTTTTCCTCTGCCCTTATAATCCCGCAGAATATTTGTGTCATAGCTGAAAATCATCTTCTGTTCCCTGCGTACCCGCTGAAGTGCTAGCGAGATCAGCTCATCCAGCAGGGCAGGAAAGGAAAGACCTTCCTTTTCCCACAAATAGAAGGACAGGGAGCCTGGAATCGTATTGATTTCATTCACATACAGAGCTGAGCTGTCTGCATGCATCAGAAAATCAATCCGCACGACCCCTGCCGCATTCAGCGCACGGAAGGCATCCATAGCCATCGTGCGAACCTCCTCAGCCTGCTCATCACTAAGCTCTGCCGGCAGCTTGCGGCTGGTACTGAGCATTCCCTTGGATTTTCCCTGGCCGCTGTACTTGTTGTCATAGGACAGAATTTCATCCTGCTTGACAACTTCTTCCAGCGTACTGCAGCGACAGCCGTCCTCATCCCCCAATACCGAGGCGTTGATCTCCCGCAGCGGTTCGATCACCTTTTCAATCACAACCTTGTGATCATACTGAAAGGCCTCGATCATGCTTTTATGCAGCTCCACATCATTGTGGGCAACGGCGATGCCGATACTGCTGCCCAGATTCGCAGGCTTAATGATGAGCGGATAACCAAGACGCTGTGCTTTTTTGAAAAAGGACTGCTCCATCGGCTGATGCAATGTCCAGAAAAACCACGGTACAACCGAAAGTCCGCTATCCTGCAATACCTGCTTCATAATCACCTTATCCTGCCCGATTGCCCCAGCCAGAACACTGCAGCCGACATAGGGTATTCCGATCGTTTTCAGATATCCCTGAAAGGTGCCGTCTTCCCCGTTGGTTCCATGCAGAACCGGGAACACCAGATCAACCTCCTTATCCCTGGCAAATAATTTACGACGCGATGGAATCAAATAGGTATGCGCATCTCTTCGAATCAGAGCTACACTGGTATGATCCGCTATGAATTCTTCAATATGCTGAAAGGTTTCCAGCTCCCGTAATTCCTCCTCACAAAACATTCTGCCATCCTTGGCAATATACAACGGCAGTATTTCATAGCGCTCCTCATCCAGAGCAGCCATTACCTGCTGAGCCGACAGGACACTGATTTCATGTTCTACACTTCTGCCGCCAAATGCCACGGCAATTTTAAGTTTCATAGCATTCTTCCTTTCCTTACACATTATCAGTGTATGCGAATGCCTAAAACGTGTTCATGTGAGTAGGGCTGCTAGTGGTTGAATGCATCCGGCAAATCGTTTTCCAGCAGCACGCAGTCCTGCAGCTGTGCCTGCTTTTGTACGATTGCCAGTGCCTCCTGAAAGCTGTCGCAAACATGGACCCTTTCTTTTGGAAATCCGCTGTCCGCCAATCCTGCGGCGATGCTTTTCGTCTGGACAGCACCTACCAATACCGCCGTATCCACACTATCCGCAATCTCCTCACCCAGCTTATACTGTTCTTCCTCCTGCTGTTCTCCCAGCTCCAGAAAACCGGGTGTGATGATAAACCGCTGATGCTTCATCTGCTTTAAAACCTCCAGTGCACAGCGCGCTCCTTCCGGATTGGAATTATAGGCGTCATCCAGCAGGGTGCAAAAGCTTTTCCGTACCTGCAGCCGATGCTCGACATAGGGCAGCTTTTCGACAGCTAACGCCATTATTTCCCAGGAAACACCAAGTGTGTGCGCAACTGCGATGGCACAGGTGATGTTCACGACATTGTGTTTTCCTAAAAGCTTTGTGTGAAACCGGTGAGACTGTCCCTCCTGTATCACCGTAAACGACGTGCCTTCCTCACTGTAACGGATATCACAGCAGCGATAATCCGCATCCTCGCTCATCCCGAACCATACGATTCGGCAGGTGTTTTGAATACTGTAGGTACGAATATAGGCATTGTCCCGATTCACGAAGCCGATACCGTCGGCAGGAAGACATTCTATCATCTGCATTTTCTCATGGAGTATATTTTCCATGGAGCCAAACGTTGCCAGATGCTGTGCGCCGACAGAGGTCACAACACCATACTGCGGCTTTACAAACTGCATCAGATCATGAATTTCCTTCACATGATCCGCTCCCATTTCACATAAAAACACCTCATGCAGCCGTTCCAGCTTATTGCGTATGGTGAGAGTGATTCCCATATGATTATTATAGGAGCCGGGCGTCATCAGGGTATAGTAAACATCTGACAAGAGCTCATTCAGAATGGTTTTCACACTCGTTTTCCCATAGCTTCCGGTGATGCCGACAATGGACAGCGCGCTGTTGCTTCTTAACAGCTTTGCGGCATCCGCTGCATAATGATTGCGAATCGCCATTTCCAGCGGCTCTGAAATCCATGCGGCAGGCAGCACCATAAGCCATGCGGACAGAAAAAGAAACGGTGTCACAAGAATGAGCGCTGCGGCAGACAGGAAACAATGCAGCAGGCACAGCAAAATGCCGTATAGCGTATACAGCAGGATCGCAAGGCGGTGAATTCGCGCTGTTTTCACCAGCGGCTTTCGATAGGTGCGCTCCTCCTCCATTTTACAGCTGATGTAGGCAAAGATAGCAACCAGCATCAGCAGCAGAACCTCCTGCATGGAAGTCGGCTGCAGCAAAAGAAGGCTGTAGCTCAGCATCAGCGTCAGCAGTATTTTCACAATCAGCTTCCAGGATAAGCGGATATAGGACACCAGCCATGTCCGATACCGCCCTTTGTTGTAACGGTTCTGCTGGAACATATGCATAGACTGCTTCAAAGGAACATAAAGAAAAAAAAGATACGCCGCCAGAAAACAGAACAGCATCATGGTCTTAAAAAGGCATCCACGATGCGGCAGAACTGTATACTGAGGTGGAAGTAGGCAAAATGATCCTCCTTCGGCAGAACAACCAGGGCGGCATTTGGCAGTTCCTCCTCCATGACACGACCCATCCACAGCGGTGTAGCCGTATCCTTTTCTCCCCAGACCAACAGCGTCTCCGTGGATATATCCTTCAGTATTCCCGAAAGATCATCCTCAACACTGGCAACGAGAACCCCCTTCATGATTGCTGAAGCACTCTGATAATCACTGCTTCCCATGGCAGGGGCAGCATGCAGTTTTTTCAGCAGCTTATATGTTTTCACGCGGATATGATAGCCCAGCCCGCGCTTTGCCTGAATGCCGGCAGCACCGGTCAGAACCATTTTCTCCACCGGAAAGCGGTATGCATAGCGCAGTGCAATGCGTGCTCCGAAGGAATGAGCGATAAAGCTCACATGAGTAATCTGCAGATGGTCCAGAAGCTCCTGCAGAAAATCCACGTAATCGTCTACACTCCAGACACGCGGCGGCTCCTCACTCTCTCCAAACCCCGGCAGATCCAGATTGATAACCGTAAAGGTGTCGCAGAGATGGTCCTGCAGAAACTTCATCATGTATTGATTCTGTCCCCATCCGTGCAACAGTACCACGGCAGACTCGTTATTCCCTGCGCGTGTAACATTTACTTTTATATTTTGAATGGTAATCATGTTGTTCCTCCTCCTTCAAGTATATGATGCTTGTGGAGTGATAGACCCAACGTTCGACAAAGTTTTCTGCAGGTCTTTCTTTTTATGAGAAAGAAATGCCGGTTTCTGGGTAGTCTGTAGAAGAGGTGAAGAACATGACAGAATCATTCTGGATGAAACGAAACATAAAAACGACGAACTATCCGACTTTACAAAAGGAGACGGATGTCCATATCGCCATTATCGGCGGCGGTCTTACCGGTATAACAACAGCCTATTATCTCGCACAGGCAGAGGAGGATGCCATTCTCCTTGAAGCGGATTCTCTATGCTTTGGTGCCAGCGGAAGAAATACCGGAAAGCTGACCATGCAGCACGGCCTGCTGTATGCAAATCTGATTGAGCATTATGACCGTATCCTTGCCCGGCAGTATTATGAAGCAAATGAGGAAGCGTTGAATTCCATAGAAGCAATTATTCAGGAGCACCATATAGGATGCAGCTTTGAACGTTGTGATTCTATGCTGTTTACCCGTGATGCCGTGCAGGTAGCCAGGCTGCAGGAGGAATATCAGGCCTATCTGGATCTGCATATCCCCTGCACCTATATAGAAAAAACAGACGCACCGTTTCCCATGGAGGCAGGTCTGCGCATGCAGTATCAGGCACGCTTTGATCCCTATGCCTACGGCTGTGCGCTCGCCGAAATCGCAAAGGAGGGCGGTATTGATATCTATGAGCATTCCCCTGTCACAGACATGCAGGAGGAAGAGCACGGCTATCGTCTGATGGTCAACGGTACATGCATACATGCGGATATTGTAATCTTTGCGACGCAGTTTCCGTTTATCGATCAGGGCCACTTTTACTTTACGCGTATGTATTGTGATCAGGAAAGCGTCATCAGTGCCCATGTAAAGAATGTACTTCCAAAGGATATGATGCTGTCCATAGACGAACGTGTACAGTCCTACAACACATGCGGGGATACTCTGCTGTATGCCGGCAACACCTATAAAAGCGGACAGGATAAGGCCATGAATCTGCAGGAATTTGAAAATACATTGCGTGAGGATTTCATCGTGCAGGAAATCAGTGCCGCATGGAGCTCACAGGATTATATGACCTTTGATCAGCTGCCTCTGATCGGTAAGCTGGATAAGCATGAGGATCGCGTATTGTTTGCCAGCGGCTATAACAAATGGGGCAACACCACAAGCTGCATCGCAGGCAAGCTGTTATGCTCCTACGCACTGCATCGCGGCTCCCCCTATCGTATGATGTTCTCTCCACAGCGTCTTTCCAGCATTTTTTCGCTGCAGTTTGTCAAAGAGAATCTGAATGTTGTCGGCGCCTTTCTGAAAAGCAAGCTGCAAAAAAGCACCACAGACTATCCGCATATCGGAGAAGGTACCATTATGGAGCTGGACGATCACCGCTATGGCGTGTATCGGGATGAGAACGATGAGCTGTATATCGTTGACATCCTCTGCCCGCATCTTGGCTGTACGCTGCGCTTTAATGCAGATGAAAAAACGTGGGACTGCCCATGTCATGGATCACGATTTTCCTATACCGGGGAGATTATTAAGGGGCCTGCCACACAAAGGCTGCATACCATGCATGAGCCACATAATTCCATTGACCCTCATATCATGAATCCTGATACAGTTGACCATTGATTCCTACAATATTCATTAGATTCATAAATAGCCGCAAGCAATTCTAATTCATAAAGAATGTGTGAATGCACGGGCTTATTCCATAAGAAAATGCGAATGTTCGCATTTTTTCCTATTGCTGGATTCTCTGATTTCCTTTGGCATTATCCTGCCGGATATCAATTTTGTATATAATTTATTTATCACCCTGCTGTTTTTCCTATGTGGTGCCAATATATCCATTCATCTGCTGCCACTCCCCCGCAATGGCTTTCCACTGTTCTGCCATTGACACATGGACTACAGGCAATGCACTACTCACCCATGACGCATGGAATACGCCGGTCACTTTTCTGATGCTGCAGGAGGTGCTTTGTATGGTATGCCATGCAGTCGCTGCCTACCTGATGTTTCGAATTCCGGAGCGTGCAGTTATGCGAAAGACAACCATTGATCTGTATGGATGCACTAACAAGAAAAAGAACCCGTTGAGCTTGAGATGAACCCTTATCATTTGGATATCCAAATTTTGAGGTTTGCTTCATAAGCTTCGGGTTCTTTTTCATACCGGTGCGCATATCTGCCTATCAGATACTATTTCATGCATTCTGCTCTTTTAGCATTTCGTACCACTTTATATCTTCTCCGCAGGGCACAGGGCTGGAATATTTTTTGCCTTTTCATGTTACGCCACCCTTAGACTTCTATTCTCGGAGAATATGTCAGAAATGATATAACATGCACTGTACATACATTACATAATTCGCAAACAGTAACTACCTACCTTTTCAGAGAAGAAATCCATGTTTCGATTGCCTGAGCTAAGATAAACTGCTGCTGCAAAACGGCGATTCCCGTTTCGGGAATTTCTGGTGCATTTTCTTTCAGACTGATATTGTTTTCCAGATACCTTTTTAAGGCTTTCACATTATTTTCAATATCGGTTAAGCACTGCTGTTGTTTGTCTGGCGAAAGACTATGCAAATTTACAATGACTGCATTAAAGTCCAAAAAAATATTAACCGGCTGGGTGGAAATACCCAGCATTAGGCTTTCAAATTCTTTTTCACCGGCTTCTGTCAAAGAATATACTGCTTTCTCCGGCATTTTTCCCTCTTTTACAGTAACGCTGGTAATGTATCCCTTTTCTTCTAACTGAATTACTTTTTTGTATATAGAGGGAGTGCTTATTTTTACCCATCGGGATATGTTACGATACTCAACCAGTTTTTGAATATCATATGCGCTTAGGGGTTCTTTTTTCAGCATACCCAGCACAATCAAATCTATCGTCGCCATTTGTTTTCTCCTTTCACTGCTTGACATATACTATAAATTATAGTACTATATCCTCCGCAATGCAATAGATATAATTTATAGTACTGTAAATTATATCTATTATTAGTTGAAAGGAGATTTAACCTATGAATCAACCAAACAAAAAAATGGAACTGCTGGGAAGTGCGCCAATACCAAAAGCACTTCTGGCGCTGGGGCTGCCAACTATGATCGGTATGCTAATCAATGCTCTGTACAATCTGGTAGACACCTATTTTGTCGGTGGGCTGGGAACCGACCAAATGGGAGCGGTCACGGTAGCCTTTCCCCTTGGGCAAATCGTTGTAGGCTTAGGCCTGCTCTTTGGAAATGGTGCTGCTGCTTATCTTTCAAGATTACTGGGGCGCGGGGACAAAGATACCGCAAATAAAGTAGCCAGCACTGCCCTTTATAGCAGTGTTCTGATTGGAGGAATCGTCATTCTCTGCTCTGTCATCTTTCTGGAACCAATATTGAGACAAACAGGGGCAATTGAAAGCGTCATGCCCTATGCCGTTACCTACACGAGCATTTATATCACATTTTCGTTCTTCAACGTGTTTAACGTCACCATGAACAACATCGTATCAAGCGAAGGAGCCGCCAAAACTGCTATGTGTGCGTTAATGGCCGGTGCCATATTGAATGTGGTATTAGACCCCATTTTCATCTATATACTTAACTTTGGTGTTGCAGGTGCAGCCATTGCCACCGCCATTTCACAAATTGTTTCAGCTTTGATCTATCTGTTCTATATCTTCCGAAAAAAGAGCGTGTTTACTTTCCGTATCAAGGAGTGCTGTTTTTCCAAAGAAATCATGTCCGAAATTTTGAAAATAGGGATTCCAACGATGGTATTTCAGCTATTAACAAGCCTTTCCATTAGCATGATTAACAATGCTGCAAAAGAGTATGGAGGTTCTGTGCTTGCCGCGATGGGGCCGCTTACAAAAATTATGTCGATGGGAAGTCTGATCGTATTCGGATTCCTGAAAGGTTTTCAACCAATCGCAGGATTCAGCTATGGGGCAAAAAAATTTGACCGCCTGCAGGAAGCAATTAAAACTTCAATCCTCTGGTCAACTACATTTTGCGTGATTTTTGGTTTAGCGGCTGCTGTTTTCTCTACGGATATTATGTCCCTATTTACAAAAAGTGATATGGAAATGATTCGAGTCGGTTCCATCGTATTGCGGGCAAGTGGTGTTTCTTTTATACTATTTGGCTTCTATACCGTATATTCATTCCTATTCCTTGTGATGGGAAAAGCAAAAGAGGGGTGTATTCTTGGTGCTTGCAGGCAGGGCATCTGCTTTGTTCCCGTTATTCTGATTCTCCCGATGCTATGGGGGTTAAATGGTATTTTATACGCTCAACCGATTGCTGATGTGCTGTCTGCTATTGTAACTGCGTATATGGCCGTTCAGCTACACAAGGAACTGAGTACAACAAAAGCACATTTCCTTGCCATACAAGCAACGCAATCTGATTCATCTGGAACTGACGAGGCGCTATAAGCGATGTAGTTTTCATTGACATATAAATCACAGTTTTGTGAAGTAACTGAGATTAAGATAAATGAAAATTATGGAGGTGAAATAAGGGAAATAAAAAAACATAATGTTACATTAGCATGGAGATTGATGATAGGGTTTCCAGGCGGACTTCTATTAGATAACTTAACACTTGGATTAGTGGGTGGCGGTGTCACAGGGAATTCCCCATGTTTATAAGTAAAGAAATAAGTCAGAATCACAAAGAAGGAGCGCATATGGAAGCTCCTTCTTATGATGCAATGAACATAGCAGCCATAATAGTCACCATGTAATGAATGGAAATGACCCTATTTTATTTGTAACACATGATACTTGTAATCTTTTATAAGATAATGGAAGCACTAGAGAAATCCAAGGCGGGAATGTGAAGAATCATGTGTAAGTAATAATCGACAGAATTAGATATGTAAATGACGAATCATGTCTAATTATCATCAATTTATGCATTATCAGTATACTCAGTTCACAAAGGGATATACTGATTTTTTTTGTTTTTATCTTTGCACGTTACGCATCTGCTGCGTTCATAATGGAAAGTTGATTCTGAATAAGATCCCAGTTTCTACATCTCTGTGTCCACTTACTGCTTAGATTCTGTATTGCCGGATAAAGCATCTTTCTCAAACTGTCATCATTTGGAAAAACTGTCTGGCTCTTCCCGCCTCTGGCATAAATCCCTTGATATGCTTATAGCTTACGAAGCGTGTACAGTTGCGGATTTGATGGATATTACAGCGCTGTATGCGTGTCTTTGCATAGACTGCTCCTATGCCTTGTCTGAACCCCTGTAAGACCAACTGCACAGAATAAGGAAGCTTCCTTTACTCCTTCTGCTTTTCAACTCATTTAACACACCCATCCAGTATTACGCACTGTTAGTCTTATTGATTTGCACTTCCCCAAAATTTCTCCATTGCTTTATTAAACTCCTGCGGTACATCCATATTTACACAATGTCCGGCATTTTCAAAAATAACTACCGTACAATCGGGTTCGCTGCTTTTCCATTTTTTTATGGCTTCTAACTCCATTGGAATATCAGAACTTCCACATCCAATCAATAAGGGATAATTTCGTTTTTCCGTCTTATACTTGTTTACCATACTGTTGAGTGTTGCCAGAAACATAAATGACTTTTTTGGAAAAAGTATGTTCATATCAAAAAACTTATCTTGCGCCTGTAAAGTATAGGCAGAAATTTTCTTATTTTCTTTTGCAAACCATTTGACCGAAAAAAGGGCTTTCAACATCATTAGCAGCTGTTTCACACCATTTTCCCTCTGCATTTTACTATCAAAATTATTGATGTCATATCCACCAAAACAAGCAAGTGAGCTTACTGCGTATGGATAACGATTAGCAAAATCCTGTGCTAAAACTGCACCTAATGAAACGCCGACAATATGCATTTTTTCAATATTTTCTACCTTTAAAATATCAAATATCCACTCTGACATTTTATCTATCGTATCACCTTTTTTTGTATCAGTTGATTGTCCGTGACCAATGATGTCAATCGCCAGAATATTGTAATTATTCTGAAAATACTCAAATTGTTCCCTGAACATAGTATGATTGGCAAAAGCAGCGTGGATAAACAGTATCCATTCAGCTTGCTCCACTCGGCTAACAAAATATGTAATCGGTGAGTTAACTAACTTTATTGGTTTCATAATCATTCGTTCCTCATTTCATCAAGCAGTTTCTGATACCACTCAATATTAAATTTCATAAAGTCTCTGCCATATCGGGCTGCGGTAAGCTGATAATAAAGAATTTCCTTGTGTTCATCAGGAACTTTGACATTTTCTGCTTCTTTGCAAATGGCATTCAACACATTATACTGTTCTTTTAACTTTGATATATACTCCTGTAACCCTAATTTCCGCTTTTCTTTTCTTGAAAAACCCATAAAATACAATTTAGCCAATTCAGGATTTTTACTACTCTGCATTTCCATCGGAGAGGATACCCACTCAATAAATTTCTGTTTCCCACTCTCCGTTATGGAATAAATTTTTTTATATTTTCCATTCTCAACGGTTTCTTCATACTGAATATATCCATAATTAAGCAATTTCTTTATGGCAGCCTGTATACTTCCCATACTGCTGCTATACATCATATTAAGCCCTTTATCTATCCTTTCACGCAACTGATAAATTGTTCTGCTGCTCAACAGTAAAATACCAAGTATAATATTATCCATACGTCTCCCCCATATTACTATTAGTAATATTACTATTATATTTGTTTTTTCTAACGATGTCAATAGATATAAAAGAAGCAGGAAGTAAAGCCCTGCTCCAAAATTGTTATATGTAGATTATCTTGTTATTTACATGAGCATAGAACCTCCAAATTCTAATTTAGTTATTTAGTTAGCTCAACTATCACTATCTCGTTTCCGTCAATATCGTTTAAGCGAACCTCATAAGTACCCCAATCATATCTAATAGCTTCGGACAGGACAACCTCTTTTTTCTTCAAACATTCCATCGTTAAATCGAGATTATCTGTTTGAAAAACAAATGATTGATGTCCTGTCGGTTGTGCGTCGAATACTTTACAATCCCATATACAAAGAGTGGGTGCGTTTTCTATAAAGCCAAGATAAACCCCATTCGATTCATCAACATCTGTCTTGATAAAAGGTATTCCTAATACCTCTTTATAAAAAGCTATAAGTTCTTTTGCTTGCTCAGAAAAAATATTAGTGCAATAATATCCCGTTATCATATTTTCATCTCCTAAAATTCTAATTTATCAGTTACATAATCTGGAATTTGTCTATTCTTCATTTAATAATTTTTGCAAAGCCTCTTTGCTAGGTAACACTGTTTCATATTTACTAGCGAAAATTGTATTATTATTTTCAGGTAAAGTCATTTCAACAATAGATTGTTTTGTATCCTTACAAAGGATGATACCTATTGTTTTATTTTCATCTTCCAGTTTAATTTTACGATCATAATAGTTAACGTACATTTGCATTTGTCCAATATCTTGATGCTTTAATTCGCCAATTTTTAAATCAATTAATACAAAACAGCGTAAAATTCTATTAAAAAACACTAAATCAACTTTAAAATGCTCCTCATCAAACGTCAAACGCACTTGTCTTCCCACAAATGCAAATCCCTTACCTAATTCAAGTAGGAACTGCTGTAAATGATCAATAATTTTATTTTCTAATTCTGACTCCGAATACACAGGTAACTCTTGAAGACCAAGAAATTCTAATACATATGGATCTTTAATTGCATCAGATGGTTTTTCTATCAGTTGTCCATTTCTAGATAAATCAATAACTTCTTCTTTGTTTTTACTTAATGCAAGTCTTTCATATAATGATGAATTATATTGCCGTTTCAATTCAGAGAGACTCCAGTCATTCTTAATTGTCTCTATTTCATAAAAATGCCTTTCATCAACATTTGATATTCTCATTAATTTTAAATAGTGTGACCAACTTAAATAAAACCTTCTTCCATTTGTAGTAGTAGGAAGATTTTTGAATTGGGGAAACACTGTTTCCCCAATTGTGTCTTCACAGTAAATTGAATAAAATCTTCTCATTAATTTCAAATTGTCAACCGAATATCCTTTTCCATAATTTTCAGTTAAAAAATTTGATAGATTTTTTATAATATATTTTCCATATTCAGCTCTATTAGAACCGCTTTGTTCTTCTTCTACTATCATTCTTCCTATTTCGAAGTAAGTATATACCATCATAATATTAACTGCAGTTTTTACATTTTTTCTCGCCTCTTCAACAACCATACTAACTTTATCAAGAAAAATATTATTTAGTTCATTCAACACAATCACTCCTTCATTATATAACTTATATTAGAAATCTCAGATTCAGACTTCACCTTAATATCACATAAAATTCAAATTTTACAATTTGATAAACTGAAATTTATCTTTCCTTTTTAATAATATAGGATTGTAAACTTTTTTGACAACCATTCTTTTCATAAAATTGCTCTACTGTTGGTTGTGAGCCAAAATATAACATTGTGGGTGTATTATCCTTTGCAAGTTGAAGAAGTTTACTTCCAACACCTTGTTTTTGATATTGTGGAAGAACAAGTAATTCTGTAATTGTTCCAAAATAATATCCATCTGAAAGGATACGCAAGCAACCTATGAGCTTATCATTATCATAAGCTGTTAAATTTATAGTTTTAGATAATGCTATCTGTGTTTTATCCAAATCATAATTGCCTTGCCATACTTTATTAACAAAATCAATAAATATTGAGGCATTTAGCTCTCTATCATCAATCATGTATTCCATTGTTATTCACCCCCTACAAATTCTGATTCGTCGGAAACTGGAAACATTCGGTTCTTAATACCCATACGTCATCAGCTTCCATTCTCCGCCTTCACTTCGAGCTAACCACCAAGACCATGTATATTCTTCGTTAGGTTCCCAAGCTCCACCACCTTTTTTCGGAGAGCGAAAGCTGCTATTGAACATGATACATTGTGTAAAAACCTGCTTATCATCATTAGCATGCTCCAGATCATTCATCCATACAATATTTTCTTGATCCAAACAAACATCATCTGACGAATATGAAAGACTATGCAACTCACATCCCTCTAACGATTTGAAGGTTTCTTTTATTTGATCTATCGCAGTATCCATGTCTTCTTCTGTATAGATTGCAGATGATCCATAATCAATTTTTACATTTTTTGTCGAAGAGTTACATCCAAATAAAGATAATATCAGCATACAGGAAAATACAATTCTCATCGTTTTCTTCATGAGCTTCCCTCCTCCGAGATCTAATTTCTCTGTTTAATAAACAGGGATTTATCTACTTAAAACTTTTTTATAAAAAATAAAGCCTTCTTCTTGTTTCTCCATAACATACCCTGATTTTCTATAAAAAGAGTTTGTTCTTACATTCCAAACCGGTGTATCAAGATGCACCTCTTTCACGGTCGGATATATTTCCTCAACACTCTCCATCAATGCCTTTCCATATCCCTTTCTATGATACTTATCATCAATAAAAATTCTTCCTACATACAGCTTAGTTCTATCTCGTCCAGAAATAAAATTGCTCCACCTACAATCGTATCCTCCACCATTGCTTGAAACAAATGATTCCCTTCCAGCATTTTTTCATGCCACTCCACTGAATCGTAATCTGGAGGACTATCCTTTTCTACACCTCCAACGAATACATCTGATTCAAATGCCCTTTTTGATATCTGCACTATATCTTTAATCTTTTCTTGTTTTGCTTTTTCTATTCTCATAATGTTTCTCCTCGTATAACCCTATCTTAACATAATCAAATCTTAAATACTATGCAATCAAAATAATGCAAGGAGAAGATAATGCTACCTGTAAGTCAGTTCCCCACATCCCCGCAGAAGAATGTAGAAAAAGACCGGTATATATGATCCGGTCCCTTCTATCCATCATATTTTCATATAAGGCTTCTAGCCTTCCTCCTGATTTTCTGCTAAAGTATCATCAATCAGTGGAAATTCAATAATCGCCTTAAACAAATCTCCATCCGTTTCAATATGGAAGCTGCCCTTCATCGCCTCTGTAAAGCTCTTGGCAATAGCCAGACCAAGTCCGCTGCCTCCGTCATGACGCGATTTATCTCCGCGAACGAAGCGATCCACAATATCATCCGTATCAAAATTCAACGGTTCCTTTGATATATTTTTGCATTCAATCCGTACCCGGTTGGCTGTCTTGCGGATATCCACATACACACGGGTATGCTCTAATGCATAATGGTGTATATTGATAAACAGATTTTCAAATATCCGGAATGCCTTACTGCCGTCCAGCAGTACACTCAGCTGTTTTTCACCATGCAGATTCCAGAGTACCTCCAGCCCGCGTTCCTGTAGAAGCTCACTGCACTCTGCCTGTACCTGCTCCACCAGTGCGATAATATCCAGACGGGCCATATCCAGCTGAATATTTCCGCTGTTTGCCTTGCTAACCTCAAACAAATCCTCCATCAGAGCATGCAGCCGTTTGGCATACTGATCCAGCATGCTCACATACTCCCTACGCTGTGCTTCACTGATACCCTCCTGCTGCAGAAGCTCTACGTAATTGCGGATTCCGGTCAGCGGTGTCTTCAAATCATGTGACACATTGCTGATGAGCTCTGTTTTCATATTCTGAGATTTCGTTTCCTCCTGCACTGCTTTCTCAAAGCCCACGCGAATTTCTCCAAATTCATCCTTCAGGGCATTGAAGATACCGACATCCTGCGGCAGCTCTGCCTGAAAGTTTCCCTCCTTCAGCTCCTGCGTCTGCTTCAGCAAGGTTCGATAATCATTCTGTACTGCATTGAGCTTTTGCTTCAGCCACAGGAAGAGGGCAAAGCCATAGATGATTGCCAGAAACATGCCAAACCACCAGAACAGACACAGAGCTATCATGATGACGATCTGCATCAGCATGAACTTTAACAGCCTGCGGTTTGCATTATCCTTCAAATCAATTTCCGCCAGGGCATCTATATGCCGATGTATGCCGGCGATCATACTGCCCAGAACAGTATCCTCCTTCATATATTTCCAGAATCCCTTTACAAATATATACTTCACCGCAAACAAGGCGATACTGATCATCAGGAACAGCAGCATCCAGGATACGACATTTGCCACAAACAGAAGCTCTTCAGACATCATAATATGATATTCATTCATGACACTCTGCAATGTACCGCTGATCGTAGCTCCGCTCAATGCCATGACACCGGCAGTCCCCAGCGTAATTCCGGTTGCCAGCAAAATAAACAGGAAACCGAATTTCACTTTCTTAAAGGTCTGGAACGGATTCACTTCCTCAACGATTGCAATCGGATAAAACAACAGATACAGAATCAGGACCATTGTAGCGATCATAGCGGCGATAGCGGAGAACTGCGTATAATTCGACCAGTCATACACGGTTCGCGCAATCAATCCCTGATCCTTTGTAACCTCCTTTGGTACACGGAAGATGATCTTCATCTGCTTCGGATTCTGAATCATTGCCTGTGCCTGTGTGAATTGTTCATCATTTATATGATAGGTTATCATGGCTCCGTTTTCCTCAACAGAATCAAAATAACGCAGATACCGGGTCAATGACTGCTGCTGGAAATCCATGTCACTGAAATCTCCCAGAATTTTCGCTACACCATCCTTATCATACTCCAGAATACCATACAACAGACTGCTGTCACGAAGCTCATTCTGAGGCATTTCCCTCAGCTTTTTGTTTCCATATTCTCTGCCGCTTTTCAAATCCTTTGCATAATATTGAAAATTGGCATCCTCCTTCAATTCCAGAAAGCTTTTTGTGACTTTTTCTTTTAAATCATTGGATATCATGCTTTTCAGATAATCCGGCAGTCTGGAATCAAATTTGATAGCATCATCCTTCGGGCGTATCGTCTGTGCAAGACCCAGCACACTCTCCTGAATATCATTTTCAAGATACCATATGACCGCCTGCTTGCCGGAACGCCCCAGCTCCTGAATCTGATCATTTCGATATACGGAGCAAATCATAAGGCTCATTACAGAAAGCAGCGCAATGAACGATGTTAGAAATATATGTTTTTTCTTCATAAGATCACCTGTTTTTATTTTTCTATTTTATAGCCGATCCCCCAGACCACCTTTAAATAGCGCGGATGCTTGGGATCCAGCTCGATTTTCTCTCTTAGCTTACGGATATGCACCATCACGGTTTCCGTATTGATTGCTTCCTCATTCCAGACAGCTTCATATATCTGCTGTGCTGAAAATACACGCCCCGCATGCTTCATCAACAGCTCCAGTATCATAAACTCCTTCGGCCGCAGCTTGACGATCTGATTATCCACACGCACTTCCTTTGTCGTGCTGTTTAATTCCAGTGTCCCAATGCTGTAAATTTCCTCCTCACGATTCGCAGAGGATACCGCATGCTCTTTCAGCATCAGAATCTGTTCATAGCGGCGCAGCTGACTGCGGACACGGGCCAGCAGCTCCATAGAGCCAAACGGCTTTGTGATATAATCATCCGCACCGATATTCAAGCCGGTTATTTTATCGATATCTTCGGATTTCGCACTCAGAAAGATGATTGGAAAATCATACTCCTTACGCACCTCCATCGTCATAGTGATTCCATCCATAACCGGCATCATGATATCCACCACAGCCAGATGAATTGTTTCACGTTTTATTATGTTCAGACCCTCCTGGCCGTTTTCAGCCAGAAATACACGATATCCCTGATTTTTCAGATATATCTGTATAGCCTCCCGTATTCCTTTTTCGTCCTCCACGACGAGTATGTTATGATCCATAGCCTTCACTCCCTCTCAACAAGTGTAATTGTACTATATTCCGGATGATTCTTCCATGTTATGCAGCAGAAACCCCAGAAAGGTTGCAACTGCACAGAATGTGCAGATAATAAATTGTATCATATCGCTGTATCCTCCTTCATGCGTTTATAAGCAAAGCCTCCTGCAATTACAAGCAGAATCGTAAGTATTGCCACTCCGGCAGCTGCGACGAAATTTCCCTCCTTCAATGAACCGCTGAGAAATGTCGATGTCACAATGCTGGGAATACGTCCCACGGTTGTGAGCAGCAGCCATTTTCCCAGAGCGATATTGGATAGGGATACGGCATAGGTCATAATATCCTTCGGCGTGCCGGGAATCAGAAACAGCAGGAAAATCCACAGCATGCTATTCTTTTTTTTCAATACTCCGGTAAACTCATTCAGCTGCTCCTGTTTAAAAAAGACGGTTACCAGCCGTTTTCCATACCGCTGAACCAGAAGGTATACAAGTGCTGTCCCAAGCAGAGATCCTACCAGACAAAGCAATGTCCCGCCAACGGAGCCAAACAGAAATCCGGCCGCAAGCTCCAGCGGCTCTCCCGGCAGAAAGGCCAGAAAAATCTGTGCGGCTATCAAAACAATCATGAGTATCTCACGCAGGCCATGCGGGATATCTTCCAGCATACGGGAAATCTGATCCATGTCGATACTGCCAAAAAGAAGACCAAGTCCGGCACCAGCCAATAGAAGAACACCACCCAGCATAACGATGTATTTCTTCTTCATGAGATCAGCCCCTTTCTTACAGTCTTTATTATGCAGGAGATTTCTTACCATAAAACGCAGGTAAATCTTAAACTTTTCTAAATCCGTCATGCAATTCAAAGAATAGTGGAAAAGGCATCCTTTGCATTTTCCTTCCGACAGGGATGCTGAGAGGACCTGTTACAGCGAAGCAATTCAGCTGACGGTTTCGCTGCAGACATTCACAGAAAAAGAAGCCATGCTAGGTACTGCTGAAAACAGCCGATTATAAAAAGCTGATGTGTTCCTTTCCGCATTCACGCAGTACAGCTTTCCATAGCTTACCCTGTCGGGATACATGAAATAAGCTGTATATCAGCCATACGGTGATGATGAAAAAGGAATCCGATTGTATGGAGTTTTTTCCCATAACCGGATTCCTGCTTTCTCATAATTCAAACGTATGCTTCACAAAATGCCATGCATTCATCCCCTGCTTTCTGTAAATCAGCAGGGGAAACTTTTTACATCCTCCATATTCTTACAGAAACGGAAAACGCTTTACTCCTTGGTAGGCATGAAAGCCACTCTTTTACGCAGCGATTCGCTTTTGCATATATGTCAGTGCATGTTGTACAGCAAGCTGTATTGCCTGCTGTGCCTGCTCTCTTTGAAACGGATAACGTTCTACCATGCGTTCAATATAATGCTGCTGTAAAACAAGAGACAGTGCATAGGCATCATGATAATCAAATATAAATGCCATATGGGACAGCAGGATATCGAGATGCGTTTTCCGTTTTGCGGACAGAATGGGACGGCTGTTCAAAAAATCCTGCAGAACCTCCTCACTCACCGTTTCCTGCAGCAGCTGCTCTTCACTGCACAGATAGACATTTTCCGCTTTCTCCATCAGATTTACACGGAAGATATCCGTTTTATCCGCATCCCTCAGAATCGTGGTATGCAGAAATGCATGTTCCTCCAGGTCGTCTGCAATCTGAAACTTATTATGGTTTTCTATCGCATGCAGCAGTACTTCCTGCTGGTGCGGATCATCACAGAAAACAGATAACAGCCCTTGTTCCTGTAAAATCCGTACCCCAAGTGCCGCATGATCGATACTTTTCGCATCCAGAAAGGTATGATACTGCTTCAGCTGTTCAAATCTTCCGATATCATGATACAGGCCTGTCACCTCGGCCAGCTCCACATCCATAGCAGAGCAGTTTCTGTGGATCGCCAGCTGCTTTGAAATCTCAGCCACCTTTTGTGAATGCACGATTTTAAGAGCCACCCGCTCATCCTGTGTATCATATCCTTTGCAATAGGCGGCAAACTGCTCCTTTGCCTGTATAAGATTCACCATATATACGCCCTCTTTTCAATTAGGTATATTCTATGACATACCTTTTCTTATACACCCTGTTTCATTTGCAGCTGCGCTTTACAGGCTGTGATAATCCTGTGGCAGTCAGCCGCGCCTTCTATGGTGAACGTGCATAGAAAATGCTGAATCCCATGCTGCTTTGCTTCCGGAATTGAATCAATATGATTGCGCACCTCATAATGTAGAATATGCGTACGGCAAGCCTCGTCACACAAAATCGGATAGCGATGCTGTTTCACATCGAGAAGAGCGTATGCCGCCCCCTGCCTGCAAAGACCGCAATTTCTGTCTGTATGATTACAGATAACGGAATTGATTGGACAGTATTCGCTCAGCATCAGCTCAGCTCTGCCGTATACCGTATAAAAGAAGGGTGCATCCACCGCATATCGTTCCTGAAAGCAACGTTTGATTGCAATACAGTCCTGTAGGCTGCTTTCCAGAGAAAAGCTGATCCCCCTTGCACCGTGAGTAAGCAGAAATGCGGCGGTATGGGAATTCGTCATATTCAGCGAGGTATCACAGAAGACCTTTCCCGCCTGCAAGCCGCCGGTTTCCTGAATCATCATCAGGGAAGCAGGATACTCCTCCTTCATCACTCGTGGCATACGCGGATAAACTCCCTCTGTACCCTTCATCAATGCATACAGGCTGCGATTTTCCACAAAGATCATATCCAAGCCCTCCTGTAGACAGGCCTGCAGCTGTTCCTCAGTATGCACAACAGCACAGAGTGATGGAGCGTCCTGTATTGAATGGATTACGGGCTGCTTGTCCGCAAGAATACGGCGCTGCTTATGCAGAATTTTTCGCTGCTCCTCCAGCTTCGCCAATGCACTTCGACGCATCTGATTGAGTTCCCGGATAGGAAGTATTCCCTGCACATCCAGCTGATAGGAAATGTTCTCGAATACAAACGGCGTATCTCCGCTTTTTTTCAGCTGCGCAGCAATTCGCTCCTCTTTCAGCGGCATCCTGCGTGCTGTTTCACATACGGCATCACTTTCCACTCGTACACTTCTGCCTTCCTCGTCCATAATCTCCAGGACTGCCGGTTTGCCTGCCTGCATGGTGAACTGTGCATAAACGGCAACCTTACGCGGTGCTGCCTCATAGCTTTTCTGCAATGCCTGCAGCTGCTGTGCATCACTGGTCTTCAGGACAATACTTCCTTTCACAACAGGTACTGTTTTATCCAGCTCCACAATATCCCCTGCTGCTCCGTGATTGACCAGCAATCCGTCCTTATACAGAAAATTTACCTGAAAGCCGATATCCTTCGGTTCCTGCAAAATGCGGATACCATCCTGCTGCCGCAGGGTATCCTGCAGGCGTATCACAATTTTATCTCTGGTAACCTGAATGACTTTACCAACCTTGACTCCGATATGATTGGGACGGATAGGATTCATCAGCTGCGCCCCGTAATGATGAAACAAATGCCCCTGGGTAAAGCCGCGGTTGAATATTTTTTTCATCTGCATATCCACAGCTTCATCATAGATAAATGCTCTTCCCTCATAATACGCATCGATCGCCTTACGGTATAAGGCAACCATCAATGCCACATATTCCGGGCGTTTCATCCTGCCCTCGATTTTAAAGGAGGCAATTCCCGCTTCAATCAGCTCCGGAACTCTTTCCAGCGTATTCATATCCTTCGGGCTCAGCAGGTATTCCCCTTTTCCTTGCAGGATTTCCCTATGACCGTCCTCCCGCTTTTCCAGCTGATATTTCATACGGCAGTTCTGTGCACATTCGCCGCGGTTTCCGCTTCGCTGCAGTGTCAGTGAGCTCATCAGACACTGCCCGCTGTAGGATACACACAGGGCTCCCTGAACAAAAACCTCCAGGTCTACGCCCAAAGCCGCATATGCTCGGATTTCCTTTAGCGGAGTTTCTCTTGGCACCACCACTCTGCTGGCACCGCAGGACTCCATAAAGCGAATTCCCTGCGGATTATGGATATGCATCTGTGTGGATGCATGCAGCTCCATGTCCGGGAAGCGTTGGTGCAGCACAGAGAATAAGCCCATATCCTGAATAATTACCGCATCCACATCATGCTCATATAAAAACTGAACATACCGGACACAGTCCTCAAATTCCTCTTCCCGAATCAGGGTATTGACGGTAACAAACACACGGACCCCATACACATGGGCATAGGCGATTGCTTCCTGAATTTCATCCTCATCAAAATTATTGGCGAATGCTCTGGCACCAAACATACTGCCACCAAGATACACGGCATCACAACCATTTTGGACTGCCGCACGAAGCGCCTCCATAGAGCCGGCAGGTGCCAGCAGCTCCACTTTTCTTTCAGTTTTCCACATGCCTTCTCACACTCCTTCTCTCCGGTTTGAATACAGCCTTCATGATTGTTGAAACAACAAGGATTCCCAGAGCCAGTACGCCTGCGATGGTCAGCGTATCCAGACCGATGGACAACGCCTGCATCACATCCCCTTCTATCGCCTTCAGCATCGTACGATACATTCCACCTCCGGGTACCAGCGGTATCAGGGCACAAATGATAAAGGTTGTTACCGGTGTCTTGCAGATACGGGCAAAAATTTCAGAATACAGCGATAGTGCAACCGACCCCAGAAACATGGCAGTCAGCTCCGAGCAGCCCAACAGCAGTGCCGCATGGTAGACTGCACCGCCGATTGAGCCTGCAATTCCTGCAAGAATCAGTTTTCTTCCACGAATATTAAACATTACGCCAAATCCCAGAGAGGCAAAAAAAGAGGCGATCATCATATTTATCAGATACATGTCACATACCTCCGCTCAGTCCGATGGACATGGAAAGGACAACACCGATACCGGCAGCGATTGCAATCGCCACCAGAAAGGCCTCGGTTGCACGGGCAACACCGGACAGATAATCCCCGGAAACCGTATCCCGTATGGCATTGGTGATGGCTAAGCCGGGAACAAGCAGCATGATGCTGGATATAATAAGGATATCGACATCCGTATCCGGACAGAGGGCATGTGCCCCCAGTGCCGCAAGCGCACCGCTCGCCGCCGCAATTGCATTCGTAAAAAAGCCGTGCAGGCCGCGCTGTTCCATAAGGGCGCTTACCGCTTTAATCAGCAGTCCGATCAAAAAGCTGCATCCTGCCTCCAGATAATTTCCACCGAAGAAAACCGCAAAGCCACCTGCACTCAATGCTCCGAAGAACATGATTATCCAAAAGGAATAGCGCTGTTCATTTTCTATTTCTCTCAGCTTTAGCGCCAGCTCCTCGATTGTGTAATTCTGCACGGCGGTTTCTCTTGAGAGGCTGTTGATCTTATCAATGCAGTTTAAATCCACACCGCGTGTATGCACACGAAGAATTTTTGTATGTGTTTTGCTGGCAACCGTGATGGAGAACATGATGCCGGTTGTGGTAACGAAGCTCTGTGCATCCTCCACCTCGGAAAAGCTCGTGCAGAGCCGCACCATCGTTTCCTCCACCCGATAGATTTCCGCTCCGCTTTCTATGAGCAGTTTCCCTGCATAGCTGGCCACATCCAGCAGCTGATCTGTATTCATGCACAACCCCTCAACTTTCCTCTAACAGTATAGCGGATTCGAAGGGAAATGGAAACAGTTTTGTAAACAATATACAAGAAAAAAGCAGAAGCTACACACTGTTTTCGTTTCGTATCCTTGTTCATAAATTTCCAGGCAAATAAGTTCACCTTTTCAAACAATCCGGGTATACTATGTACAGAAAGCGAGGGATATCAAATGAATATAACCTTTCAGGGAAATCCTGTGACAATAAAGCATGAGGCAGTGAAGGAAAACGAGACATTAAAGCCGTTTACTGCTATACGAAATGATATGAGCGAGTGGCGAAGTGAGGACAGTACAGGTACACGTATTTTCCTCAGTGTACCTTCCCTGGATACCGGTGTATGCAGTATGGAGGTCGCAAAGTTTATCAATTACGCAAAGGAGCTAAAGGATGTTACCGTCTGTGCAATATCCATGGACCTGCCATTTGCTCTTGAACGCTGGTGTCAGGCAAAAAACAATGAAAATGTAATTACATTGAGTGATTACAAGCTGCACAGCTTTGCAGCGGCAACTGCAACCTATGTCGAAGAGTTAGGTTTACTGACGCGGGCAGTATTTGTAGTTGATAAGGACAATATCCTGCGCTATGTCGAGTATGTCAGGGAAATTACAGACGAACCCGATTATGAGGCTGTTCTTTCCTGTGTGAAAGGCATCTGAAGGTACTCGTAATAACAGAAGCTGAATGCAGCATGCAACATGAGTCTGCAGGGCGCATGTTAAAAGTGAATGCAATAGCTTAATTTCTGAAAGGCAGACGATTGATAAACGTATCGTCTGCTTTTTGGTTACTCCTTTCGAAAAGGAAGAAGATATGGATTTCCATTATCTCTTCATACCAATGCAGAATAAACAGCTTCACCGCTCACCCGCACACTTTTCATTGCCTGCAACCCTTTGAGATTCAGGATGTCCGTAAGCAGGAAGCTTTATGGAAGACTTGATTCGATGTGGTCGACCTCTTTATATAAAAAACCGTAATCATGTAGTTATGATGCAAGCTGCACCATATACAGCAGCTCTTTTCACACAGCTGTTTGCTATCCATGGACTTACTCACTGCTTTTAGCATACGACTTTCTCTTATCCTACTTGTATATACCGATATGATTTCTTTTTACTTCCGCAAGCATTCCCATAGCTTTTCTGTCAGCTTTCTTTAGATGATTGTATTAAAAAGCAGCTCCCCTTATAATAATATTTGATAAAGAAAGGGAGGTTTTTATGAAACAGGAGCGCGTAGATAAAATCAATTACTATCTGGATATCGCAGGAACAGTCGCACAGAGAAGCACCTGCCGCAGAAGAATTTACGGTGCGGTAATCGTTCAGCATGATGAAATTGTCTCCACCGGATATGTGGGTGCCCCTCGGGGACGTACCAACTGTCTGGATCTGGAATACTGTATCCGAGAGAAGCTGCAGGTTCCAAGGGGAGAACGCTATGAATTATGTCGGAGTGTCCATGCGGAAGCAAATGCAATCATCAGTGCACAGCGCAGTGAAATGCTGGGAGCCGATATGTTTCTGGTAGGCTATGAAGCAGTCAGCGGGGAGCTGATTCAAAGCTCGAACAGCTGTTCCATGTGCAAGCGAATGATCATCAATGCAGGAATTTCAAAAGTCTATATACGGGATACGCCTTCCCAATACCGTATGATTGATGTATACAACGACTGGGTATTGCAGGATGAATCACTCGACGGTGTCTTAGGATATTAACACTAATTCCTGCACTCCACTTCCCTTTTCCGTCTTTATGCTATACAATTATATGCAAAGGAAACGGGGCGTGTGTATGGACAGAAGCATCAGAATCATTATGAATCCAAAGGCAGGAAAGCAGACGGCAAAAACGGCTTTATTTACGTTATGTGACCGGTTTTGTGCCATGCAGGATACGATACAGGTTTATGTAACCCAGTATGCGGGACATGCACAAAAGCTTGCGAAAACCAGTGAAGGCTGCTGTGATATTCTCGTATGCATCGGTGGGGACGGTACCTGGAATGAGGTGATCAGCGGCATTATGGAAATAGACAACAAGCCTGTGCTTGCCTATCTTCCAAGCGGGACAGTCAACGATTTTGCGGCTACGCTGAAGCTGCCGAAAAGTGCTGGAAAGCTCATGGACACCATTGCACAATACCGTCCGTTTTCCTGTGATATCGGCCAGTTCAATAACCGCTATTTCACCTATGTTGCGGCGTTTGGTATCTTCACAGAAATTTCCTACTCCACACCGCAAAGCACCAAGAACTCCTTCGGAAAAATCGCATATTTTCTGGAAGGCGTCAAGCAGCTGACAAATATTCCCCGCTATCATGTCAAAGCTGTCATTGATCAGGATGAAGTCATTGAGGATTCCTGTATCTTCGGCTGTATCACCAATTCCAAGTTTGTGGCAGGCTTTACAGCTGTGAACTCCGAGGATGCACAGCTGGATGATGGGCAGTTTGAGCTTCTGCTCATCCGGGTTCCCAACAATCCCCTGGATGTACAAAATATCATTGCGGCGCTGATAAAGCATGAGGTTAATGAAACCTGGATGTATTTTCGAAAGGCCTGTGATATCCGCATAGAAGCCCGGGAACAGATTCCCTGGACACTGGATGGTGAGGATGGGGGAAGCACAGCACTTGCCCATATCCTGAATAAAAACAGAGCGGTTACCATTCTGGTATAGCCGCTCTTTTCTTATCCGTTAAAATTTACTTTATTAAACTTGGCGCTGTTCTTCCCCTTGCCCAGTGTTTTTTCCAAAGCTTTGGTGCGGGGCTTCTGCTTGGCTTTGCGGGCCTGCTCCAGCAGCTCTGCTGTACTCTTCTTTTTTTTATCAGCCATGTTATGAACCTCCTTTTTTCAATACATCCAACAGACTCTGCACATCTTCCACGATGCAGTCAGCGCCTGCTTCCTTTAGCTCCTCACGGCTTCCGTATCCATATAATACGCCAATCGTGCGCATGCCGTTCTTTTTCCCACCGATGATATCGTGCCGGCGATCTCCGATCATCACACACCGTTCAATTGGCAGCCGGTACTTCTGCACAGCATAGGCAATGACATCCGCCTTATCGCTGCGGGTACCATCCATCGTGGCACCGCAAATATCCAGCATATAGGAATCCAGCTTAAAATGCTTCAGGATGGTACAGGCGAATTCCTCAGGCTTACTGGTAGCGACCAAAAGCGTTTTGCCCTGCTTCTGCAATGCCTCCAGCAGTTCACGAATCCCCGGATATGCCACGTTTTCCAGCATTCCCTGCTTGCGAAAATAAACGCGGTAATCCGCAATTGCCTGCAAGGCCTGCGCCTCGTCAAAGGAATACAGCTCCATGAACATATCCTTTAAGGGCGGTCCGATAAATGCGCACAAATCATCCGGATTTTCCACATGAATACCGGCTTTATCCAAAGCAAAGGCTACCGATCTGGTAATACCAACCTTTGGATCTGTCAATGTTCCATCCAAATCAAACAACAGGATATCCTTATCCATCATTTTCCTCCTCCAATATTGTATATAATTCCCGCAAATCCCGAATTTCATAGGTTAACGGAAGCTGCTTGTGATTCTTTTTCCCATCAGGATTATACCAGCAGGTGGAAATACCGGCATTGATACCTCCCTGCATATCGCTGGATAACGAATCACCAATTATGAGGGTCCGATTCCGCTTCGCTCCATTTAATCTGGCAAAGCAGTGATCAAAATAGGATCGATCCGGCTTCCGAAATCCGATTTCCTCCGATACAAACATATGATGGAAATACGCGTCCAGACCGGAATCCCGCAGACGCGCATACTGTGTTGCGACAACACCGTTGGTCACGATACACATACGATACTGCAGATACAGGCGGCGTACCACCTCCATAGCATGCGGTATCATATCGTGCCCTCTGCCCAGCTCCTTTTGATAGATATCCTCGAAGGCGATGCCATCATCCGCAATACCGAATTCACGAAACAGCTTTCCAAACCGTGTGTAAATCACTGCTTCCCTTGAGATTTCGCCTTCCTCATACGCTGACCACAGCTGTGCGTTTATGTCCTGATAGCGTTTCTTCATTTCATTTGTCAACGGGTAATGATGCAGATCAAATACCCTCTGCAGAGCCCGCTTTTCCGTTGCATCGAAATCGAGCAGCGTTCCGTCTGCGTCAAATAACAGCGTCGTAAACTTCATATGTTCTCCTTATGTGATAATGCGTTTCTTCATCCATGAGCCGCTTCGATACCGCCAGTAAAACCAGAGTATGCGAAAGAGCCAGTCGGTAAACATCGCGAGCCAGACGCCCAATACACCAAGCCCCAGTATCACCCCTAGCAGCCAGCTCAGACAGATTCTGCACAGCCACATGGATACAATGGAGATGCACATTGTAAAGCGCACATCTCCGGCTGCACGCAATGCATTGGGAAAGGTGAAGGATGCCGGCCACAGCACCATGGCGAATATGCCGTGATACAGCAGCAGCTCCAATGCGGTATCATACGTCTGTGCACTTAAATTATATATGTTCAGAAGCAAAGGCACAAGACACAGGATGATAAGATTTACTGCAAGCATGGATATATATGCGATTTTCATTAGTTTTTTTATGTAGAGACGGGCCTGCGCATAATCCCCAGCCCCAACGCACTGCCCTACGACCGTTATCATTGCAAGTCCGATTGCGGCAGCGGGTATGATTTCCATTTGTGCAATATTGTTCGCTACGGCATTGGCCGCTATCGCAACCGTACCAAAGCCCGCAATCAGTCCCTGAACAAGGATTTTTCCTATCTGGAACATACCGTTTTCCAAACCGTTTGGTATTCCGATTGTCAATATACGGCGTATCATATCCGGATGAAATTCCAGCTTCCTGTAGGAATCAATATAAATCAGATTATCCGGACTGCGCAGCAGATACAGCATAAACAGGGAACCCAGAATACGGGAAACCAGCGAGGATATGGCAGCACCCGCCACCCCCATATGGAAGCCGTAAATCAAAACGGCATTTCCGAGGATATTGAAGGCATTCATGAACAATGAGGTAATCATTGAAATTTTGGAATTCCCCATGGAGCGAAACAGTGCAGCTCCGGAATTATACAGCGCGATAAACGGGTAGGACCATGCGGATATTTTAATATAAATCTCTGCATTCCACATGACTGCCGGCTCCACATCCGTAAAGACCAGCTGCAGGATTGCCGTACAGCCAATCAGAACGATTCCCATGATGATAACAGCAAAAATACCGGTTGAAACAATCAGCTGCTTTGCCGACACACAGGCCCGATCGCGGTCACGACCACCGAGATACTGACTGCAGACAACAGCGCCTCCGGTAGCCAGTGCGGCAAAGATATTGATCAGAAGGATGTTGATCGTATCCACAAGACTAAGACCCGAAACCGCCGCCTCGCCCACACTCGACACCATGATCGTATCGCTCATCCCGATCGTTACCGCCAGAATCTGTTCGACAACAAGTGGCAGAATCAGCCGCTTCAGATTCTCATTTGTAAACATTTCATCACACTCCCAATCATCCCTTTGAATGTTACTATTATAGCCCATATCAGGGAATGCGCAAGCAAATTGAGAAAACTCCTGCCGGAAGTGAAAAAGTTTTGCAGGGTATGCGGTTTCATTTCAAAAGTATGGTAAAATGGTTGCGGGAGCGATGTTTATGAAAGAGTTTTTGTTTGTCGGCCTTGGCGGTGCCGTAGGAGCGATGCTGCGCTATGGAATGTCCATGGTACCTGTAAAAAGTGAGTTTCCGTATATGACACTTCTCATCAATTTTCTCGGTGCAATCGCAATCGGGATACTGGCAGCAATGAGCATGAGGCAGTCATTGTTAACGGAGCACAGTCTTTTGTTATTGAAAACAGGGGTATGCGGAGGATTCACCACCTTCTCCACCTTTTCTCTGGAGGCGGTTTCCCTGCTGGAGCAGCATAAAACAGGGATGGGAATCACCTATATTCTGTCCTCCGTTCTTTTATGCCTGCTTGGAGTGCTGCTTGGCAAAGCAATGCTTCATCCTCTTTAATATGCGGAAGACGAAAAATCCTGCTAAGCAAAAAAAGGTCTGTATGCGTTGAGATAGTCTCTGCATACAGCCTTTTTGCACTCCATAACGGATTATCCGAAAAGCTTACACAAGCCTGCAGCGTGCATACCGGGAAGGGTCTGCTATGAATAGGCTAACACTCTCCCTGTTCTGCAATCAGACGCTGAAATTCATCCATCGGCATCGGACGATAATAATAGAACCCCTGAATCATATCACATCCATGCTGGCGCATATGCTCTGCCACAGTCTCATCCTCAACTCCCTCTGCCACGATCTGTACAGGAAAATGATGCAGTATATCCAGCAGACCATCCACAATCAGAAATTTATCGATATCCCTGTATGGATTCTGAAAAAGGGAGCGATCCAGCTTAATGATATCGATGGGAACCCTGGCAAGGACACTCATGGAGGAATAGCCGCTGCCAAAATCATCCAGCGCACAGCGAAATCCTGCCTTATGTATCGTATCCACCACCTTGATCAGCTTATCGGAATTATCCATGCTTATGCTTTCCAGCAATTCAAATTCGATGTATTCCTTCGGTATGTCAAACTGCTGAAACACTTCCATATATTCCTGCATGAACGGTTCATCCTCAAAGCTTGCCTTGGAAAGGTTAAAGCTGATGGGAACCATCTTCATCCCCTTTTGTATGCTCTCCTGTATCATTTTACATACCAGCTCAAACACCATTTGATCTACATAACGGATGTAGCTGTTTTCATTCAGCACCAGCAGAAACAATGAAAGAGGAATCATTGTACCATCTTCATCAAACCAGCGCAGCAATGCTTCTCCTCCGCATATTTTCAGGGTTTTGGCATCAACCTTAGGCT
Organism: [Clostridium] innocuum; assembly: GCA_012317185.1. NCBI lineage: Bacteria > Bacillati > Bacillota > Clostridia > Eubacteriales > Clostridiaceae > Clostridium > [Clostridium] innocuum. The sequence continues at coordinate 1,183,795 of CP048838.1, read as the reverse complement.
GAATATAAACCGCATAGGTTTCCTTGCGGCAGGCCTCGACTGTCTTCACCTCAAGCTGCGATCGCATTTGAAATTCCTGCAGCTGTTTTCTGGTAAAAAACTTAAAATCCGAGCTTTTCTTTTCATGCTCTTTTGATGTTATGCGGGCAAGCCATGCATATAAGCAGCAGGTTTCAAAATCCGCCTCCGGGAAATCCCGCAGACGACACACCCCCATGGAAAAAAACACTTTGTTGAAAAACCGAGAATCCTTCAACTCATAGCCCTTGTAGTCTCTTTGAATAAGCTCATCAATAATCTTCTTTTTTCGCCACTCATGAATGAGGAATATGAAATCATCCCCGCCTGTATACAGCAGATACTGTCCTTTCTTCAAACCCTTTGTGAAAGTCTTCAGAATCTGTTGAAGCAGCTCCTCCCCTGTTTCATGGTCATATCGGCCAAGAAAATATCGAAATTTCTTAACATTAAAATGCAGAAGAGAATATTCCTCGCGCGGCTGCAGCTGAGAAAAAACAGCCTGTAGCTCTGAACGATTGTACAGCACCGTACCATTGTTGTCAGTCTTCATAATATTTGACCCTTTTTTCCTTTATCTGTTTTATTTTACCACACTTTATTCATAAGATAACAGGAAAGTTTCCATCTGCCGGCTGTTTCCATTGCCCGTTTGTAGCAAGGGTAACGTGGAAGCAGGCTGCAGATGCGGATATCCGAAAGCGAACACGATTGTTATCATCATGCGGCGTAACAGCATTTCACCTGTGGTTGGAACGTTATGGAAGAGACTTCGCTGTTGGCAGCTGCCTCTGTCTTTTGGTGTCTGCTGATTTCACATACAGGAAAATGATCCCTCCTGCAATGAGCTGGATGTGATACGTTGCCACACGCCATAATATCATAACACTGCTCGCTTCTGTTCTACCAAACAGAACTGCAAATATCAGAATAAATGCGCTTTCTGTCCATCCGGTATCTCCGGGAAGAGGCGTTAAGGCATTCAGCATATGGATACACGCAGACATCAGCAAAACATTGATCAAATCAGAAAGGGACAAGGGTACCTGCAGCGCCAATGCCGCCACATAAGGAATTGCATAGAAAATTGTCATACGCAGAAAATTCAGAAGAACAGCCTCCACAATCATGCGGCGGTCCTCCTTCAGCTTTTTGATTTCCTCATTAAAGTATAAAATCTGTCCCTGCCATTTTTCCAGTGTATACGCCTTATTCTTCACAATATGAAAACGAAAGCCGACATTGACAATTCCACGGCTGATTTTCACATACAGCTTTGGAAATCTGGCCATCGTCCATAAAATCAGTATGACAGAGGCATTGATGGCAAAGCCAAGCAGCACCAGAAAAAAATAGATCTGAAAATGTTCCATTGCATAGGGAAACCGTGTAAGCAGCAGTATGCTCACATAAAACAGGACTGTACTCTGATAAAGGAAGAAATCCTTCCAAAGTACACTGGCGATATCACTGTACTGCATATCCAGCTTACGAAATGCATAGGTCTGAGCCACCTGTCCTCCGCCCAACGGGGTAACACCGTTGAAAAAAGCTGCAATATACGCATTGTGTATTCCGTCCCATATGCGGATATCCGTTTTATAGGGTTTTGCTATCCTGTATAAGACGATTCCCTGAAGCAGATAATAAGCGGTGCCCAGTACCGCAATAAGCACAATCCAATACCAGGATATATGAGAAATATTATATAAAACCTCTGCACAATCATCCTTTAACGCAAACCAGCAGGCAAAGGCTGTCAGTGACAGAAGCAATAGAATCTGTAGGATTCGTTTTTTCCAGGTAGTCTGCATAAAACACCCCGCTTTCTAAGCTCTCGAGTAAGTATAGCAGTTAAATCTTAACTTTCTCTAAATATTTTCATATCATTCTTCAAATCTTTTTCTACTCATGCTTCCTTTATTCTGATATTTCCTGTACCTTAAAAAGGTATGCAGCAGCTTGCTTCTTTATAGCAGAATACGAATTTCTTCTATTGAAATATACGAAAGCATCAAGGAAATCATGCAGAATGCCCTGTAATCCACCCCGCGTTTTTCCTATATGAAACACTGGTTTGCTTATTGCAATCCCAATCCATATGCTATAATGGAGGAAAGGCTTAAACATGCAACGTGAACATTCTAATTCCATTTGCAGGCTGGCAGAAAGCAGCTGCGTTTGCATATCCTCCATAATGGGGAGTTGTACCTACTTCCATTATGCAGACTGGCAGAAAGCGGGGATAGACTGTTAGAACGACAAAATAGACAAGCTCCAATCATTGTAGGAATCGACATGATTTTCTATACGTGTATTTGGTATGAGAGTCTTCACCTGTAAGAAAGGACATGATCATATGCTGCTGGATATATGTAAAGAACACAGAAAACGCTATGGCTGGCTGATTCGGCAAAAAAGAATAGCACTCGGCTATACCCAAAAGGAGCTTGTCGAAACGCTGGGTCATGCTGTTTCACTTCGCAGCTACATTGCCTTGGAAAACGGAAAAGCGCTGCAGGATATGGATATCTATGATCAGCTGTTTGCCCTGCTTGATCTGCAGTATAATTATGCATGCAATCCCAATCCCCTGCTGACGCCTTTTCTGCAGAAGCTCTTTGAAAGCTGGAACGCTTATGAGGAAGAGGCATGCTGTAGCTGTATCCGGGAGCTGCTGCTGCTTCTTTCCCCCTATAGACAATACAGCTGGGAGAGCGTGGTTTTAAAAAGTCTTTCCATCCTGCTGGATGCTTTGAAAAAGGACAGATTGCTGAAGTCAGAGGAATATGACTGGCTGATGCAGTTTCATAGCGTATTGCCAAGAGAATTGGAATCTGTGTATGCCTCCATCCTTTATCACTATCAATATACCCTTCCCCATGATCGAAATCAGCTGCGCAATCTGCTAACCATATTTCCTATGCTTTCTCATCCCGATTCTGTGAAAAACTGTATTACCTATGCGCTTCATCAGACAAATCTGGAGCATAATGACCTGCCTGCGTGGAAGCAGCTGCAGAAATTTCGAAAGAAGGAGGAGCACAGCGGAAACTGGACAGCATTGTTTGATCTGTATCACTGGCTCTGTCTGATCAGCGCCCGCATTCATGTACCTGCCTTTGAGGACCTGCACAGGATGTGTGAAAAGCTGCTGCAGGAGCATACAATCAAGGCAGAGCGCAGAATCACCTATTATTTCAATCTCTCGGGTGTTTATCATAACCAGAAGGAGTATGAGAAGGAGGAATATTATCTTTGCCTGTTTCTGAAAAATCATACCCGCCAGCTTCTGCCATTCATGTTTTGGTATATTCATAATCAGCGGCTTCAAGGGAAAGGAATTGAAAAGGTTCTTGCGCAATCCTATGATATGCGTGACTGCAGTGAACGTCTGCAGACTCTGTGGGGGTTTTATGAACTGCTGCCTCATGCGGATGCGCAGACTTCCCAGAAATATCTTATGAAGCGATGTCTGCCATTGATGAGTGAGCTTGCTGTGGAATTTCAAATCGTTTTTCTTCATGAGCTTCAACTTTTGATTCCCAAAACCAGATATTACAAGGATCTGCATCTTTATATGAAACAGCTGCGGCTGTAATCAAATTCCCTACACGGCTTACTTGAAGATTTTAATACATTGATATTGCAACAGCCTTGAAGTTCCCTTTTCTGATAAAGTGTTTCTGCACCTGATAAGGAATTCATCAGCTTAACACCTCTTTTCTCAGCAATCTGCAGATTTTCCATATCGGTGTACGGTTTCCTGTATACTTTGGGAAACAAGAGGAGGTAGTGATTATGGAATTACAGGAATTGTATGAACACTTTGAGGAGGAAAAAAGACTCTTTCACGGTTATGCAAGTCAGGTTGAGTACCTGACAACCATGCACTATATTCATCGATATGCAAATACACAGGCGCAGATTCTGGAAATCGGTGCAGGCTGTGGTGCATATTCTCTCGCCTTAGCGAAGGAGGGGTATTCCCTTACTGCGGTGGAACCGGTTAAAAAGCATGTTCAGATTATGGAAAGCAGAAAAACAAGGGATATGGATATCACCATTCTGGAATGTGATGCCGCACACCTGCCGGAGGACTGGAATTCAAAGTTTGACATGGTTCTCTGCTTCGGTCCCCTGTATCACCTTTCGAGAACACAGGAGCAGCTACAGGCTATCGAGGCAGCCTGCCGGGTATGCAAAAACAAGGGCATCCTGATGTTTGCCTATATTCCACACGATATGGTTATGGCAACGGAAATCATGCATGTGGAGGGATTCCTTACGGGAGATGAATTTGATACGAAAACCCTGCAGCTTCACAATGACCCGTTTGTGTTTCATGACGAGCAAAGCATAGATGAGCTGTTTCATCCCTTTCCCTTAGAAAAGCTGAAGCATGTTGCGGCAGACGGTCTTGCGGAATTGATGAGTGAGCGTATCAATCGCTTTACTTCAGAGGAATTTCAGGTATGGATGCGATACCATTTGAAAACATGTGAAAAACCATCCTTTTTGGGACACAGCAATCACAATCTTTTCATTGCACAAAAAAACAGCCGTTAATCTTTTCTGTTTGAATCTATACAGGAATGGATGCCATCAGGCAGTGCAACCCGTGCCCGTCAGGTTGCCTGATAGAAAAAGCTAATATAGCTACCCCTGCATGCTGTGCATGCTTTCACAGGAACTTTCCCGCCACAAAAGCGACTTTTCGAGCGGTAGTTTTAACATACCTTCATTTTGAACTATCAAAAGCAATGCTATGTATGCGACTGCATCGGTAATGTAAATTGGTAGATGCTAACAGATTTACAGCTTCTTGAAAATTCAATTGCATCTGTCGTCCATATTCTGTATAATGAGAGCGTGGCGGCTTTTAAAGGAGATGGTTCTGTCCGGCGCACTTGACGCTGTTGAAGGCGTAATGAAGCGAAACGTGGAAAAGTAGAAAATGATCAGAAAACAGATATAAAACAGCCTGTATCAGACAGGGTTTATATCGTGGTCATTGTATCAGCTACTTCCACAGAAATGTTTATAACAGCCTGTGGGATATCCACAGGCTTTTCGTAAGCTGCCATCAGGAAAAGAAAGGACAGAACAAATGAAAAAACTATTTACCATGGCAATGCAAAAACCGGCATTGTATGAAACAAGCAAGGACAATATCTGGAGTGATCCGCATACTGTAAAACGTATGCTGAAAGCACATCTGGATACTACCGAGGACTCCGCAACTCGTAGGATCGAAACCGTGGAAAAAGCCATCAACTGGATAAGCAGGCAGTTTCCAGCGGAAAGATATCCGACACTACTAGACCTTGGCTGCGGACCCGGTGTTTATACGGAGCGCTTCTGCAAAAAGGGATATGCAGTCACCGGTGTGGATTTTTCCGAGCATTCGATTACCTATGCAATGCATTCTGCCAGACAGCAGCAGCTTTCCATACACTATCTGTGTGCTGATTATACACAGCTGCACATGAACAGCAGATTTCACATCATCACCCTGATTTACTGTGATTTTGGTGTATTGTCTGCTGTGGACAGAAAAAAACTGCTGGCTTCCGTTTACAGCTGGTTACAGCCGGAGGGCGTCCTGCTTTTTGATGTATTTCTTCCTTCCCGCTACGACGGAGTCCCTGAATCTAAAACATGGGAAATTACAGAAGATGGCTTCTGGGCGGATGAGCGATGCCTGACTCTGCATGATGTTTTTCGCTATGAGGAAGACAATACTGTTTTGAACCGATATATCGCGATAACAGAGGATGATATCCGTCAGTTTCATGTATGGGAGCATACCTTTACGAAAGCAGAGCTGCAGGAAGCACTGCAGGAGGCAGGCTTTACAAACATAGCATTCTTCCGTGATATGAACGGAAATCCATGTGGTGATTATGATCAGACAATGTGTATCGCCGCCTGTAAAAGCAGAACTAACGCAACGGATATAGGCAGTGATGGCTGATTGCGGCAGATAATTTACGAAATCTCCATTCAGATATAGCTAGCAGGAAATGACACAAGGCTCTCTTTCATGGGAGCCTTTTTTTGAATAGAGACTTCCTGGGACTGTGCATTCATGTATTCATAAGTATCGCTTTATTAGCATAAGCAGCTGAGGAACAAAAAAAGCCGCTCTTTGGATGTGAAGAGCAGCACCATCGGGAGTTTATAGAGAAGATTGATGGCATGGTTATTGTATCACCTTTTTTTGTATATGCAAACTTATTTGCTCACAGTAATATTGTGATACTCATATGATTGTTCGCTGTCATAGATTGAAAGTAAGCTGTGCAGCAGCGATATATTCACTATGCCCATGGTATGAAGGGAAGTGCTTTGATACGCAGTTGTGTTTCCCTATGAAGGTTTGCTGGCTACCAGGTGCTGTAGCTATGAATAAGCAGTATGCCATACCCTTTTAGGATTTCAGGAGTTGTGTCGCAATATGCAAAAAGCGATGTGCATGATCAATGATATTGCAGAGACGGCAACCTGAGAAATGGATGGATCAGGTACCGCGGTTCCTGTAATTTTTACGATTTTCTTATTGCCATAAATCTTTTTCTGTGATAATATAATAAAGCGTTAAAGCCTAGGGGTATAGTACAATGGTAGTATAACGGTCTCCAAAACCGCTGATGGGAGTTCGATCCTCTCTACCCCTGCCAGTTTACATCTTCAGATGCTCATTCGAGCATCTTTTTTTTCATCATCTTTGGGAAATACAGGAGGATCATAGGCAGCTGTACCTTTTTCTGATACAATCTATACAGGTGATGTATATGATTGAGCTTCCTGAAGCAAGAACAATAGCAGCAGATTTACGTAAAGAGGTTCTTGGAAAAACTATTCAAAGTGTGTCCGGAAATTTCACAGATCACAAATTCACGTTTTATTATGGTAATCCGGATACCTATCACGATCGACTGAAAAACAAAGCCGTAACCGCTGTAGTAGAGCGCAGCTTCTACGTGGAACTGGAGATTGAGGATGAGGTGCTGACCTTTCGTGATGGAGCAAATATCCGATGGTTTGCAAAACCACAGCAATTCAAGAAAAGCAAGCTGCTGCTTATGTTTACAGATGGAAGCTGTCTGCACGTTACAACCTCCATGTATGCGGCAATACATGTTTTTCCAAAGACTGAGGGTGCACAGGATGCCTATTATGAGGCAGAGCTGAAAAGCTGTTCTTTGCTGGACGAGTGCTTCACGTACGAAAATTTTTTAAGCAAGCTGCATCATGAAACAGAAAAGCTGAGTGTGAAAGCCTTTCTGGCGACAAAGCAGAGGTTTATAGGAATCGGAAACGGTGTCTGTCAGGATATCCTGTTTTATGCGGGACTGCATCCGAAACGGAAAATGAATACACTGACAAAGGATGAAGTAAACACATTGTTTTTCTCAATGAAGCAGACGCTGCAGCAGATGGTACAGGAAGGCGGCAGGGATAGTGAGAAGAACATTTATGGTGAAAAGGGCGGGTATCACTGTGTCATGTCAGCAGGGCATTATAAGGATGGCTGCCCGAAATGCGGAGGCAGAATTCAGAAAGAGCAATATCTGGGGGGAAGTATTTATTACTGTCCACACTGCCAGAAATAAGAAAGCCGCCGGATGTAACGGACACCGGCGGTTTCTTTGTGGATTCCATATCCAGAATTATGGAATTAAATGAATATGCCACAGTATACAGGTAGTATGTGGCTGTAAGAACTATATCATAGGTACGAAAAGGCAATCTAAACAAAATGTAAAGCTTTTATAACAGAAGTGAACTGGCAAGCTTCCTATATGTGCAGTATCTGCTCTTTTCGCCCTTCAGATTCTTTGTATAGCATAAAACACGCATGCTCTTCACAAGGTTCTTTCTCGATTGTGGGTAAACTTAACATAGGGAGACTTCCATACGATTGCAGTTATCAATAGAAGTTGAAGTCTCCCTTTTGCAAACACCCTAAAGTAAGAAAGAACCCTTCACAATTTCATGCGTGTTTTTTCTTGCGTATATCACTGTCAGTACTTCTCATCTGTCCACTGTGATTTCAAATACTTCAGAAGACCACTGCAGCCTTCCATCACATCGGTAAACGTAGCATCAAAGTTACCAGTATACCATGGATCGGCAATTGCGCCCGGGCGGCTTGTAAAGTCAAGCAGCAGATACAGCTTATGCTTTGGATCACCATGAACAATACGTTCCATGTTTCTCATGTTTGCGCTATCCATACCAATCAAATAATCGTATTTTTTATAATCTGCTTCACACATCTGTACAGCCCTGTGATTTCCTATCGGTATTCCTTCTTCACGCAGCTTACGGCGTGTTCCATAATGAACTCCGTTTCCGATTTCTTCGCGGCTTGTGCCGGCGGATGAAATATAAAATCTGTCCTGCATTCCTTCTTTTTTCACCAAATCCTTCATAACATATTCCGCCATTGTGGATCGACAGATATTGCCGTGGCAAACGAATAGTATTTTTATCATGTGCTCATATCTCCATCTAAGTCTTATGTTTCTTTCCAAACGCTTGATATTTCAGGGTTTTCCGTTTTTCAAGGTATCCTCTCATATCTTTTCGTGTTTTCTCATGTCTTCTCCTGCAATCCTTGTAAATCCATCGGTAAAGCAAGCATCCTTACCAACGGGCTTTTTTAATCCTTCGCTATCCGATATACTACTTCCTCTGCATATCGAACTTCACATGGGTGTATGTGTTCAAGGCTACACTGATGTCTGCGTGACCCAGAATATACTGCAAGGTTTCGGATCTATCTCGAATTTTGTCAAATAGATCTATTTGCTGTTTCCGGGTATTCACTTCTCTGGTAACAGAATCATTGACAATGGCAGATGCCAGTTCAAATGCCAATGGATTTTTGCGAAGAAAATCATCGTCCACTGCCATCTGAGCGGTTCTTTATCATTTCATCTTTCTATTCAGTCATAAATCCGAAATTCATATCCGTCTTCCGGTTCTCCTATGGGATATCCCAGGATTTCCTCTGCTCTGCGCTGAAACTGCGCAAACCACGCATCCCATTCCTCCTGTGGAAGCTCTGCGTAAAACTGCAGACCACTGGTCTCCAAAGAAGCCTCAATCAGCTTTCCGTCACATCCATACCATTGCGGACAGCCATCACTAAAGCCCCGATAATGCGGCAGCTGTGCAAACATTTCTACCAGCTCATTCCATAAGTTTTCCGGTATGGAATAATGTATATTCAGATTATGATTATGTATGTCCATGTATGCTTCTCCTTGTTAACATTTACGTAATCGAATGCTACGCTCACTTATAATGCCTTCCATTTCATCATCGCCTCATATTCTTTGCCAACCTTGTGCAGAATATCGACATATCCACAGCTGCTGTATCGTTGCGACGTCTCTGCATCAAAAAATGAATTGAAGCTTCCATAGAAGACATCTGCAATGCTATCTTCATATAAGATAGCGTGTCAGTCCGTCGAATCAGTAATATCTGTTTGATATTTGGTCGTATATACCTGTTCACAAATCCCCCTGCGGCAACGATTTGCAGTGACCTGGAAAGAATTTCATCGCCCTGATGCTCCTGTGAAGTTTCATGAATCCGCGAATCATGCATCTCTTTCCTATCCGGACTACCTGCTACCGTCCATGGTATCATGAAAAGCACAGATTGACAAATCCCTTTCTATAGATTTTTCAGTTTTTCCATAATTTCAGCATATTCCTTCTCCAGTACTTCCCGATCACCTGATGCCTGTATGAGTCGATGTGCCACCTCACTTCTGCGCATATCCAGAATCATTCGCTTTGTCGCTATATCCGGATCGATTTGTCCCTGCTTTTTACTGCATGACTTCACACAGTCCTGCGGCATGGACAGCGCATGCTCGCGAAGCTCCCATACCTCAGTTGCGACCTCTTTGATAAATGCCGCATCATGAGATACAAACAATACACTTCCCTCATAATTTTGCAGCAGCTTTGTGATACAGCGAATGGAAGGAAGATCGAGATAATTTGTCGGCTCATCCAGAAGCAGCAGATTGCTGGAACCTACCATCAGCTTCGCAAAGCCAAGCCGCATCCGCTCTCCACCGCTTAACACAGCTACCGGCTTTTTCAAATCCTGTTGTTGAAATAACAACCGATCCAGAATTGTGCGCACGACATGCTCCCCCTGCACACTATCCGCCATGGCATTCTCATATACACTTTGCTCATCCTTCAAATTCTCAAACTGCTGAAACAATCTGCCAATCTTCACCTTTGGTGCCTTCCATATCGCAGGATTTCCTTGTACAATCGCTTGCAGCAGCGTTGTTTTGCCACAGCCGTTTTCTCCAACAAGAGCTACTCTACTGTGATTTTTCATAAAGAAATGCACATTCTTTAGCACATTGTGCCTTCCATAGGAAACACTTAGTCCTTCTGCTTTCAACAGCCATTTTCCTTTTGGCAGATCCAGCGCCTGTACATCCATCACAATTGCTTCTTCCTCTTTTAACACCTCAACCTTTTCCAAATGCTCCATACGGCTTGCAATCGCATCCGCCTGCCGATACATCGCCTTACTGATACCGTCCTTGGACTTTCGAAGCGCGACCTTTCCCCGCATTTTACGTTCACTGTTTGAAACATTTCGCGGCTTCCGCTTCGCCTTTTGTGCCTGCTTTATTTTTTGCTCATACGCCTTTTGCAGCTGGTGACGCTGCTTCTCGATTGTATCGTAGCGGTGCTGCAGATATTTTCTATGTTCCTCTTTCTGATAAAGATAGCTTTCATAATTACCTTCATATATGTGCAGCCTGCCATCCTTAATTTCAATGATCTGGTTGCATACCTCCTGTAACAGGGAACGCTCATGCGTAACCAGTACAAAGGAATCCATATTCTGCAGGGCTTTTTTCACAAAGGCAATTCCCTGCTGATCCAGATTGCTTGTCGGCTCGTCCAGAAGATACAGATGACAGGGGGTGCTCAGTGCTTTTGACAACCGCAGCCTCTGCTGTTCCCCACCGCTTACCTGTTTCTTCAATTGCAGATGAGAAACAGATAATTCCCTCAGTAGTCTTCCATCCCCATAAGAAACCTGTTGTGACAGCTGTTCAAAATAGGAAAGCGTACAAAATCTACGTACAACACCTTCTTCAACCACACACACTCCCTGTAAAATCCGCAAAAGTGTGGTTTTTCCGCATCCGTTTGCGCCAATCAGTCCAATCCGCTGACCCTGATGAATCTGCCATACCGGTATATGAAGCAGTTCTTTATCATGAAACCTTTTTATTACATGCTGTAATTCCAGCAGCATAGAATCCCTCCCTATGAGCGGGTGGATTATCATATATAAAAAATCTATGCTCAATATCTATCTTACCTGCATTCTACATGCATTGAAGTATAAGAAAAGAACAGATTGATAAAAAAACACAATGATAATTTAACCCACAGTCCGCAAAACAGTACATACGCTATGGTATGTCTGCTAGTTTTCACGTTTTTGTAAATTAGATTATCAAATTCTCATCGCAGCTGTTCCTCTGTCTTTCTAAATCCTTTACTTAATATTATACGTTAGGACACTGATACGTCAAGTGATTTTTTAGAGACTCCTTTTCAGTGCTTCTTTTTATGCAAAGCATATCCGACTTTCATTTTCTTGAATCGTCTATAATATCAATTTTTCATAGTTGGTATACTGAAGGTAAAAGCCTAACATTATAGTATCAGAATAGTACTATCTACAAGAAATATAGAGGAATATATCATTCATACTTATGAAACATAACGAAAAGCTTATTAACATGCTATCCTCACACAGTATATACATGCTTCATACTGTAAACAGCAGCTTTGACTTATCTTTGTGTAATCTCGTCTTAGTCATTTGATCCTTTATGTATATCCGGTACCTTCAGCAACTGTTGCCTTACAACATTTTTTTCACAGACACTGATGAATGCGAGCAGCAGGTGTATTTTTACAAACACTGAACGGTATACATATCTTCTCTTTATGGAAAAACATTTCATATACAGGGACAAATTACGTGAAAAAGATGGTACAATAATAAGATGAAAGCAGGGGTGTATGTATGGAGTTTACCAATGCACAAATCCGGGATTTTGCCGGAAGTGATGAACAATATGAAAAAGCGAAAAGACTGGTGGATGAGCAGAGAATCGTATCTCTGGATATCGATGATTTTTCTTCCAGGGAAATCATCATGATCAACGCTACCATTAAGGATGGAAAGGACTACCGGGAAGTCAACATGTCCATCGACAAGGATGATGTAACGGTGCGCGCACATTTATGCAGCTGTCCGCAGCATGGGAAAGATACATTGTCCTGTGAGCACTGTACAGCTGTTTTAATAAAGCTGAATGAGGAGCATGAAAAGAAGCAGAAGGAGACGGATGCACATACCGCAGTTCAGCAGCATGACAGCTACGCCATTTCCCTTATGAATGCCTATGAGGAACAAATCATCTATTCCTCGCTGGCTATGAATCTGAAGCAGGCGGTACATATCGAGCCTGTTTTGGAGATTCGTCAGCGAACTATCCTGGCACTGACACTGAAGGTGGGGAATGCAAAGCGCTATATCGTAAAGGATATTGCACAGTTTCTTGACGATATCCGCAACAATGTGAAAAAAAGCTATGGCAAGGAGCTGGAGTTTCTGCATAACCGCTTAAGCTTTGATGAAGATAGTCAGAAGCTGCTTGACTTTATGCTGCGCCATGAGCATGATGTCCTCTATTTCCAGAACCGCCATGCACTGGAGCGCTGTCCACAGGCGCGTAACCTGTGTATGACACCGGATGCGCTTGATGAATTTTTCCAGCTGTACGCCGGTGAGGATATTATGCATCGCATGAAGGAAAAAATGCTGATCAACATGCGCTTTCTGGATGAAAATCCAAAGCTTACCATGGAAGTTAAAAAACAGGAGGATGACTCCTATGAAATCGCCTTGAGCTCTTTGAGCTATCGCATATTTGAAGGCCGCAGCCATGTATATTTGTTAATGGATCATATTTTGTACCGCTGTGATACCGCTTATTCCAAAGCCTGCAGCCGCCTGCTGCAGACATATCTGGAAAAGAAAAAACCGCTGCTGTTAAGCAGTGAACTCATGCCCACCTTCTATAATAATGTCATTATGAATACACGCCGGTATATTCCGCTGAGAGGTGTGGATATCTCTGCCTTTGCACCGCTTCCTCTGGAATGCCGTCTGTATATCGATATGCCCAAGCACAATGTGATTTCCGCACGCCTGATGTACTGCTATGGAAATGAGGAATACAACGCTTTCAGCACAAGTGCCCTGTCCACCTCCAGAAATTTCAATGATGAAATTTCGACACGGCTTGTCTTTACCCGTTACATGACCCGAATCGATGCAGTGGACGGCATTGCCTATATCGAGCATTCGCAGGATGCCATGTATGAATTTCTGAATCAGGGGCTGAAGGAGCTTGGCAATACCTGTGAGATATTTGCTACAGATAAATTTAAAAAGCTGCAGATCAAGGAGAGTGTCAATATCTCCATGGGTGTCCGCATTGAAAGTGATTTGCTGGAAATTAATTTTGATACCTACGATTTCCCTGTTAATGAGCTGCAGGAGGTCCTTGCCTCTTATCGTATGAATAAGAAGTATTACCGTATGAAAAACGGCTCCTTTGTCAATATCGAGGATAGTGCACTGCAGGAGCTCAGTGCAATTCTGGATGGTATGCACGTGAGTGAAAAGGAAATCAGCAGCGGTGTGATCAAGGTTCCCAAATATCGTTCTCTGTATATTGACAACAGTCTGAAGGATAGCGATATGATCAAGGTCGACCGGGATTCCTCCTTCAAGGATATCATTCGCGGCATCCGCAATGTCAAGGACAGTGACTTTGCAGTCCCTCCAGCGCTGAAGTCAACACTGCGTAATTATCAGAAAACCGGCTTTCGCTGGATGAAAACCATGGCTGCCTATGGCTTTAGCGGTATACTGGCAGATGATATGGGTATCGGTAAAACCCTGCAGGTCATCACGCTGCTGGAGGATGAACGGCTGCAGCGCAAAGATTCTTTGTCACTGGTCGTTTGCCCGTCTTCACTGATACTCAACTGGCAAAGTGAAATTGAGAAATTTTCCAAGACGCTGACGAGCATCATTATCAGCGGCTCCAGTGATGAGCGAAAGGTACAAATCCGCAGCTGTAAGGACTATGATGTCGTTATCACCTCCTATGACTATTTAAAACGGGATATTGAAGCCTACGAGGACTTCACCTTCCAGTATCAGATTATCGATGAAGCGCAGTATATCAAAAACCACAACACCAAGAATGCCATCAGCGTAAAGCAGATACAGGCCCGCCATCGGTTCGCCCTGACCGGAACACCGATTGAAAATTCACTGGCAGAGCTGTGGAGCATCTTTGATTTCCTAATGCCCGGCTATCTGTATACCTATTCCTATTTCAAAAAGCAGTATGAGCAGCCCATTGTCAAGGAAAACGATATGGGAATGCTGAAGGAGCTGAAACGTATGGTTGAACCATTTATCCTGCGGCGTGTGAAGAAGGATGTCCTCAAGGAACTGCCGGAAAAGGTGGAAAACACCATGCTGATTGAGCTGGATGAAGAAACAAGAAAATTATATATGGCCAATGTATCCCTCATACGGGATGACCTTAACAAAAGCTTTAAGGAAAAAGGCTTCGCAAACAGTAAAATCATGATTCTCAGTATGCTGACCAGACTGCGTCAGCTGTGCTGTGATCCGCGCCTGCTGTATGAAAATTATAACGGTATTGGTGCCAAAATCAGTGCCTGTATGGAGTTTATTGAAAGCTGCCGGGAATCCGGAAAAAAGGTTCTCCTATTCTCACAGTTCACCTCGCTTCTTTCGCTGCTGGAAAAGGAGCTGGTACGCCAGGATATCCCTTACTATTTGTTGAAGGGAAGCACACCGAAGCTGCAGCGGCAGCAGCTGGTAAACAGCTTTAACAGTGATGATACCCCCATCTTCCTGATATCCCTGAAGGCAGGCGGTACCGGCTTAAATCTGACAAGTGCGGAAGTCGTTATCCATTTTGATCCATGGTGGAACGTTTCTGCACAGAATCAGGCAACGGATCGCGCCTACCGCATCGGTCAGCATAACAATGTACAGGTTGTCAAGCTGATAGCAAAGGATACCATCGAGGAGAAAATCATGCAGCTGCAGAGTCTGAAGCAGGACCTCAGCGACTCCATTATTCACAATAACGAGGGAATCATCACCAGTATGAGCAAGGAAGAGCTGATGAATTTGTTCTAACGCCCTGCCTCTGTCTGACAAGGTCATGTACAAAAATAGAGATACTTACACAAGCTGAATTTCATTGCTATTTTTATAAGGCTGTCCTTTATAACAGCATGGCATAATGCACAGCTGAAGCTATCATAACAAAGACGCATATACATTTGGATACTCCCATGTACTGCGTCTTTTTCTATATCCAACCTTACTATAGACCTCTGAACGCTTTTCACAGCGCAATGGCTGCCTTACTCATTTGCGGAAGAGAAAGACATAGGGAAGCATGCTGGCAGCATATCTTTTCTCCGTTAAGCAACCGATTACAAGTTATTTCTTTCGCTGCTTATAAAAATGAGCGGTTTCTTGCATCTCATTCCCATATTAGCAAAGAAAAACGAACGATGCCTTCTGATTTTTAAATGCTCCATAACCGTATACAGCGAAGACATGCATTCTGTAGCCGCTTTTCCCCTTAAAATCATCAGTGGATTGCATACCTCCGCATTTTCTATCTGAAGCTGTAGAAAACGATATGATGTAGAATAGAGCCACTCTGCTGACTGTTGTGCAAATTTGTACTTTTTTCGGCAGCCGCCGCATAGCTTACAAACAGGTGATCCCATATGAAAAAAGAACTTTTATTTCCACAGGATTGTGACGGTGAGCAATACCTGCGCCGTCTGATAGACGCCTATCCTTATGATATTGAGGAAGCAAGAGTACTCGCCCTGCTTACCGCACAGCCGCACCCCAGTCCGTATCTGCTGGAATTTCTGACCTATGCCGCGACACTTTCAAAATTTCGTCTGTGCAGCAGTGAAGCAGCACGAAACCCTTCTCTGGACACCCTGTTTCAGAACATGGCCGTCCTGAAGCAAAAGGACAGCAGCCTGCTGCATATGCAGCCCTTTGGATTTGATGCTACCCTGCAGCTGCGTGTATGTGAGGTATCCCATCCCTATGCGCACCTTCCTCTGGAGCAGATTCCCTTTATTTCACAGGTACAGCTGCATCATGTACCACTCTTTCAGCAGCCGGATGCCACCAATATTTCTATTGAGCGCTCCTCCACCTTCATCTACCGCGATATCAGTATGGATGCAAATGCTTTTTTTGCAATGAGTATTGCGATTGCGGATAAAAAGGGCATTGTTTATCTGTCCAGAGAATGCGTACAGCTGGGCGTCTGTCTCGCCGCCCTGTATCCGCTCACTGCCTTGTCCCTGCAACAGGACTTCATTCTCATTTTTGCCTTAGCCTCCGCAAAGGATCAGGCCTGCTACTATTACGATGAAACGAATCAGATCACCATTGGACTGGTCAGCGGAACCCCGCGTATGCATCATATACGCTATCTCAAGGATATGCTGCAGACCCTTTACAATGCAATCTGCATGGAGAAGCACGATCTGCCCATTCATGCTTCCATGCTTCAGATGCAGGCAGGTGATACAAAGAAAGGACTGGTCTTTGCCGGAGAAAGCGGAACCGGCAAAAGTGAGCTGCTTGATGCCTGCCTTCGAGTCTGTGAACAGAAGGGGCTATCGGCAGCCCCCGTTTATGATGATCATGGAACCCTGCATTATCTGGATGAGGAAATTGTCAGCACCGGCGGAGAAATCAGTGCGCTGAAAAACATCACACATTCCCGTATCACCTCGGTATTCTCCACTTTTTCCGACAGCCTGTTTCTGATACAGGAAAATCAGGAGCTGTATCAGATTCTGCCGCTTATTCAGCATGCAAATACCCTGCAGTTTCACAAGGTTACACATTTGTTTTATCTGGATAATGTCAGCGATGAATACGGCTATCGGCGACTGGAAACACTGGATGAATGTCTGGACCTGTTCCGCAAGGGACCCTGCCGCAGAAACGGACAGCTGATTTCCTCCTATTTCATCAATCCGCTTGGCTGTGCTCAAAACAAGCCTGTCTGTGACGCCCTCCTGCGGGATTTCTTTACCATCCTCTATCTGCAGGATATTCCGGTCTATGTTCTGTACACGAGAAGGGCGGAAAACAATACGCAGCTGTATGAGGAATATACAGCCTCGATTTTACGTGAAATCCTTGGAAATGATTGCGAAAACGAAGACGAACCGCTATACTTATAGTAGCTGTACGTCAGGAGGTAGTACATGGAAACAAAGGAAATCATAGACGCGCTCCAGATGAAACGTTCTCTCATCCGCATATCGCATGAAATCATCGAGCATAACCGCGGCGTAGAGGATATCGTCTTAATCGGTATCAAGACAAGAGGAGAAATTCTTGCCAGACGACTGGCAGACATTATATGCAACGTGGAGGATGTCAGTGTTCCCTGCTTTGCCCTGGATGTATCGCATTGGAGAGATGATCGGGAAAAGCCCTATCCCATGCCGATGGAATCCCTGCCGGTAAAGGATAAAAAGGTCATCCTTGTGGATGATGTACTCTTCAAGGGAAGAACCGTACGGGCTGCGATGGATGCGATCATGCACTATGGTAGAGCCAGGGAAATTCAGCTTGCTGTGCTGGTGGACCGCGGGCATCGGGAGCTTCCCATTCGCGCTGACTATATAGGAAAGAATATTCCCAGCTCCCTGCGTGAGGTCATTCGGGTCAGAGTCAGCGAAATTGACGGAAACGACGGCGTTTCTATAAGTAAGTGAGGTAGACAAATGGATAAGACATACGTATTGGATTTTGCTTCAAGACTTTTGGGGACGGACTCCCCAACCGGTTATACAAAAAAGGCAATTGACCTTGTAGCCGACGAGGCAGCAGCCTTGGGATATCAGACAAAACGCAACAATAAGGGAAACCTTCTGATTTATGTAAAGGGCTCCAGCAGTGAAAAAACAATCGGCTTCTGTGCGCACTGCGACACACTTGGGCTGATGGTACGCTCCATCAAAAGCAACGGTATGCTGGCAGTCACCAACATCGGCGGCCCGATCATTCCCACACTGGATGGGGAATACTGCCGCATTCATACAAGAGATGGCAGGGTATATACCGGTACCGTACTTTCCTGTTCTCCCGCATCACATGTATATAAAGACGCTTCGACCAGAAAACGTGAGGTCGATGAGATGGAAATCCGCATTGACGAGGTTGTGAAAACAAAAGCGGATGTGGAAGCACTCGGCATCTGCAACGGTGATTTTGTGGCAATCGATCCAAAGGTTCAGATTACGGAAAGCGGCTTTATCAAATCCCGCTTTCTGGATGACAAAATCAGTGCCAGTGCCCTGATGGGCGTCCTTCAGCATATGAAGGAACACAGCATCACCCCTGCATACGATCTTATTTTCATGATGAGCACATATGAGGAGGTCGGTCATGGCATGTCACACATACCGGAATGCATTAATGAGCTGATAGCCGTGGATATGGGCTGTATCGGTCTTGATCTGGCCTGCAGTGAACAGGATGTTTCCATCTGTGCCAAGGATTCCAGCGGACCGTATGATTATGAAATGACCAGCCGGCTGATTGAGCTGGCTAAGGAAAAGAAGCTGTGCTATGCCGTTGATATTTATCCGATGTATGGCAGCGACGTCAGCGCAGCACTGCGCGGAGGCTGTGATATCCGCGGTGCACTGATCGGTCCGGGCGTACATGCATCCCATGGAATGGAACGAACGCATTATGATGGTGTGGAAAACACCATGAAGCTGATTCTCGCATATATTTCCTAGCTTTCCCCTTGATTTTCTTCAGAATATGCAACCATGCTCTGAAGAAAATCTTTTTTATATTCCCTGCATACCGCCTGCTTCCCACGCATATAGTTGAAAGAGGTGAACCTATGCTGTTTCATACATTTCTATTTGTTTTTCTGGCAGAGATGGCCGATAAAACACAGCTGATGATTATGGCGCTGACAAACCGCTACTCCGTAAAAACCGTAATTGCCGGCATGATACTCGGTGTCTTTGCCATCAGCGGTGTCTCCGTACTGGCCGGTGATCTGATCGGTGATCTGATTCCCATGCGTCTGATCAAGCTGGCGGCAAGTGCCATGTTTCTGTTTTTTGGACTGATGAATCTTCGCTGCAGCACCGAGGAAGAAGCAGGGCATCATGTTGCATTGAAAATCCCCGTAGTATCCATTGCATTTACCTTTGTTATCGCAGAGCTTGGTGATAAAACGCAGCTTGCCACCGTTGCGCTGGCCGCCGATCACATGCGTGAGCATTTTCCGATTTTCCTCGGTGCTTCTCTGGGGCTGATTATGGCGAATATACTCGGTATCTTTGCAGGCAAGCTGATCTTCTCTCACCTTCGTGAAGATACGGTCAAGGTGGGAAGCTCCTTCATCTTTTTCCTCTTCGGCTCTCTGACCCTGTTTGAAGCCGTTCCTGGCAACAATCTGATATTCATCGGATACAGCACGGTGCTTATGGTATGTGCCTACGCAATTTACACCTTTTCACGTCGTCACGTTGGAACACGCGGATAAAAACACCTTCCTGCAACCTGTTACAAATACCAAAAAAATCGCAATCAGCACAACAGAGTATTCCTGTTTGAATTGCATAAGAGACCCCATGAAAAGTGGAGTCTTTTTACATGTCATCCTCTCAACTGCACAATTTCCTGAAATAAGCTTTGTAAAACTGTGCATTTCCTGTATAGATGGGATATAATATGGGTATTGTCTAAAGGATGAAAGAAGGTAGATACTTATGAATGAATGGTCTTTAGATGTTTTATACAAGGGATATTATGATGAAGCCTTTGTTAATGACTTCAAAAAAATGGATACCGTTATTCAACGCTGTACACAGGCTGCTGAGCAGCTGTGTCATGATAACGAGGTGAAAGCTTTACACGATATGCTGTCCCTGCTGGAGGAATTCCACACACTAGCCGATCGCGTCGGGCACTTTATTTCTCTGAAGCAGTCCACGAATACATCGGATGGAAAAACGGTTTCGCTGATGAATCAGTTTTCACAGAAATTCAGCGGCATCACGAAAGCAAATGCAAAGTTCAACCGCTACGTGGCAGAAATTGAGGATCTGGATGCGTGTATTGAACAGGATGCACTGCTGAAGGAATACAGCTACCTGCTGCATACAATAAAAGAGGACAGTACCTATCTGCTCAGTGATGATGTAGAGGATGTATTATCCAAAATGAATATCAGCGGCGGTGAAGCCTGGGCCAATCTGCAGGAATATCTGACGAGTATTGTAGAGGTAGAGTATAAGGGCGAAGTCTCCACCCTTTCTCAGATTCGCAATATGGCCTATGACAGTGATGCAAAGGTGCGCAAGAGTGCCTATGAGGCAGAATTGAAGGCCTATGATAAAATACGTGATGCCGTTGCCTTTTCCTTAAACAGCATCAAGGCACAGGTTTTGACAGAATGTGAGCTGCGCGGCTTTGCTTCTCCACTTGCCATGACACTGCACAATGCGCACATGAAGCAGGAAACGCTGGATGCCCTGCTGCATACCATGCAATCCTATATGCCGAAATTTCATGCCTATCTCAGACGCAAGGCAGAGCTTCTCGGATATAAGAACGGTCTTCCCTGGTATGAGCTGTTTGCGCCACTCGGTGAGGAAACAAAAACCTATCGTGTAGAGGAGGCAAAGGAATACCTGCTGAAGCACTTCCGTCCTTTCGCAGAGGATATGGCAGATATGATGGAGCGTGCCTTTGACGAAAGCTGGATTGATTTCTTCCCGCGCAAGGGAAAGGTCGGCGGTGCCTTCTGTGCTAATTTAAGCGGCGTAAAACAGAGCCGTGTTCTGACGAACTATGACGGTGCGCTAGGTGATATCGTTACGCTTGCCCATGAGCTGGGACATGCCTATCACGGTATGATGATTGAGAATCACCGTCCCCTGAATACCGATTATTCCATGCCGGTTGCGGAAACTGCTTCAACATTCAATGAAAACATCATTATGAATGCCGCAATCGAGGAGGCGAAGGGTCAGGAAAAAATCACATTGATTGAAAATCAGCTGCAGGATCTGACACAGGTTATCTGTGATATCTATTCCCGCTTCCTGTTTGAAAAGACAGTATTTGAAAAGCGCAAAGACAGCTTTATGTTTGCGGACGAGCTGGAAGCCATCATGATCGAAACACAGAAGCAGGCATATGGGGACGGTCTGGATCCCGACTATCTGCATCCGTATATGTGGATTTGCAAGTCCCATTACTATTCCAGCGGTTTGAGCTTCTACAATTTCCCATATGCATTCGGAGCTCTGTTTGCACGGGGACTGATTGTGAAGTATCAGGAAGAGAAAGAAGCTTTCGTACCAAAATACCGTGAGCTTCTAAAAGCAACAACGGTATCCAGTGTTGAGGATGTTGCAGCGATGGCTGATATCGACCTGTGTGATGAAGCATTCTGGACAAGCTGTCTGGATACATGCGCACAGCGTATTGATGAATTCCTGGAGCTGACCAAATAAAAAGAGATACCGCAATATCTGTTTATGAAAACAGCATTGTGCATACATGAATTTTGAAGTCGGTTGAACAATGAATGAATATGCAATATTCGCTTGTGGAATACATCCCATTCGGATATTGCTTTTCTTTTTACGCTTGGCATAAAAAAACCATGTTCTGGGAGAAACATGGTTTTTTTAAAGAAAAAGGATTAAAGTAAGGCCGGCTGGTAACAGCCTTACCATTATGGTATTGCAGATATAATTATGATTGTTAAATTGGTCTTTTATCTGCAATGTTATTATATAACTGTTAAACTAGTAAATTCTTGTTATCTTTAGCAATTATTTGCAGTTTCCTTTTATTTCCTATTTGTCGTCGAAGGAATTCTTATACATCTTCGGTGTTACACCGGTATACTTCTTAAATATTTTTGTGAAGTAATTCTGTCCCTGAAAGCCGACCTCATAAGCAATCTCCTTGATTCGCTTACCGCTTTTCAACAGCTCCTTACTCGCCTCCACCCGCCGCTCGCTGACAAGCTCGGTAAAGGTTTTATGCAGAGAATTATTCAACAGCTTACTCAGGTAAAACGGTGAAACCTGCAATGCATCCGCCATATCACTCAGGGTGATCTGTTTACGGTAGTTGGCATCAATATAGCGGACTGCCTGACGTACCAGCTGATTGGTGTTACGGAAGCGCTCCTCAACAATGGGATCATACAGTCGATGCATCTGCATATGTAGATACAGCGGCACCTCCTGATGAATATTCGTACTGATTTGCAGTGGTGCTATTTCTATCCTTTGCAGATTGATATCCGCATACTCCTTTTGCAACGTATCACGCAGCCTTTCAAACAAATCGGCCACCTCCTGAACGATTTGCCTGCGCTCATGAGGAATCAGTGTCAGACAGAGCTGATGAACTGCCCTTTTTAGACCCTCCTCATCCATTTTCTGAAAGATGGACACAAATCGTGCAACAATTTTATCCAGATCGATATCCACCTTGCAATCATCGCTGCTGTCCTGCAGAAGCTGAGAACAGATCGGCTCCTGAATGCCGATGCGATCTCTTGCTATTTGGAAGGAATGGTGAAACAGCGCAATGTCATTTACAATCGGTCCGATACCAAATTCAAGGCTATCCGACTGCAATGCTGTGATATAGCTCTCCAAATGCTGCAAATCCTCCTGCGGAATAGCCCGCTCTGCAAGGATATAAAAAATCTGCAGCTCATGAAAGAGCTCCTTCAGGCAGCGAAAGCCCAGCTGTATGAAGCCTGCGGACACCTTTTCCATATAGGTTTGATCGTAATGAGAGGATCGGATGATGAAACAGAAGCCGCTGCAGATGCGCGGACTGAGCAGTCTTAGATTCTTGCGCAGCACCAGCTCATCCTCATTCGACAATATGGCAAACAGACATTCATTTTCCACAACCGGAGTAATCCTTTCTATTTTTTCCAGCAGATCACTCTGATGCTTTTTTTCATTCTGCTTCTGCTGTAACTGCTCCATCGTTTTTCGCAGAGCATCCTTTAAATGATCAATCGTATACGGCTTTAAGATGAAATCCTCTACACCAAGACGAATCGCCTCCTGTGCATATTCGAAGTAATTATAGGAGGATAAAATCAGAAACTCCACTTCCCCCGCTGTCTGCCGAATGCGGCGAATCACCTCCAGACCATTGATACCCGGAATATTGATATCGGCTAATATGATATCCGGATGATGCTCTTCAAACAGGGTCAGTGCTTCTTTACCATTTTTCGCAGCATACAGCTCCTGACATTCCGGAAAACCCTCCTGAATGATCTTATACAGCGTTTCCCGCTCAATCTGTTCATCCTCAATGATCATGATTTTATACATATCCGTTCTCCTTCAAATCAATCTGTATATTGATTTCAAATCCGCATTCCTCCAGACTGTTGACAATGATACGTACCCCATCGCCATAGAAGGCCTTCAGGCGCCTTGTAACATTATAAAGCCCAAGATGAGAGCGTTCATCACTGCTCATGCGGAAATCGTTCAGAATAAGCTTCTCCAGCTCATCCGCAGGCATACCGGTACCGTTGTCACTGACAGATATCATGATTTCATCATTGAGACGGCTTACCTCAATCACAACCTCTCCATCCTCGATAATATCCTGTAAGCCGTGTGACACCGCATTTTCCACAAGCGGCTGCAGCACCATGGAGGGCATCGGGATATCCGGCAAATCCTCCTCAATATCCATCAGAAAGCGGATTCTGTCACCGTATCGTTTTTCCTGTATGTAATTGTAGTTGTAAATTGCCTTGATTTCCTTTTTCAGAGAACTGATTTTACTTGCATTATCAAGACCGTAGCGAAGCAGCTGGCTCGTCTTTTCCATCAGCTCACTTGTTTCATAGGCTCCCTCACTGTACGCCTTTTTATAAATCATATTCAGTGTATTAAACAGGAAATGCGGATTGATCTGATTCTGTAAAATGCGCAGCTCGCTTTGGGCAAGCAGCTCATCTTTTCGCAGATTGTCATTCTGCTGTTCCAGAACCCTGCGTTCCAGTCTTGCCTTTTCATTTTCATACTGGATGTTTTTTTCGATACTGTCCGCCATATCCTCCAGGGCAAGACAAAGCACATTCATCTCCTTATTCGTATTGGAAATCTGCGTAAGGTCATATGCTCCCTTCTTGATACGGTTCATATTATTGATTACCTTTTCCAGAGGATCGGTGATGGATTTGATAGTGGATATGGAAAAATAGATCATCCATACAATCAGATAGAGGATAAAGAACAGCGACACCAGCTGCATGGTCTTCTGATTGCTGTTGACTGCCGCCTTTTGCAGCTGCATATCCTGCGTCGCCAAGCCATAATATTCACTAGCTGTCTTATTGATCAGATCATATTCATACAGCAGCTCCTGATACTTCGCACTGAACTCCTTTTCCTGCTGAAGATCGGAAGCGATGACCAGCTCTGCCTGCGCCATATAGCCATCCACCATATTGTTTAGCAGCTCGAAACGCCAGACATGATCCTGATTTTTCAGACTCGCCTTTACCTTTTCCACATTTCCCTGCAGAACTGTGCGATATCTGTGAAAATCCTTATAATTCTGATCATCTGGAGAATACAGGTACACCTGTAACGCATCGTTGAGATTCTTCAAATTGTCATAAAACTGATTCAGCTCATTGTAGGTGGTATAGGTGGAATTGAATTTCTTTATCGTTCGATCATTGATAAGTACATAGGTCGTGCAGACAAGTACCATCACCACGATCAGCATGAGATTGTAGTTCATGATTTTACTGCGAAAGCTTTTCGATCTATTCCACATGCATTTTCTCCTTTTGCAAAGCGGAGGCATAGGTATTCAGATTCTTCCTGTTAACGAGCACAAGATAGGAAGGAATCCTTTCCTTTTCCGGCCGTACTCCCCTGGTGACATAATCATATAATATATGTACCGATTCATATCCGTACTGATAAAAGGATGTCACAATACTGCCTTCCACCTTCCCCTCCCGTATCAGCTCCAGTGTTTCCTTCATATCATCAACGCCGTACACAAGAATCGTATCGCGATTGTCCATATATTCGCTTGCATCCACAAAACCGATTGCATTCTCCCCTGCAAGGTTGATGGAAACATTCATACCGGTATCCTTCTGCAGCACCTTGATCCACTCGTTGCGGGAGGTGAGCTGGTCACTGCGCGATTCACTTTTTGCGACAATCTCAAAGCCGCCGGGATGCTGTGCAAATACAGCTTCAATGGATGCAATCTGATCCCTTGCAAGGTCAAAGCTCAAATCACTGACCTGAATGCCGATGCGAAGCATTTTATTCTTACCCAGCTTTTCTTCGATATCGGCTAACAGAAGTCTGGCCTGTTCATCAAAGTCCTTGCTGATCGTTGTTAGCGGACTGCTGCCCTCAACAGGAGAATCCACCAGGACGAAGGGGATACCCTTGTCATTTCCTTTTTGGATCAGCTCCTTGCTGATGACCCCCTGTGTGATTATGCCATCTGCTTTTTTCAAAAGACCTGTATTGATGACATCCACCATATCATCGGTGGAAATTTTAATAGGTCCCTTCCAGTCACAATGCACCTCCAGCTCCGTACAGGCATCCTGCATCCCTTCTCTGGCCTTTTGCCATAGCGTATGTGTAGATAAAGGTGTGGCAAATAGAAAATACTGTGAGGATTTTTTCTCCTCCTTTGGCTCAGCTGCACTGCATCCGCCACTCAGCACCAGACACAGGCACACGATTCCGCATAGTCTTTTTTTTCTCATTCTCATCCCCGCTCTCATGGAATCATTCTATCACATCACAGACAAATTGAAAACGCGTGAAAAATAAAAAAAATGATTCTTGAAAGGGATCGTAAGAATCATTTCTTTATACAAGATTATCAGCAATAGAGACGATCCTCATATCGCTCCATCATTGAAAAACCGCTGAACTGCATTCATGTCCGGGGTTTACCGCGGCTGTTTTCCTCTCTGATAACTTTGTGATTAAGCGGCATATCTGCCGACTACAGTACATAGTATACAGTATCAAATATAAAATATCTTGTCATTTTTAGCAATATCTTGTCATGTACTCAATTCTGTAATATCATAGCAGTTTCCACCGGCGTTCTTTGCGTGATACATCGCTTCATCCGCCTTTTGGAATATCTCATCATACCTGCAGATATGATTGCTCATACATACACCGATACTGGCACTCAGGACCTGTCTGTCCTCGATTCTTGTATTTACCAGACGATCTAAAATCTCATCCAGACGCTCATACAGATAGGGCAGAGAAAGGATATTCTTCATAAACACACAGAACTCATCACCGCCGATGCGACCGATGAATTCGCTGCTGCGAAGAACCTCCTTCAACACCTTAACGACATGCAGAAGCACCTGGTCACCGACAAGATGACCGAAGGTGTCGTTGATGCTTTTAAATTTATCAATATCAATGACCAACAGGCAGACATACTGATCCTGATGCATGGTTTCAAGCTCTGCACTCACATGTGTCCGAAACGCCGTTTTATTCATGACATTTGTGAATTCCTCTATTTCAGAACGACGCTCCAGCTCCCTGTTTTCCTTTAAAATCTGATTACGTTCATACAGCAGCTGTTCCATGTCTATCTTTAACAGCAGCGTATTCTTCATGTTGTTGTGTGCAGCCGAAAGCTCCAGCTGCCGAATATCATAATACTCCTCCAGCGCCTGTAGACGCTCCTGTTCAGCTTTAAACGTGTTCGCATAAATGACCTGACATTCCTTAAGCTCGGAATGATTCTGATAATTCGGATAATCCTGAAGAATCAGCTGAAGCTCATATAAAATCTGTGAGGAAAGCTTCTGTTCCTGAAACTGCATGCAGACCTTAAATACCTTAAGGAGATTTTTAAACGTATGCAAACGATCCTCTTCTCTGCCGGCAATTTCCAGAAAGCGGACCACTTCAGCACGCAGCCTTGCTATATCCTGCGTATGGGCAGACAAGAGAACCTGATACATCTGATAGTCATTATCTACTGTAACGATCTGAAATCGTTTTTGAAATTCTCGGTACCAGATCAGCCAGCGCTCATATTCAAGATCATCCTTCAGATAAATGCTTGTCCCCATCAGATTGATGATATTGAAGCCATCATTGATTTTAAGATCATCATAGCTACCGATTCCGCGCTCTTCAAAGGCATTGGTGAAATATTCCTTTGCGATTTCATAATAACCAAGGTTAAAAAAGAGTACACCCAGATTGTTTAAAATGATATACAGATACCCGAGCTCCTGATGATCCAAAGCGATATAATAGGACTTCAGCATATATTCAACCGACATGATATCATCGCCAAGCGTTCCACTCACCATCCCTGCCAGATTATAGCACATCATCTGAAAAAATGGATAGGGCGTATGTTCTCCGATGCGAATTCCCTCCTGCAGATATTTCATCGCTTTATCATAAACACCTGTGTTGAAATAGGAGCTGCCAAGAAAATAACAGCTGATTATCAAATAATGGTCATTGTTTTGTTCCCTGCTGGCTGTATATAACAGGGAGGCATAATGAAAAATGCCTTCAAAATCACGAAGGACTCTTTTTTTCTTCAATGTGTGTATACAAGCTCTCTAACTTATCTGTTTTCATGGTATTATCATATCACAATCATATATGTTTTTAAACACTCTGTCGATACAAGTGTCTATAAATGCAGTTTTTTACATACTATTTAGCGATTTTATACGCTGTCTGAATGATTGATACAGCAAAAGCTGCAGTACCGTTCGTATTTTTCACTGGAAATTCAGTCTGTTTCACTATAAAAAAACCGGACAGCAGTCTGCCATTCGGTTCCATTTATAAATATTATTCCACTGCTTTTTTCACAAGTGCAAGAACATCTTCAGCAGTCGCCTGCTTCAGTGCTTCCTCAGCAAGACCTTCCATTTCCTTCTTGCTCAGGTTGGTAACCATCTTACGAGCCTTCAGAATCTGTGTAGCTGACATGGAGAACTCATCGAGTCCAAGACCGAGAAGTACAGGTACCGCATATTCTTCTCCAGCCATTGCTCCACACATACCAGCCCATTTGCCTTCCTTGTGTGCTCCGTCAATCGTCATTTTGATGAGACGCAGGATAGATGGATTGTATGGCTGATACAGGTAGGATACCTTCTCATTCATACGGTCAGCTGCCATAGAGTACTGAATCAAATCGTTTGTACCGATGGAGAAGAAATCTGCTTCCTTCGCAAAGTTATCTGCATTTACTGCAGCAGCAGGAATTTCCACCATCATACCTACTTCGATTTTATCTGCAACCTTAACGCCTTCTGCGATCAGTTTTTCTCTTTCTTCTTCAAAGATTGCCTTACCCTGACGGAATTCATCAACCGTCGCAATCATCGGGAACATGATGCACAGTCTTCCGTAAACAGAAGCACGGATCAGTGCACGCAGCTGTGTGCGGAAAATTTCTTTTCTGTCCAGACACAGACGAATTGCACGATATCCCAAAAACGGGTTCATTTCCGGATCGAACGTGAAGTAAGGAAGCTTTTTGTCACCACCGATATCCAGTGTACGTACGACAACACGGCGTCCTCCCATACCTTCAAGAACTGCTTTATAAGCTTCAAACTGCTCATCCTCAGTAGGGAAGTGATCAGAGTGCATATACAGGAATTCTGTACGGTACAGACCGATACCTTCCCCACCATTGTTCAACACACCATCTACATCATCCGGTGTACCGATATTTCCGGCAAGCTCAACCTCATGTCCGTCTGTTGTAATGGATTTTGCATCCTTTAATACCTTCAGTGCTTCTTTTTCTTCCATATAAGCAGCACGTTTTCCTTCATATTCCTTGATTTCCTCAGCAGTTGGATTCAGAATAACAACGCCGTCCAATGCATCCAGAATTACCGTATCGCCATTGCTTGCGGCATCCAGAACACCACTGCAGCCTACAACAGCAGGAATCTCCAGAGAGTTTGCCATGATAGCAGAGTGGCTTGTCTTACCACCGA
This sequence comes from [Clostridium] innocuum, assembly GCA_012317185.1. Classification (NCBI taxonomy): domain Bacteria; kingdom Bacillati; phylum Bacillota; class Clostridia; order Eubacteriales; family Clostridiaceae; genus Clostridium; species [Clostridium] innocuum. The sequence goes on along the minus strand of CP048838.1, from coordinate 1,154,469 downwards.
TATTCGTCGCAAAGCCCTTTGCGTATTCATTCAGCTGCGCTGTGTCGGAAGGTGTCAAATCATGTGCGATAATAACGGAATCCTCGTTGATTGCACTCAGATCAGGAATCGTCAGTCCCAGCAGATTACATTTCAAACGGAATGTAACATCCTTAACATCAGCTGCTCTCTCTTTAAAGTATTCGTTATCCATGGATTCAAACATGGCAACCATCATATTCGCAACTTCATTGGTCGCAAATTCTGCGTTTACCTTGTCGTTTTCAATCATTGAGATAATCTGGCTTGCCAGCTCAGGATCCCCTGCCATCATCAGGTGAGCATCAAAAACTGCCAGCTCTTCCGGTGCCAGACGTTTTGCGGCACGTTCCTTGATACCTTCGATATCAGATTTCGTTTTTTCCAAAGCATCGTTGAATTTCGCTACCTCTTCTGCAGGTGTTGCTTCTGTCTTAACAATTTCGAAGCTCGGTGTTTCCAGCTTGTAAACCTTTGCAATCGCAATCCCTGCGGATGCTGCAATACCTTTTAACATAAGTATGTCCTCCTCTTACTTCATGTAATACTTATTAAAAGTAGTCCTTATCTGATAGAATCACAACGCTTCCATGAGTCTATCTCTACCTAAAATAATAACATTTTTTGAGCCTATAAGCAATGAAAGAATGCATTACAAAGCGCTTTTTTCGACAAAGGAAAAGCTGTACCACCGCACGTCCTGCAGCTGAAAGCTTCAAGGAAAATACCAATTGTAGTCATTTCCGTCTGGATACAGTCATAAAAAGCCAATACAAAAAAAGCACAGAGCTCTACAAATATTTGCAGACACCTGTGCCTTCGTCTTTAACGACTTAGTGAATATACAGAAGAAAGAGCCAGATAAATATACCGAGTACGGCACAGAACAGCAGAATTACCGGTACAAACACCGAGAATGCAGCCATAATGAGAGCCAGAAAGTCACCCTTTTCAAGATTTGCTTCCTTCCCTTCCCGCACTTCCTTCTTTTTCAACAGATCCTTAAATTTCGGTTTATTGATGAACACTAGAACTCACCGCCAAAATGGCAGAGAACAACGTGACCCGGTTTGATTTCCTTCGCTGCCGGCTCCTGTGTTTTACAGATATCCTTCGCGTATGGACAACGCGGGTGGAATTTACATCCGCTTGGTACGTTGACATTGCTTGGAATCTCTCCATGAATTGCTTCCATGCTGGAACGCTGTGTAGGATCCGGCTTTGGAATCGCAGCCATCAGCGCCTTTGTATAAGGGTGCTGCGGATTCTCATAGATTTCATCCTTATCCGCAAGCTCTACCAGTGAACCAAGGTACATAACACCTACACGGTTACTGATATGCTTCACAACACTGAGGTCATGAGAAATAAAGATGTAAGAAATCTTTCGTTCTTCCTGCATATCCATCATCAGGTTGATGATCTGTGACTGAATGGAAACATCCAGTGCGGATACCGGCTCATCACATACGATGAAGCTTGGATCCAGTGCCAGAGAACGGGCGATACCGATACGCTGACGCTGACCTCCGGAGAACTGATGCGGGTAACGGTAGCAGTAGTATGGCGGCAAACCGCATTTTTCCATCAGATTCAGAATATACTGTTTCAGCTCGTCACCTTTTTTATAATAGCCATGCGCAACCAGCGGTTCACTCAAAATGTTGTATACATTCATCCGGGGATTCAAAGAGCTGTATGGATCCTGGAAAATGATCTGCATTTCCTCACGCAGCTTTCGCATTTCCTTACGGTTCTTTTTCAGAATATCTTCACCATTGAAGTGCACTTCCCCGCTTGTCGGTTCATGCAGACGAAGAATTGCACGTCCTAGTGTGGATTTTCCACAGCCGGATTCTCCAACAAGACCAAGCGTCTCCCCTTCATACAGCTTGAAGGATACACCATCAACAGCCTTTACATATTTTTTATTTTTATCCAGCTTACCTTTTCCAAGAGGGAAATATTTTTTCAGGTCTTTGACTTCGAGAATTACTTTCTTGTCTTCCATTTTTTATTCCTCCCCTTTCGCATCATCAAACAGGAAGCAGCTAACGTGATGTCTGGATCCGACCTTCACGTCATGCGGCTGGGACTCCCTGCATTTTGGCATCGCCTTCGGACAACGGTCTGCGAAATAGCAGCCCTTTGGCAGATTGATCGGGTTTGGTACATTCCCTTCAATCGTACTCAGACGTTTGCTTCCGCTGTTCAGGGAAGGCATACTGCTCATTAAGCCAACGGTATACGGATGCTTCGGGTTTTTGAAGATTTCAAATACCGGAGCACTTTCCACTACCTTACCGGCATACATGACATTTACATGGTCCGCCATCTGTGCAACCACACCAAGGTCATGCGTAATCAGCATGATGGAGGTTCCTGTTTTTTCCTTCAGATCATTCATCAGCTTCAGAATCTGTGCCTGAATGGTAACATCCAGTGCTGTTGTCGGTTCATCGGCAATCAGCAGCTTTGGATTACATGCAAGCGCCATAGCGATCATAACACGCTGACGCATACCACCGGAAAGCTGATGCGGGTAGTTGTCCACAACCTTTTCCGGGCGGGAAATTCCAACCATGTCCAGAAGCTTGACAGCGCGTTCGTGTGCCTCTTCCTTTTTTACATCCTCATGCAGCAGGATATTCTCCATAATCTGATTTCCTACTGTGAATACCGGGTTCAATGAAGTCATCGGCTCCTGAAAAATCATAGAGATATCGTTACCACGAATCTTACGGATTTCATCATCCTTTAATGTCGCAAGGTTTTTGTCACCATACATGATCTTGCTGTCTTCCCCGATTTTACCGGGTTCATCCACCAGACCAAGGATACTCATGGCCGTAACACTCTTTCCACAGCCGGATTCCCCAACGATTGCCAGTGTTTCATTTTCGTACATTTTGAAGTTGTTTCCGTCTACCGCCTTGGAAACACCCTTTTTTGTATAGAAATATACTTTCAGATTTTCAACATCCAATATTTTCTTGTTCTTTACTTGTTCCATACTCACCAGCTCCTATCGTATATCTTTCGGGTCAAACGCATCACGCAGTCCCTCTCCAATCAGATTGATGGAGATAACGGTCAGCAGACACATGATACCGGCAGGCAGCCAGTTCCATGGAAAGTCCTGGAAGACTTCGGTATTTCTTGCCAGTTCCATCAGATTTCCCCAGGAAGGCGTAGGTGCGGTAACACCCATACCAAGGAAAGATAATCCGGCCTCTGTCAGAATAGCACTCGCCATGGACAATGTCGCATTAACAATGATCATGGATAAAACATTCGGTATCAGATGCTTGAATATTTTTGAAAAATCACTCAGACCAAGTGCCTCGCAGGCCTGCATGAATTCCTGTTCGCGAAGTGACAGAATCTGTCCGCGCACAAGACGCGCCAGTCCCGGCCACGACAGCACACCGATCAGAAACGATACGATATACATTTTCACATTTGACGGTGTCCATAACATATTATATGCCAGTACAAGAATCAGTGGTGTAAATGGCAGAGAGTACACAATTTCCGCAAAACGCATAAGAAGATTGTCAATCCATCCACCATAATAACCGGATATACCACCGATCACACAGCCAAGGAGCACCGTAATCAGGGCAGCGATGATACCTACCATGATAGAAATACGTCCACCCAGGAACAAACGGAAGAATACATCACGCCCCTGCTGGTCAGTACCCAGCCAGTGCTCAGCATTCGGTCCAATATTTTTTGTATCAAAGCTATAATCATTTACATTAACACCGCTTATGATCGGTACGAAAATCACGGCAAGAACGATCAGTATAAAAATGATCAGACCGGCCATAGCGATTTTGTTTTGTCTGAATTTATTCCATGCAATTTGCCAAGGGCCCATGGTATCGCTTTTATCCAGCTTTATTTCAGTTTGATTTACATTTTCTTTCGCCATTCTAATCACCTCTATTCTACTTTAACACGTGGATCGACAACGGAATACAGAATATCCGACAACAGATTTCCCAGCACCATCAAAATGGCAGAGAACATCAGACACGCCGTGATAATACTCTGATCCTGTCCACTGATTGCCTCGATCAAAATCTTACCCAGACCAGGCCACAGGAATACGGATTCCAGAATCATTGCCCCACTGAACAGGGAAGGAATGTACAGACCCAGCAGTGTGACAAGAGGTATCAGCGCATTTTTAAATGCATGACGGTAAATCACTGTTTTCTCTTTCAAGCCCTTTGCACGCGCGGTTCGTACATAGTCCTGATTGATAACATCGATCATGGAGCTTCGTACATAACGGGAGAAGGTCGCAAAGTTACCGAACGCAAGAACAATTGTCGGCAGCAGCATATGCAATGCAACATCTCCGATTTCCTGGAATATATTATCATATCCGAAGACTGCAAGATCCGGGGTACGCATACCGTTGACTGGTATCACGCCGGAAGGCAGCGCTACGAAGAAAATCAGAATCAGCGCAAAGAAGAAAGTTGGCACAGATACACCCAATAAGGAGAATACTGTCCAGAAATTGTCGAATTTAGAGAATTTTTTTGTTGCCTGCTTAATTCCAATCGGAATAGAAAGCCCGATACCGATAACGAGGGAAACCAGGTTCAGCAGGAATGTATTCCATACGTAGTCTCCAATGATTTCAGAAACTGGAAGTTTGAACTTGGTAGATGTCCCCAGTTCTCCTTTAGCAAGATTTCCAACCCAGATTACATACTGTTCTGGCAGAGATTTATCAAGTCCCAATTCCTCACGAATCTGCTGTTTCTGTTCCGGGGTAGCCTTGCTTCCCATTCCCAGATAAGCATCAACTGGATCTCCTGGCATTCCTTTTACGGTCCCAAAAATGACGATTGAAATAATAAATATGACAGGAATTAGATTTAGCAAACGTTTAACTATATATTTCAGCATGAGATCACCTCCAAAAAAACTTAATTTTGAAACATAGAAGTTGAATTAAAACATAAATAAGAGCAAGTGTATCCTTGCTCTTATTTGAACACTTTACAGTTTACTACTTAACTTTACTCGATTGTAGCATCCCTCAGACCATGTGTCCACTGGTACAGTGCACTTGTCTTCAGGTTCTTGATCTTCTTGTTGTAGAAGTCAAAGTAAGTGTTACCATATACAGGCAGTGCAGAAACGTCTTCATTTACCTGTTTCTGAGCCTCTACCCATTTGTCTTTTGCTTTATCCATATCCATTTCTGTCAATGCAGCATCCATCAGACTATCCAGCTTCTCGTCTTTCAGACGGCTTGTGTTGTCCAGACCATCACCAACATATTTGGAATCAAAGTTCGTTACAGCACCTGACATTGTATCATCTGTGAAAGAAGTAGCCATGAAGTAAACGTTCCATTCTTCAATGTTCTTGTCATAGTATACTTTATCCATCAGTGTGTTGAAGTCAACAGTTGCAACCTTAACATCAGCTTTCAGCTCTTCACCCCAAGCCTTTTTCCACATAGGGATCAGGTTGTTCAGGATATCATGATCTTTGATTGCCATGATTTTGATTTCCAGCTTCTGTCCGTCTTTTTCACGGAATCCGCTAGCTCCGACTTTCCATCCTGCATCATCCAGAAGCTTTTTAGCCTTTTCGATGTCATAGCTGTAGTTTGTTAAGCCGTCAACCTTTTCCTCGCCTGTGATAACTTTACCAAGCTTAGAGATTGGGTTGTTCCAAGTTGTTGGTACATAACCGATTTCTACACCATCAAGATCCTTGCAGTCCTTGCATTCATAGTAAGAATTCACGAAAGACTGACGGTCGAATGCGTAAGACAGTGCCTGACGTACTTCTTTTTCACTTGTTGCACCATTTACTGTGTTGTAAGTGATGTAACCCATACCACCACGTGGGTAGTGGTTGATTGTCAGATCCTCGTTGTTGGAAGCAGGTCCGATTTTCTTAGGCTCAATCTGTCCTGCCAGCAGGTCGATATTGCCGGATTTCAGTTCCTGATATTCCGTTTCCATCTTTACCGGTTTGATAATGACATTTGCAATACCCTTGTAATCATCGCCCCAGTATTTCTCATTCTTTTTCAGAGAAGCACCTGTACCGGCTTCCCATTTGTCCAATACGTATGGTCCGGTTCCGATTGGTTTACCTACAGCATCCTGAATTGGTTTTGTTTTCTTGTAAGCATAGGAATCCTTAAACTGGTTAGAGCTGATAACACTGATGTTCATCAAACTCTGCAGATTATCGTTTCTTGCTTCTGTGAAGTGGAATACGACAGTATAATCGTCCTTCACTTCGATACCAGGATAATCTGGTTCTTCCTTGTTCTTTTTGTTGTTGTACTGCTTGTATCCTTCCAGATACTGGCAAGTAGAGATGAAACGTCCTGTATAGCTTGGATCTGAAACTACCTTGTATGAGAATTCAACATCCTTTGCTGTAAAGTCGCTTCCGTCTGAGAACTTAACACCCTTTCTCAGATTGAATGTAATTGTTTTACCATCCTTGGCAACGTCCGTTTTTTCTGCCAGAGAAGGCTGTAAATTACCATCCACGTCATACTCCATCAATTTGTTGTACACCAGATCGATTACGTATCCGTCGTAAGCACCAGTGTAGTACAATGGTGAAAATGTTCCTGTAAGTTCCTCAGCTCCTACAACTAATGTATCACTTTTTTTAGAAGATCCTCCACAGGCTGTCAGTGAAAGCGCACATGCTGCTGCGGCCATCACTTTGAATAGCTTTTTCATCTAATTCCCTCCTATCATTCCTGATAATGACCTTATTATATCGTAATTCACATAGAAATACAATATTTTAACTCTCACTTTCACACGAAAATGTCATTTTTGTTTACATTTTCATGAAAGAAAACCGTCATTTTTATGAAACCAAATGCATTAGCATGCTATGTATCACTTTATTTTCAGACAAAATGATAAATTTGTGCATTATATATGGACACCCTTTCGCTCCCAGGCAGCTGCAGAAAAAAAGGATGCTCTCAATATGAGAACACATCCTTTTTGCTGTTCATGTATAATCTTATCGTTTGTTGAAAGGAACGATTGTCTTAGGAATTCCGTTTTCCATGATCAGTGTAGGCTCACCCTGAATCAGTGGTGTGATGTAGTCATAGAATTCCTGTGTCAGACCCTGGTAATCCGGCAGAATCCACTCAACAGGTACATGTTTTACATGGTTAGCGAAGTTTTCAGCAGGTCCGGAGATGAATTTTGCATTATATCTTCCATCCACATATTCTCTCTGTACGGCAACTACGTGTCCTGTAAATTTGCCATCAGCACTTCTGTTGTGTGCTGACATACCCAGCTCAAATGCTTCTGTAACGTCAACCAGTGACTGTGCGAAGTTGGAGCTTCTTGCTGCAGTACTCAGATCCTGCACCTTAGCACGAGGAGCGATACCAGCTTCCAGAATCATATTTTTCAGGTTTTCACCGGCACCACCTAATACAGCGTGTCCGAAACCGTCATTTACAGCTTCACCGGCTGCAATGTATGTACCGTCTGCATAGTGAGCACCCTCACTTGTAACGATGTAGCATTTTCCTTTTTCATCCATGCATTTCTTAACCTGTGCAAGGAATTTTTCCTTATCGAAATCAACCTCAGGCAGAACGATCAGGTCAACTCTTCCGGTAACAACTGTAGATCCTGCAAGCCATCCTGCATCTCTACCCATTGTTTCCAGAATAAATACTTCTTCACGTGTATATACGTTGTAGTCCAGCCAAGTAGCGTTTACAACTTCATTAGCAAATTTAGCTCCTGAAGCGAATCCCGGACAGTGGTCAGTAACCATCAGGTCATTGTCTACTGTTTTTGGAATACCAACAAAACGCTTGTCGATATTGTTTGCCTTCGCCCACTGGCTCAGTGCATCAACAGTATCCATGGAATCATTTCCGCCGATATAGAACAGAATTTCGATATCATGCTTGTCCATGATTTCAACCAGCTTGCGGTAATCTGTTTCATCGTTTCTCTTCAGCTTGTAGCGGCAGCTTCCAAGTGCAGAAGACGGCGTCTGACGCAGAAGTCTGTTTTCGTACTCGCTCATGTTTGTCAGATCGTATAAACGGTCTTCCAGAATTCCTTCAATACCATTTAATCCACCATATACGTGGTCATATACAGGGTTCAACTGGTTTGCGCGTACCACACCTGCCAAAGAAGCGTTAATAACGGTAGTTGGTCCACCAGACTGTGCAACTAAACAATTTGCCATGTTATAATTCCTCCTATTAACATTTAACATTACGGCATTATTTTAGCACATAATCCGCTATTTTTAAAGTTCCTATTTGTTTTTCTTTGTATTATACTGTCCAAATATACCGATAAAATCAAGAATCAGGTCATTCACAAGCAGAATCGCGGAAACCTGCCAGTTTTTAAAGGCGATGATCACAATACCTGCCAGCATACAGCCCTCCAGAATCAGCAGCAGACGGATATCCTTTTTATAGCGTGCATCCCCCCACAGCGGCAGCAGTCCCTTCACATCCTGATGCCTCAATATATAGTCATCCATCAAAATCAATACGATCCAGTACAGAACACCGCCGTCGCGATAGCTGTACAGCAAAGCAGGCATCAGCGCCAGCTCCATACAATGTGCCAGTATATTATCCTGTATTGTTTTTACCATATGCAAATCACATCCTCATGCATATGGTAACACGTTTCGCAGATTATGGAAGCAAAAGTTTCAGGAACGGCTGCTGCTTTTCCCGCGCAGCTTTTTTCGTGCGAATATCATTTTGAAATCATGTGGATTGAACGGGAACAGCGGATAGAAATAGGAGGTGTTTGTCACGGTGCGGTTGCTTGCCATGATAATCAGCATAAGTGCGATACCGAGCCAGAAGCCCCAAACCGGTGAAATCGCCGTAAGCACCAGCAGCATCACACGCATGAATTTGATCGCATAGCCCAGCTCATAGCTTGGCTGCGTGAAGTTCGCAAGTGCCACAAATGCCATATACAGGATAATTTCCGGTGCCAGCCAGCCTGCATTCACTGCAAAATCCCCCAGGATCAGTGCACCGATGATACTGAAGGAGCTGTTCAGGGAGCTTGGGGTGTTGAGAGATGCCATCTTCAGAGCATCAATACCGAATTCCAGCACCAGAAACTGCACGATGATCGGCAGATTCATATGGTCCTGTATCATCGCAAAGCTGAGCCAGTCCGGTGTCAGCTGCGGATTGCAGTTGAGATAGTACCAGATGGGTGTGACAAGCAGTGTCAGGAAAAACACCAGAATGCGTACGATGCGCAGATAGCTTCCGGTAATCGGTGGCAGATAATAGTCCTGTGCCTCCTGTATGAAGTCAAAAAAGCTGGTCGGCAGGATGAGCACACTGGGCGAGTTGTCAATCATTAAAATGACCTTTCCCTCCAGAATATTACTGCTGGCCGCATCCGGACGCTCTGTATAGCGAACCTTGGGAAATGGATTCAGCCATTTGTGCGGTACCAGTGCTTCAGCAAGACTCTCCTGTGCCATGGTCAGCGCCTCCACATGGATTTCCGACAGCTTATTGCGGATATCATCCAGCAAATCCTTATCAGCCAGTCCATCCATATAGCACAGCACAATATCACTTTTGCTCATAGAGCCCAGCGTATGGTATTCCATTCGCAGATGTGTATCGCGGATTCTTCGCCGTATTAAGGCTGTATTGAAAATCAGTGTTTCCACAAAGCCGTCCCGACTGCCGCGCAGCACCTTATCATCCTCCGGCTCCTGCATACTGCGTGTGGGATACGTTCTGGCATCAATCACAATACCTTCCTCATAGCCTTCTACGATCATCAGGACACTGCCGCTTAAAACAGATGTAATCATCGCCGCAAAATCCGGCTGCACATCCACCTCGAGATAGGAGAGCCAGGAGTCGCAGAAGGTCTGAATATCCTGTGTTTCCACGCATTTCTGTAAATCGGCTTTTAATAGAAATTCCATCATCTTTTCCAGTATTTCATCCTTAGCAAAGCCGTCCACAAAGTACAGATTCATATGGATTCCCTGTACGAGCAGCGGTTTTACAACGATATCAAAGTTTAAATCCGTCTGCATTTGTTCTTTCAGGCGGGTGTTCAGTTTCTCATATTCCTTTTTCATTTGCATCACCTGCTGTTATCGTGTGCAGAATGAAAGGAATTATGCAGGAATTCATGAATGTATACATAGAATATATAGATTTTCTTCTAGCTGCTTTCATTGCTATACTTCCTGTAAATATTTTTTAAGAGGCTCATCCTGCCGCAAGAATCGTTACAATGACCTCGTCCTTTAAACTATCATTGATTGCCATGCCGAATATGATATCCAGTGCACCACCAGCCTCCGTATGTATGAAATTGACAATTTGCTGAACCTCCTCCAATGTCAGCTCACTGTTACCGCATATGTGAACAATCGCGTGATGCAGTCCCCTGATGTCATGTTCTAAAAGACTTGCGGATAAAGCTTCCTTGACTGCATCTTCCCCTTTCCGATTCCCGCTTCCATATCCGACGCCGATAAACCCGTGCTTCTGTTTTTCCATCGTTGTACAGATATCCGCGTAATCAATATTGATGTAAACAGGAATGGTAATCAGCTCGTACAGTGCCTGTATTCCCTGCTGAATGATGCTGTTTGCTGTGGAAAATGCACTGGTGATCGGAGCATTGCCAAGATGCTGAAGGATATGACGGTTAGAGAGCGTAATGCAGGTATCCGTGTACGAATATATTTCTTCCATAGATGCCATGGCAGTGCGCATGCGTTTTTTTCCTTCAAAGGGAAAGGGCAGCGTTACAAACGCAATGGTCAGCGCATGCAGCTCTCTGGCAAGCTGTGCAAATACCGGAAGTGCTCCACTCCCTGTACCGCCCCCAAGACCGGCACATAACAGTATCATATCCGCACCCTTCATTCTTTTACAGATTTCCTCCTTCGCCTCGATTGCTGCACGCTTGCCCAATAAAGAATCTGCTCCTGTCCCATATCCTTTCGTCTGCTTTTCTCCAATCAATAGTTTATGCTCCTGTGAAAGCTGCAGCAAAGCAAGCCGATTGGTATTGACCGCAATATATTCCACACCGTGCAGTCTATGCTGCAGCATATGGCGGATGATAGTATTCCCGCCATCACCGATACCAAAAATTTTAATTGTGACCTTTCCCATAGAATCTCCTTTATCTTTCAGACAGATATCATAACACATGATGTAAATAAAACGCACACCTTTCATTATGTAGTAAGACGATACTGCTGTATCCCCTGCCAACCTCATTTTCAGCACCTGTACAAAAATACGTTTATCATTGCATTCCATTACAAGACATCCTGTAATAAATACCCACCATCTGCACAGCTGATTTTGTATCCAATCCTGTTCCTTCCCCTATATAATTGTTAAAAAGTAGGGCATCTGTAAATTCGCACAGTTTTATCAAATACATACCATCACCTGTCTGTATATTACAATATCCGCTGTTTCAAATTTGACACATGCTGCCAGTTTTCCAGAAAAAAACAGTCCGAAGACTGTTTCTACATTATTTCATATGGATTCCACGATACAGACACTGACCGATTTCTTCCTCACGAAGCAATCCCAGCTCATCCTGCCATTTCAACAGAAAAAACGGATCACGCAGTAATTTCCGCCCGAGAAGCACATAATCACAGCGCTCCTCCTGCAGGATCTGACTGATTTCTGATTCTTTGGTAATACAGCCAACCCCCATGACCGGTAACGTCGTCATGGTACGGATTGTTTCCGCATAGGGTATCTGATACAGCGGGTACGCATGTACAGCTCCTGTATTCAACCCGCCGCTGGATACGGAAATCGCAGCAGCTCCGGCTTCCTCAATCACCTGTACCGTTGACTTCATATCTTCCGGATGCAGACCACCGGCTTCATATTCCTCGGCAGAGATACGAACCACGATATCTCCCTCAAAATTATCCCGGCAGCCCTCCACGATACGGCGAAGCAGAAGGGTACGGTCCTGCCCATAAGCATCGCTGCGCTGATTGGTGAGCGGAGATAAAAACTGGTTAATCAGATACCCGTGGGCGGCATGCACCTCCACAAAATCATATCCAAGCTCCCGTGCCCAGCGGCTTGCGAATTCAAAATTCACAATCAGCTCATTGATACCATCCTCATCCAGAGAGATGACATCCCCCTGCTCCATCGGTCCATACTTCTGATTACCAAAGGTATTTTTCATTCCGGCGTGATTTAACTGAATACCGATGTTCACACCATAGGCATGAACACAATCCACAATATCCTTCAGAATCTGCCGCTGCCTCGGTGTAAAGATCCCCAGACATTCATCATTGATATAGCCGTGGGCATTTACTGCCGTAGCTTCCTGCACGATAAAGGCCGGCCGCCCCTTGGCAAGCGTATCATAATGCGCAACATGATGCAGATTTCCCACACCATCCTTTGTTTTCACCATATAGGTACACATGGCAGGTACTCCGATGCGATTGCTCAGCTCCATATGCCCCAGCTTGTTTTTTTCAAAAACCTTCAAGTGAATCCCTTCTTTCTTAGTTTTCTACTTTCTCACTGTATTCTTCCCACTTTTGCATCAGATTTTCAATTTCATTGTGAATAAGATCAATTTTTTCATCCAGCTCCTGCATTTTATGATAATCGTGGTAGTACTCCGGTTCAAAGCGCAGCTCACGAAGAGCCTCCAGCTCCTCCTCCTTCACCGCAATCTTTTTTTCCAGCTTACTGATTTCCTTGCCGTAATTGATGTAGCGCTCCGGCTTTGCACTTTCTTTTTTCTCCGGCTGCTGCTTCTTTTCCACCGGCTGCGCCTTATCCCTGTTCATATATTCCTCATAGGTCAGCGGATAATAGCTTGCCTTACCGTCATCAATGACCAGAATCGCGGTAGCCAGCTTGCTTATAAAGTAACGGTCATGGGAAACAAACAGCATCGTGCCCTCATAATCCTTCAGGGATTCCTCCAGCGCCTCTTTACCGATGAGATCCAGATGGTTGGTCGGCTCATCCATTAAAAGGAAATTGGGGTGTGACAGCATCAGCTTCACAAAGCTCAGGCGTACCTTCTCTCCTCCGGACAGGCAGTCCACGGTTTTGAAAACCTCTTCCCCGGTAAAGAGAAAGCATCCCAGTGCAGTGCGCACCTCGGTGCGATTCAAATCCGGAAAGTCGTTCCATACCTCTTCCAGCACGGTATTTGCACTGTTGAACTGCGCAAGCTCCTGATCAAAATATCCAACCTCGATCTGATGCCCGAGCAGAAAGCTGCCGGACAGCGGCTTCACCTGCTTCATCAGCGTTTTCATGAAGGTTGATTTTCCTTTTCCGTTTGGCCCGATCACGGCAATCTTGGCAGACTGCATAACCTCCAGATTCACGGTACATAGCGGCTGGTCATAGCCAATTGTCAAATCCTGTACCTCCAGAACCCGTTTTCCACCCTTTACATTGGGTACAAAGCGGGCATTGAAGCTTTTCTCGTTGCTTTTGGGATCCTCGATACGCTCCATACGATCCAGATATTTGATTTTTGACTGTGCAAAGGCAGCCTTATTTTTCTTATACCGGAACTTCTCAATCAGCTCCTCCATTCGCTGAATTTCCTTCTGCTGGCGAATATAAGCACTTTTCTGCTGTTCCAGATCACTTTTTTTCACATTCACGTAATTGCTGTAGTTTCCCGGATAGCGCCGCATGACACCGTATTCGATTTCATAGACGACATCCACGACATCATCCAGAAACATACGGTCATGGGATACGAGGATAACTGCCTTGGGATAGCGTTTCACATATCCCTCCAGCCACTCGATCGTATCAATATCCAGATGGTTGGTCGGCTCATCCAGCAACAGGACATCCGGCTTGCTCAGCAGTAGCTTCACAAATGCCAGCCGTGTTTTCTGACCACCGGAAAACGTAGAGATCGGGCGTTTGAGGTCATCCTCCTGAAACCCGAATTTTGTAAAAATCGTCATCATTTCACTGCGATAGGTATAGCCGCCCAGTTCTTCAAAGCGCTGCTGTACATCCGCATAGGCATTCAGCACAGCTTCACTGTGGTCGCTGCACATTTTTTCACTCAGCTCCTCCAGCCGTTTACCAACCGCCTTCACCTGTTCAAAGGCCTGCTCCATCTCTTCTTCCACAATGACATTCTCATCCGTGAAGGTCGTCTGTGCCAGATAACCGATCCGCAGTTTATTTTCCTTATGAATTTCTCCGGCATCCAGTACTTCCGTTTCCGCAATCACCCGCAGCAGCGTTGTCTTTCCGCAGCCGTTTCTTCCGACAATGGCGATTTTCTCAGTATTTCTTATTTCAAACTGTATGTTTTCAAATACGGTTGTTGCACCGTAATATTTGCTTCCTTTATGAATCTGATATTTCATCATCTCCACCTTCTTTTATTAGATTCGTAATATTTATTTGGACGCATTGATGCCGCTGGCAAAGGAGGCGGCTGCCTGTTTGGAAATCTTCTCCCCGTTCTTTAACCAGTATGCGGCATCCTCTTTATTTGATACATAGGCAAAATCTATTTCCAGCCCCTGCATGCCGTCCGCATCCACAAAGGTCTGGTTTTCCTTACGGGCATTTTCACTGCCCTTTCCTGCCATGGTTGCACGTCCGCCCGCTTCCCGAATATTGGAATACATATCGTAGCCGCCACTGATCAGCGGACTTGCACCGACACCGGGATTGTTTGCATCCGTATACGCACTGCCGCTCATCTTCAGCTTCTTTTCCAGACCGTACATAATATTTTTTCCAAGCGTCGGACTGCTGTAGGCACTGTGCCAGATTTCCACACCGCTCACATTCTCATCCGGGTTCGTATTAAACCGCAGATAAATATAATAGCGTGCATGCTTCTGATAGCCGTCTGCCAGTCTGCCATCTTTTCCATAGGCAGGCTTCGGCTGCTCTGACGCATCGCTTTTCGTTATTTCCACCCGCAGACCATGTTGTTCAAGCTCTTCCTTCATCCATACGGCTGCCTTGTAGGTTTCCTTATATTCTGTGATACCATTCCCTTTATTTCCCTCATCCGGGACATAGGTAAGATCCATATTCATTCCATAGGGATCCAGCAGAACATCAATATCTCCCTCTTTGGGCTTGGCTTTTTCCACGGATAAAAACAGGTAGTTCTGATCCAGCTTACTGTCATAATCCTTCAGCAGATCCTGATCCGCAATCAGCTTTATCGCATTGACATTTCCCTTGCGCTGTACGGTGGTAAAGGTATCCGAATGCAGCGTCCGATCAAAGATAACCCGCTTCTTCACCAGATTATCAATAACCGTTATCTCATAATAGCCGGGATTGAGATCCTCCAGCGTGATTTTCTGATCCGCTGTGGAATCCATGGTCATCGGAATGGTTTCATCCGTACACAGGTTATGCAGCTCTACGGTTTTTCCTGCAAGCTCATCCTTGTCGCCTTTTGCATCATATGTCTGAGTATATAAACCCAGAGATTCTCCGTAAAAGACATAATCCCGAACCGTGAGGGTATCGGCAGCCTTTTTGTTTAACAGATGTATCGTTTCTTCACTGTTCAAGCCGCAGACAGTGAATTTTTTGGCTTCTTCCTTCTTCTGCGGAAACAGCAGTCCTGCGACCGCATACAAAACAAGAGCAACCAGCAGAATCAGCGGTACTGCGATTTTCCAGCGTACCTTGTATTTTCGTTGTCGAGGTGCGTATGCCATGAGTATCCCTCCGTTTTCTAACGTATATCATCAATCAGTGAAGCCTGCAGTTCGATATCCTTGATATGCTTGGGTGCCTGGTCCTTTAACGGCGGATAGCTCATATGCTGCGTGGATACTTCAACATCCAGCATATCCTTCGGTCTCTTCGGTACCGGCAGCATGGTATCCTCAAACTCCACGTACTGTATAGGAAAAACACTTTCCAAGCTGTATACAACCGGATGAAAAAAGGAATTAAAGGTCCAGGTCAGATCATAGCCAATCCATGCGGTGTTCTTATTGATCTGCCCGTATTTTTTTGCATTGCGTACAAATCGGCGCTTTAAAAGCAGCGGATTGCAGTGCAGATTCTCAAAGAAGACGATCAAAACCATCAGAATACCGTTGCGCACACGCCATATAAAATCCTTTGCTTTGTTTTCGCTTACATGATCCAGCACAAAAATATCAATGAACAAGCCGTCACTATCTCTGCATTTATTTTTTAACAGCGCGTTGTATTCCACACAATAGGTACCTTTTTTTCGTACCTTCATCGGCGGAACCAGCACATTATACTCGCTGTGGGTTTCAAAGCACTGTGTGATATAGGCATCGCCCAGTTCATGAACCACCCTTTGGAATTTTTCATAATCCTCGCGCAGCATTCCGATATCCGCATCATCATCCCATGGAATAAAGCCTTTGTGCCGGACAGCGCCAAGGGCACTTCCGCCGGTCAGCCAGTATCGAATGTTGTGCTTTTTACACAATGCATCTATATCCTTCAGCATTTCCAGCAGTACGAGCTGTACATCCCGTACGGTAATGCTGGTACCATCTTTTCTTGTCTTTAATATGTACTCTTTCATCACAAATCACCATGTTATATTATAGAAGATAAAGATAGCGAACACAACGGTTTTCAAAAAATATCACAAAAAGGTAAGAAACCATAATGCGAAATCACTAAAATAACAGAGTCACCGGTAATATTTGAAAGTACCGGGCTTTTTTGCGATCCAATCGCGTCATGGAGAGCAGGACAACCACAAAGCATGTAAAATAAACACTACGGATACGGAAATCTATCCTAAACCATCCTGAGGAGCGCATTGTTTATCGCTCTGCTATGAAATCCCCTTTTACATAAAAATATAACAAAAAAATCAAGCATTTGTGGATTTTTTAGGAATTTGACAGATTCCATACGTATAGAAGGGGGTAAGGAGCCCTTACAGAATGGAGGACATAAAAATGTCAAATGCAAGGAATCAACTCAACTACAGTAACGATCTATTTTTTAAGTACACCCTTTCCCGTGAAGATGAAGGCTCTGTGTACGCCCGCAACACCATCATTGAGCGTGTTACCGGAATCAGGGTAAAGGAAAGCACCGTGCTCAATCCCAACCTGGATCCAGGCATCATCGGAAAGAAGCGCATCATTCTGGATGTGCATGTAAAGGATGAACAAAATCGTCATTTCAATATCGAGATGCAGACGACCTGTAAGGGAATAGCGGAAATGATGCGCTTTGAATTTTACGGTGCCAGAGCATTGAACAATCAGCTGAAAAGCGGTGAGTTTTATGATCAATTAAAGCCGGTTTATCAAATTATCTTCATTGATGAGTATGCATGGAACAACAGAAATCTGATCAATCAGTATCAGATGCGCAATGAGCAGGGAGAAGATGAAAGCGGCTATCCGCTCATCCTTCGCACCTTTGTTCATATGCCGGCAATCAATGACATCGTAAAGGAGAAGGAAATGCAGAGGCTGAATGACTTTGAACAGCTGGTATACCTGTTTGAAAATAATGAAAAAAATGATATACTGAAGTCAAAGGAAAGGCTGGTGAGGGTATTCATGAACAAGTATGAGGAAATGCAGAAGGATGACGAGCTGTGGTCAACGGCTATGGCGATTCAGATGGGAGAAGCACGTTACCGCAACGGCTTGCGTGACAGCTTTGAAGAGGGAAAAGCTGCCGGAAAAATGGAAGGTAGGATGGAAGGAAAGATAGAAGGTAAGCTGGAAGGAGAGAGACAGCTCTTACACAAACTCATAGAAATTAAGTATCATGAGGACTGTGTAACGTGGCTGCAGGCATTAACTGATGAGCAGATGCATATCGTATCCACTTTACTTCTGGAATGTGACACCTTCGAGTCGCTCAAAAAGCAATTAAATAAAGCTGATATGAAATAAGTTATTCTATACATCATAATTGTGAATTTCTTTTCTATACCGTAAACGAAAGGCTCTCAGCACATGAAGTGCTGAGGCTTTTCATATTGTTCATACAAAAGTCAGTTTTCTCTATAGGCTGATATGCTGAAAAAAGGGAAAGAACATCCAAAGGTTGAATGACTTTGAACACTGCTGTATCTGTTTGAACATAATGAAAAAAATGATATACTGAAGTCAAAGGAAAGGCTGGTGAGGGTATTCATGAACAAGTATGAGGAAATGCAGAAGGATGATGAGCTGTGGTCAACGGCTATGGCGATTCAGATGGGAGAGGCACGTTACCGCAACGGCTTGCGTGACAGCTTTGAAGAGGGAAAAGCTGCCGGAAAAATGGAAGGTAAGCTGGAAGGAGAGAGACAGCTCTTACACAAACTCATAGAAATTAAGTATCATGAGGACTGCGTAACGTGGCTGCAGGCATTAACTGAGGAGCAGATGCATATCGTATCCACGTTACTTCTGGAATGTGACACCTTCGAGTCACTCAAAAAGCAATTAAATAAAGCTGATATGAAATAAGTTATTCTATACATCATAATTGTGAATTTCTTTTCTATACCGTAAACGAAAGGCTCTCAGCACATGAAGTGCTGAGGCTTTTCATATTGTTCATACAAATGTCAGTTTTCTCTATGTGGCTGATATACTGATAAAAGGGAAAGAACACCCAAAGGTTGAATGACTTTGAACACTGCTGTATCTGTTTGAACATAATGAAAAAAATGATATGCTGAAGTCAAAAAAGAGGCTGGTGAAGGTATTCTTACCCAAAGGGTTCCAGGTGAGCAAGTACGAGGAAATACAGAAGAATGACGAGCTTTGGTCAACCGCAATGGCAATGCAATTGGAAGAGGCACGTTACCGCTATGACTTGGAGGACAGCTCTGAAAAGAGAATAGCAGCGGGAAAGATGGAAGAAAAGAGGCAATTCTTACACAAACTCATAGAAATCAAGTATCATGAGGATCATATGACATGGCTTTGTACTTTGACAGCAGAGCAAATCGAGAACATCTCCAATCTCATTTTAACCTGTGATACTTTTCAGGAACTAAAGTGTCAAGTGGAGTGTAAAAAATAATACATAAAACCGCCTATAAACAACACCAGCCACCTTTTAGAATGGTTGGCTTTATCTTTTACGTATGTAAGGAAACCGTAAGGATTCCTTTTTTTACATTTCTGCTTGTATCATACAATCGGATAACCCGTATGTATTTCCTCCATATAGAGCTTTTCCATATAACTCAACATATGTATATCGGTTTTTCGTTAGTATAAACGCCTATATGTTAGTTTTAACGTTCATTCGTTATTTTCATAACGTTTTTCCGTATTACAATACATATAGAGGAGGAAGAATCCCATGAATTATCTAGAGAAACTAAAGCTCCTTATGAAGCAACATGGTCTCAATGAAAATCAGCTGGCAAAAAAAGCCAATGTACCGCAGAGTACCATAAATTCCTTATTCCAGAAAAATAACCTTCCTACAATTTCAACACTGGAGGCACTATTGGAAGCCCTGGATATGACTTTGAGTGAATTTTTCTATGATGATGCGCTCATGAAGAAACATCAGCTGGAAGAACAAAATTTAATGAGCAAATGGAATTTCATGACCAGTGAGCAGAAAAACGGGGTACTCATACTCATCGATTTATTGTTAAACACCGGCTCTAACAGAGCAAACGGATGAAAGTGCATTACAAAAGATCACAGCTGTCCTTATACTCCAGCAGTGATTTTTTTATCCTCCACGTATACCAGGCAGACACTTTAACGACGTATTCACAATATCAATTGTATCCCACATATAATCTGCTTTATGGAACAATCCCTAGTATCCGGATACCGGGTGCAACAGCCTTGAGTATATTTTAGCGTAAAGGCTCCCATATAAAAGCATTCAGGAAAAGCCATACATATAATCCCGATATTGAGAATTCTCAACCTCTTTATTTCAGAAAATGATCATCTATTCCATTAAATATGACATATTTAACATTTTTCCGTTAATACTAACGCCGATACGTTATATATAACGCCTTTACGTTAGTTTTGCTACGCTTTATCGTATTACAATAGATATAGAACAGGAGGTCGCCATGGATTATTTAGAGAAGCTAAAAGTATTGATGAAGCAGCATAATCTTACGGAATACAAGCTGGCTCAGAAAGCCGATGTAGCGCAAAGCACCATCAATTCCTTATTTCGTAAAAATAATCTTCCGACGATATCTACGCTGGAATCACTGCTGACCGCAATGGATATGACACTGAGTGAATTTTTTTATGATGAGTCCCTCATGAAGAAGCATGAACTGGAAGAGCAGAATTTACTGAAGAAATGGGGCCTTTTGACAAATGAACAGAAAAAGCCTATCTTACAGCTGATTGATCTGCTGCTGAATAACGGCAGTAAGAATTAAACGATACAAACAAGCAGACGAAAAAACTGCCGTGTCATAATGATGCGGCAGTTTTCTATATGATAATCATACATGTGGTGTGAAAAATTTCCATGATGCGAATATAATCAAGCCGCTCGATACTGATCCATTCCTGTACAGGTACAGGGTGCTCATGCAGTGCCTTCTGCAGCCAGATTACATCTCTCCATGCATCGAATTTATAGCCTGCATTACGCAGCACACCGATTTCTGTAAAACCGAAGCTTCTATGCAATGCAAGACTTGCGTCATTGGGTAGTGTGATACAGGAAATCGCTGTCTGCAAACCCTGCAGCTTTAAAACCTCCAAAAGTGCCGTATACAGTGCCTTACCGATCTGACGGTGCTGTACCTGCGGCAGCAGATAGATGGATAATTCCACATTCCACTGATAGGCGGCACGTTCCATATGACGGTGTGCATAGGCATACCCCACGATGTTCTGATCAATCTCACATACCAGATACGGGTATTCCCTTTGAATCTTCATCATGCGTCCTTCAAATTCTTCCAGAGAGGGAACGTCATATTCAAAGGTGATAACACTGTTCTCCACATAATGTGCATAGATGGATAGAAGTGCCGGTGCATCCGACAGCTGCGCAAACCGTATAGTTTTCATGGTGCTCCTTTCCTCCCCACAGACTTTGAGGCCGACAAAGCCCTCCCCCTCACAAGAAAGCCATGGACGCATCCATGGCCGTAACTCTTAAAATAACAGATTCTTCGGTGTACGCGGGAATGGCTCCACATCACGGATATTCTGCATTCCTGTCAGGTACATCAACAGGCGGTCAAAGCCAAGACCGAAACCGGCATGCTTGCAGCCTCCGTATCTTCTCAAATCCATATACCACTGCAGACTGTCTGTCGTCATGCCCATATCCTTCATACGCGCTTCCAAAACATCATAGCGTTCTTCACGCTGACTGCCGCCGACCAGCTCACCGACTCCCGGGACAAGCAGATCACAGGCTGCCACGGTTTTTCCATCATCATTGACACGCATGTAGAATGCCTTGATTTCCTTTGGATAATCCGTCAGGAAAACCGGTCCATCCACGATTTTCTCACAGATATAACGCTCATGCTCGGAATTGAGATCCATCCCCCATTCCACCTTATTATCAAACTTCACATCCGCCTGTAACAGCAGATCGATTGCCTCCGTATATGTCATCCGCTTGAAATCCGAATTGCGCACCTTCGTGATACGCTCAATACAGCTCTTATCAATCATCGTATTGAAAAATTTCATTTCCTCAGGCGCATTTTCAAGAACATAATCGATACAGTATTTCACCATATCCTCGATCAGGTTCATATCATCCTCCAGATCCGCAAAGGCAATTTCCGGCTCAATCATCCAGAACTCACTGGCATGACGGCTCGTGTTGGAATTCTCCGCACGGAAGGCCGGACCAAAGGTATACACATCACGGAACGCCATGGCAAACGCTTCGACATGCAGCTGTCCGGTAACCGTCAAAAATGCTTCCTTTCCAAAGAAGTCCTGCTCATAATCGGCATCATCTCTGGTTGTCGCCTTAAACATTTCACCAGCACCCTCACCATCATTTCCCGTAATGATCGGTGTATGTACGTATACAAAGCCCTGATCCTGGAAAAATTCATGAATTGCCATGGATAATACCGAGCGCAGACGGAAGATTGCATAAAAGGAGTTGGCACGCGGACGCAGATGTGCAATTTCACGCAGATATTCAAAGCTGTGACGCTTTTTCTGCAATGGATAATCACGGTCGCAATCCCCTTCCAGCGATGCTTCGGTAACCTGAATTTCAAACGGCTGCTTTCCCTGTGGTGTCAGCACGAATTTTCCGGTTACGGTGATCGCCGCACCTGTCGGATATTTCTCAACCTCCGCAAAGTTTTTCAGTTCCTGTAAATACACCAGCTGCGCGTTTCGGAAATATGTTCCGTCATTCAGCTCGATGAAGCCAAGCTTGCCACTGCAGCGGTTTGTCCGAACCCAGCCCTGCAGCTGCACATATTCCATGCTGTCCTGTTCCACATGAGATCCACTCATAACGATCTCATACAGCTCGCGTATTGTCATAAATTCAAACATATTCATTTCCTCCTGTTTACGGTACAAAAAAACGTTCCCTTTCAGGAACGTATTGTACGCGGTGCCATCCTGATTCCCATGCGTTTGCCGCATGAGCATCTTCTTCGGGATATATCGTTCCCACACGAAACCGTCTACTGTTGTTCTCCGGTTCAGCTCCACAGCCGTTCAGATATAAATCCGTATGCATGCAGCTTCCACCTTCCTGCATTCGCTAGTTGCGCGTAATTTATTCTGTTCTGCTTCAACGCTCTACATTCAGATTGTTGGTCTCAAAGACCAGCTCCTGTATAGATGATACCACATCCACGCTCTTTAATACAACCCCTTTTGGAATTTGTATATGTTCATGCGTAAAATCCACAAGTCCTGTGATACCACAGGCAATCAAGCGATCGACCGTTTGCTGGATATTTTCAGAAATCGCCAGAATTGCGATACGGCAGCCATCCGGCACCTTCTTCTCCAAATCCGCAATATCATATACCGGTATACCGAAGCGTACACCCTGACGGTCTGGATTGACATCAAATGCACAGGCAATCTCACCAACCACATAATCCCATTTATTATACTTCATCAGTGCCCGGCCCATATTACCGGCTCCGACCAGAATGATTTTTTCATCAAAATCCATACCGAGCTGCTGATTAAAAATTTCAATCAACCGATTGACATCATAACCATATCCCTGCTTTCCCAGATTTCCCAGAAAAGAAAAATCACGGCGAATCGTCGTCGGTTCAATATTGACGACACTGGCCAGTTCCTTGGACATGATTCTTTCTACACCTGAACTTTTCAGCTTGCGCAATGCCTTCAGATAGACAGGATATCGCTGCAGCGTTGCCTTTGGCACATTTTTCTCTGTCATGTTTATCACCTATTGCATAGTATAGCATACTTTTTTAACTTTGTGAATAAACTATCATATTTAACTTTTTTGAAAAGGGAAATTTCCTGCCGGACACAGAAGTAGAAAGCAAAACACGGAGTGCTTTAGATGTTCAGCATACGGGGAGAATGAATGCGGAAATGATTGCAATACGTTTCCATCCCATCACCAGTTATATGATCTGTATCCGTATGCAATATTGTACGTGATGCTGCATGGGTTCCTGCATACGGCAGTATAGACTGCATAGCAAGGAACGGACAGCTTCCTTTACAGGAAAGGTACAGGTCTGTTTTCGTTTCTTACGCCGATACTGTAGAGCATCACCTTAAGATACATGCATGGTCTGTGCATTTCACATCCGGCTGCTCATCAATGACTTCCTGCATATCCTTCATCAAAGCACCTTTTCCTTGACGCTCCCCTCTTATATCCGATACATCCAGTGCATTGTTTCCATCACATCCTGTAAAGCACATTCCTACTCACAGCAGCTTCTCCATCTGTACATGAGGAACATGCTCATCCATATGCTCCTCCCCGCATATGGTATAGCCATAGCTTTCATAAAACGCACAGGCACGGCATTGTGCATCCAGAATACAGCGCCTTCCCTTTTTGCTGTGAACGATGCTCTCCATCTCGGATAGCAGGACACCGCCCAGTCCCTGATGGCGAAACTGGGGAAGTACCGCAATACGTCCGAAGACCCATGCCGCCTCCTCTTCCTTTGGAAAACAGCGTGCACAACCTGCAAGTGTGCCATCCACATAAACAGTAATATGTACAGCAGTCGCATCAATTTCGTCAAATTCATTCTGAAATCCCTGTTCCTTCATGAACACCTCAATACGAACATACCTGTAGTCCTGCTCGTTATCCTTTGTTTTAATTTCTATCATATTTGCTCCCATCCAAGAAAAAAGGCAAGCTCGACATAGCTGCCCTCTCTTATATAATCATAAAGCCGAGATCATTGATAACCTTTCTGGCAACGGCCACCATATCGGAGTTTCCCTCCACAATGACGCATTGCTTTTCCAGATTTACCTGAAAATCCACTCTGGTTTCAGCCAGTGCCGTTTCTATTCTTCTCGCCTTGGTATCATCATCCAGATACTTTACCAAAATAATGTTCTTCAAGCGGATCACCTCGTTGTTATTGTATCACAATCCCTGTAAACAATCCAATAGTTGATACGATTGTTCGTGAATTGTAAGAGAATTTAATCTTCAACGATTGTTCCAAGACTTGTGGAAAAGGTTCCTTTTAAATATATGCGGATATGATGGTCCTTTGCATAGTTGACACAGCGGTCATGCAAAACCCTCGATTTCATATTCAGCATTTCGTCGTAGGTCAGTTTGTCGTATTTAATCGCATATTCATTCAGCTTGGGATCCTTGTCATAGACACCATCCACATCTGTATAAATATCCACTTCCTTGAGATCCAGCATATCCGCAAACAATACCGCACTGTAATCACTGCCTCCTCTGCCGAGGGTCGTCACATGACCACTGGGGGAGATACCGATAAAACCGCCGACAACCAGCACATCATAGCTGTTCAGCTTCTTGCGTATTCCGGTATGATCCAGCTTCAGTACCTTTGCATAGTCATAGTTCTCATCGGTAAGTATTCCGCAATCGAAAAAAGGGAGCGCATACGCCCGTATTCCCATATCCAGAAGTTCACTGCATATCTTCAGTGCAGATAGCTGCTCTCCCATAGAAACCAGTCTGGCTTTTTCCTGCCTGGTGAGAAATTCACTGCCCATGGACAGCAGGGTATCCGTAGCATACGCATCCGGATAGCGGCCCATGGCCGATACCACAACAATCACTTTATTTGTCTTGCTGCTTTCCAGCACATGACGGTACACATATTTCCTGGTCGCTTCACTGCGCAGGGAGGTACCGCCAAACTTCATTACTTTCATGTTCATATGCATAACCCCACATTCCTTATACCATATGTCAAAAGATGTCGGAATGTGCGGTTTTTTCGCCCAGTTCGCTTGATTTCATAGTACTTTCAGGAATTTGGAATCCGTTCCTGCTGGCAAAAGAAAAAGATACCCAAAAGCCGTCATGTGCATGTAATTGCACATACGCTCAGGTATCTTATCAAAATTATGTCGTCTATCTTATTTTTTCAAAGCCTTCACAAAACGCTCGGTAATCTGCTTCGGACGTGTGATAGCACCACCGACAACTGCACTGTAAGCACCAGCCTCATATACTGCAGCCAGATCTTCCGGCGTATTGATTTTGCCCTCCGCAAGAATCGGAGCCTTGATTGTTTCCGCCAGCTTTTTGAATAGCTCAAGATTTGGACCATCCACATTTTTGGAATACGGCGTGTATCCGCATAAGGTGGTAGATACACAGTCAAAGCCGATGTTTTCCGCATTCACGCATTCTTCATATGTCGAGCAGTCCGCCATGGCAAGAACACCGTGTTCATGCACATAGTTGACGAGATCCTCCAGCTTTTCCCCATTCGGACGATCACGAAGCGTCGCATCCATAGCGATCATTTCACACCCTGTTTCAAATAGCTCATCCAGCTCCTTTTTCGTTGCGGTGATATAAATATCACTATCCGGATAGCTGCGTTTTACAATTCCGATAACAGGCAGATCAACGACTTTTTTAATTTCGATGATATCCTCCTTGCTCTGTGCACGGATTCCTACGGCACCTCCCTGTTTTGCCGCAAGCGCCATTCTTCCCATAATGAAGGATGAATGCAGTGGTTCATCAGGCAGCGCCTGACAGGACACAACAAGTCCACCTTTAATTTGTTCCAGCATGTTCATAATTAAGACCAACCTTTCCTGATATACATATACAGTATAATCCTTTTCCTTTTTTTTGTCTTCCCTTTCCTAGATGATTTTTATGGAATTCAATTCCCCGACGCCTTTCAGCATGTATCAAACAGCAATGGAAAAACAGCCTGCCGCAATCATCCCTGACGGGACTTTTAG
The DNA here is from genome assembly GCA_012317185.1 of [Clostridium] innocuum. NCBI lineage: Bacteria > Bacillati > Bacillota > Clostridia > Eubacteriales > Clostridiaceae > Clostridium > [Clostridium] innocuum. Next base: position 1,128,006 of record CP048838.1, on the reverse strand, counting down.
AATATCCATGCGCTTGCTTCCGTTAGCGTTTCACTCCCCCTGCTCTTAGCCTGCAAGCAGGAGGCTGCGGCTTTTTTCCACAAGCTTTCGATATACCGGCTTCATATCCTCCTCTGTTACATAGTGATTGATTTCCTCCACTGCAATCCACCTAACACCGCTGTTTTCATCCGGCTTGCTGCACAGCGTATCCCGTTCATCCGCCTGACACAGATAGGTGACATTCAAATGAACATGAGAGGATACAAATGCACCTCTTTTCACATGCGGTGGTACCGGCAGTATATCGATGGCCAGAATGGATTCACTTAGCAGCTCAAGCTTTTTCAGTCCGGTTTCTTCTCTTCCCTCCTTTAATGCGACATGGATCAAATCCCGATCCCCGTCCGCATGACCGCCGCACCAGCCCCAGGAGTTATAAATATTATGATAAATCATGAGTACCTTTGACGCATCCGCATTGATGATCCACGGACTGCTGGTGATATGTCCATATACATTATCTCTTGTATAGACATTGAGAAATTCCTTTATATAGCGCATCATGACCTTACGGTCTGCTTCCTCCTGTAGATTGCAGGGTGTATATGCGCAAAGCTCTTCATACAGCTTCATTATGAATCACCTCCTATCCATGTCAGCAGGGCTTCTCTGTACACCTTGAGCGCTGTAGGGATTGCATAGGTCTTTTGCAGTTCATCCTTCGTGCACCATACCCCTTCCACTGCCTCCTGTTTCAGCTCCAGCAGATATCCGTTCATATGCCACTCAACATGGGAAAAGATATGTTTTGCTTTCCGCAGAGGAACCAGCCTCAGAAGCTGATCCTGAAATTCCTGTGTGATCTCCTTTCTGCTTTTCTGTTCGTCCAGCATCATAAATTCATACAGGCCTGCAAGCAGTCCCTGCTCATCTCGTTTATGCAGATAAACCCTATCTTTACACAAAAGGACAAGCACTGTCTTTTTTTCAATTCTTCTGTCCTTTTTAGCTGTTTTATTGGGTAGCCGGTGTGCCGCTCCGCTCTGATAGCCCATGCATTCACTTGCCAGCGGACAGATATTACAGCGGGGTGCCGCATTCGGCACGCATACGAGCGCACCGATTTCCATCAGTGCCTGATTAAAGGCATCACTTCTGTGCTCCGGTATATATTCCTGTATAATGTCCTGAAATTTCTTCTTTGTGCGTTCCTTCAAAATGTCATCCTCGCTGACGAGCACCCGGCTGAACACACGCAAAACATTGCCATCCACTGCCGGAACACAGCGCTTATAGGCGATAGAGGCAATAGCTCCCGCTGTATAGGCACCGATGCCCGGAAGCTTCAACAGCTCCTCATATGTATCCGGAAGTACACCGTTATGGCGCTCCATGCATTCCATTGCACATTTTTTCATGTTGCGGACACGGTTATAATAGCCAAGTCCCTCCCACAGCTTACGCAGCGTATCCTCATCCGCCTCTGCTAAAGCCTTCAGTGAAGGCAGTGCCTGTATAAACCGTTCAAAATAAGGCTTCACTGCTTCCACACGTGTCTGCTGCAGCATAATCTCGCTTACCCAGACGCGGTAGGGGGAAGCGTCCTCTCTCCATGGCAGGACACGGGCATTCTGGTCGTACCAGTCCAGCAGCTGCTCTGTAAATTTCTTTTTATCATGTTGTAGTTTCATGCGTTTATTATACCACAGGGTAAAGACGGCAGGCAAAGAAAAAGCCAACAAGATTCTTGTTGAAACAGGACAGACATCACATACGATCAAAGGGGCAGAGAAAGCACTATAGAAATCAAACGGTATCTGCGCAAAGGTAGGATAAATGCAGGAAGAAGTATTCAAAAAAAGCAGTGTACGTTGCCCTGTGCTGTTTACAAAGTGCCTGGACAGGTGGCTATTATATTGGTATGCCTGATTGCAGGTCCTAGTCATAAAATGAATAATATCGCAGACACTTCCCTTGCACATAAAAAAAGAGGGAATTTCATACGATTTCATAGAAATCTGAATTCCCTTCTTCATAAGTAACTCGCTACTGGATCAAATCTGCGAGTACATTCTGTTTATGATAATTGCTTGTGTTACGACATACGGGTTCACAACGAATACATCAGCGTTTCCAATGCAGGTATCTGGTGGTGGAGAAAAAGCTTCCCACCAGGCCGACAAGAACGCCGATCAGAATTAAAATTCCTGATATCTCCAGTGTCATAGGAAATACCGTTTGCAGTACGAACATGTTGCTCATGAAGGTACCGCCCAGGATGGTATATACATACTGATAGCCGAAAATTGTCAGCAGGACAGGAACCAGACTTCCCAGTATCCCGATGAAAACACCCTCCAGCATCATCGGAAATTTGATTGCCCAGTTGCTGGCCCCGACAAAACGCATAATGGCAATTTCCTGTTTTCGTGTATAAATAGACATTTTGATTTTATTGGAAATCAGAAATACTGCAATCACAATCAGGAAGATAATGAAAATCATACCGCCTTCCCGGATTTTCTCAAAGGTGGAAATCATTCCACTTGTGGAATCTCCGCCATATTCCGCAGATACGATCCCTTTCATATCTTCGATCTTATCCGCAGTTTTTTGTATATCCTTTCCGTTTTTTACCTCAATCAGAAACGTATCGCGAATCGGATTGGCTTTTCCCTCATACATATCGAACATAGTGGAATCATCCTGAAATTCCGCTTTATAATTTTCCAGTTCTTCTTTTCCGGTGGAAAGCGTTACATGCTTTACAGTATTCAGCTGTTCGATTGCATGAAGCAGCTGCTGCTTTTGCTTATCCTTTACAATGGTATCTATACTCGCACGTATGGTTACCTGTTGCTCGATATGCTTCGTAAAGCAGTTGAGATTGCTGGTCAGCAGCATGAATACCGATATCAGAATCAGTGTTATGGATACCGCAACGGATGCGGAAAATGTCAGTCCGAAATGCCGGACGATATTTTTATATGTCATTTTTAAATGGAATTTAATATATCTGTAAAGTTTTTTCATAGGCTTATCACTCATATTTCTCTTACCTAATAATGATACCCTAGCAAAAGTGGAATGTAAAGCAGTTTAAGAATTTGTAAGATTTGAAATTTCTTCATATGGAGAGGATGGATTCCTGTCACACGCATCCAGACGCTGGAAAAAGCATGTTACAGCCAGACAGACAGTCTGTTGATTTCCGATTCAGTGTACGGCAGGAAAGCATCTCAGCCGCTCGATTGTACATTTATTTTTCAGATGCCAAGAGCTGTTGGGTAAGCATTTCTACTACAGCACCTTATTTCTGTATCTGCTTGGCATAGACCCTCTCCTATTTTATACCACGGCATACGGCTACAGGGAAACGCAAAGCTACATATGCCGCAAGGATACTGCACAGGATATCTTTCGGCAGATCCAGAGGAAAGCAGGATAACAGCAGAAGATAAAATGAAATCTTTGTTCCCGTGTAGTAATTTAAGATCACATACTTATAAGCAAGTCCGATTCCATAGGTTGCCAGCAATCCTGCCAGTACAGCCAGAAAGCATGTCTTCCAGTTTTTTTGCCCATGCTCCATAATCCAGCCGCTGCAAAATGCTGTGACGATAAAGCCAAGTAAAAACCCAAAGCTTGGGCGCAGAACGTAGGAAATTCCTCCCCCTGCCGCAAATACCGGTATACCAAGCAAACCGATCAGCACATACAAGGCAGCGGAAAGAGCCCCCAGGCGCGCTCCCAGAAGCATACCAGCCATCAGGACAAAGAAAAACTGGAGCGTAAAATAATCAAAATTAGGCAGGGGAATTTGCAGAAAGGCACCTATGGCGATCAATGCCGTAAACAGAGAACACAGCGCCATCCTGACAGCTGTCATTTGCTTCATGCTGCCACCGCCTTTATGGAAACCTCACCTGAGCTGAGGATATGGGTTGTATCTTCACTTTCTACTATCAGATTTCCGGCATTGTTGATATCCTTTACATAACCACTGAGCTGCTTCCCGTTCTGCATCCAGCTAATCTGTTGATGTAAAACCACAGAGGCATCCCGATACTTCGCAAGCACACTGCTGTGCTCTTCCTTCTGCAGGGCTAAAAGCTCATTCACGATACAGGCAATCAGCTTATTTCGATTCACCGGATGCGTGCTCAGAGATACCGCAATATCCTTCAATTCCTCGGGAAATGTCATAGTGGAGGTATTAAGACCGATTCCGACAATGATGGCCTCCAGTCTGCCGCTTTCAAAATCACTGATGGCCTCGCAAAGAATCCCGCACAGCTTTTTTCCCTGATAGAAAATATCATTCACCCATTTTATCTGTGTATCAGTCTGATACAGTTGCTTCAATGCACGCTGCACAGCAACCGCAGCATAGATGGTAATCATAGAGGCATCAGACAGCTGCTGTGGCATCCGCAGCAGCAGGCTCATATAGATTCCGGTGCGCGATGGAGAATAAAACGGTCTTCCAAATCTGCCTCTGCCTGCACGTTGTTCTTCCGCGGCAATCAGTGTCAGATGCTCACTGCCGTCGATTGCCATTTTTTTCAGCAGCTGATTGGTGGAATCTACCTGTTCAAAGGTATATACCGGCAGCTTTTTTTTCAGGTAAACCGAGATTGCCTCAGCAGACAGCTTGTTTGAGGTCTCTGCCAGCTGATAGCCCTTGCGGGGAAAGGATGCTATTTCAAAGCCCTCCTCGTTCAGGGTATGAATCATTTTACATACGGCATTACGGCTGACATGCAATCGCTGTGCCAGCTTTTGTCCGGAAACCGGCTTTGTTCTGTTTTGCTCAAGTTCCCGTATCAATTCACTTCGTATCGACATCGTAACAGCTCCTTTTCTCGATACTTAGAATATCAAACTTTTCCATCTTTGTAAACCCGTATTTTAAAAAAGGTTTACTTGATAGATGACTTTTTTCCGATATCAGCTTGTTACTTGTACCTCACAGAAAGAAATTTGTTCTTATAATGGTATGCATAGGCTTTTTGAATAATCAAACCATATTCATCTGAAAACAGGAAAGGTATAAACATATTCAGGAATATGATTAAGCGATAAAACTTCCATATTCTTTAATCACATCCTAAATTGTATAAGAATCATAAACTTAATGGCATTAAACTATAATATTTCATATACAAAAAAATGACTTTTTAATCCGTAAGCAAAGGATTTTAAGCCATTTTTTATTAAATAGAAAGCCTACAGCAATGAAATAACCGAAAACATTTATGTCGCACTCATTATAAATATGCGTTTTTCTTGATAGCTATTTTTTTTCGCTGGTACATGAATACCAAATACACACATACTAGCATAAAGATTACAGCATTGCACACAGTATAGGAGAATAATGGTATCACATAATATACACTAAATAATGCGAAAGTTGTTAGAAAAGGAACTATCAACGCTATTTTGTGAAAAATCATAACAGCCGAAAGCATATGAATCATCATGAGTATAATACATACTAAACCCGTGTATAGAAAATAGGAAAGGTCATAGTTCGTAAATTGTTTAATAAATGCGAGTACCTGTGCTTCAGAAAGTGCAGCTCCAACGGATTGATATATGGACCCATTCGCAATCAAAGCTTGATACATAAGATTATTAAAAGCAATTGGCAAAATATGTAGGAATATTTCCATAGTTGCCTCTCCAAATCCGGCAGATAGTGCATCGGTTTCTGATGTAATATGATAACACCTGCTATATAGTATATATTTTGTTCCGACTGCAAGAATAGCGAGAAGCAATACCTGAACCCCTGTATCCGCCAGCAGATTAGGCATATTCACATTACGGCAAAATAAATTCAAAAGCGTCAGTAATACTTTGCCTATTCCATACTGAAGAAAACCGAAGAATATGAATTTCTTACGAAGCTGTTGTTTTCTTAAAAGTACTAAAATCATTACAATAGGTATAAACAGATTGAGAAGTATTGCCAGAAATAGAACCATAATTTTCATATGACACCTCCTATATTGGTATAAAGCAGGCTGCGATGATTATCACCTGCTGTTATTATTGTTGTTTAAGACAGTCAAGCATCTTCTGATAGACAACAGTACCGCGCATGAGCCCAAAATCAGCAGGCTCCATGCACATCATTAATATCTGTGAATCCACCTTATCCAGTTGCTCACGTATCATTTTTTCAGCATATTTGATCTGAGGTCCCAATATGACGATATCCGTACCCTTTAGATAAGTATCAAGTTCATCAAGTCCTACAGCTTGAATATCAAGCTCTTTCTGATCATTTTTTGCAGCCTCTTCAATTTTCATCTTCATAATGTTTGTGCTCATTCCCTGTGTACAAACAAGTATCGCCTTTATCATAATTTTCTCTCCTTTACCAGCTTATGATGAAACAGCTGGCTTCCCTTGCTGTTCTTCTTCCAGTTTTTGCTTCTCAAAGATTTTAAAGAATGGATACCATATCATTATATCAACTGCAACAGCAATAAACCAATAAATTACTGATCGTACATCCATATTTGATAAAACAGACTTTAATAGCTCCGGTGCAGTACCTCCCATAAAGAAAATCGGTCGATTCAATAAGTTGAAATACATAGCCAGATATGCAATAAATGTGTTTACACTTTCCACAATAAGAAAAGGAATTAGGAAAGTAACATTCATCATAATAGGTAAACCAAATACAACCGGCTCATTGATACCAAAGCAGGCAGGAATCAACGAAAGCTTTCCAACAGAACGAATACTTTCTGATTTTGAACGTATTAGCAGCAATACTAAACCAAAGGTAGCACCAGAACCGCCAATCCCTGTAAAACCATAACGCAACGCGATATTCACTATATAAGGGAGATCACTTGCGGCGGTTCCCTTAGCAAAGGCATCTGCATTAACTGCAAGATTACCAAACATGATTGGATCAAACGGGGCCTCAATTGCTGCCGTATGTATTCCAAACCAATATCCTACATTTGATCCCATATAGATAAGAGAAGGAGCAAATGGATTATCAACCCCATTATTGATTGGCTTACCAATCGTCATAATTAATTCTGGAATAGACACACCAAATAGTGCATGTGAGACACCGGTTACAATTGCTCCACTCAGAAAGCAAATCGTCATAGGTATCATAGAGTTCATAGACTTAGCAAGTGCCGGTGGAACACTTTCCGGCAAATTGATACGACCAAATTCCTTTTTTGTCAAATACCGATAAAGCTGTACTATTAGGAAAGAGCCAATAATTGCAGAAAACAAACCTTCTCCTCCAAAATATGCTGTTGACCATCCCCCCTCTATCATATTGGAATTTATCAGTATAAAATTTACAAACACAACAATTATCGTAGACATAAGATCCATGTCATGCTTCTTCGCCCAACGATAAGCAATACCGACAGACACCCATAAAGATAACGATCCTAAAGTAGCTGCATTGATAAATTTAAGCGGCCAAAGACTTTGATCTGTCCAGTTGCTCCACCCCAAAAAGAAATTATACCAGTAAGTTCCCTCTTCAAAGCCTGAATAATCAATAGGGGCTTTTGACAAAATCAGTGAAAAAGCACCTATTATAATAATTGGAATTAGCGATATAAAGGTCTGTGATAATACCTGAATATAAGTATTGTTAGCTACCACGGTAGCAATCGGAAGCAGCTTTTTCTCCAAAAATTTGCTTATTGAATTCATCGTTTTCTCTCCCTTCAAATTTATTAAGTTTTATCATTCATTAATAGTTTAACCATCATCTTCCAGTTTAATGCATTTGTAAAATGATCTTGCGCATGCGTCATAATCAAGCTGTAGGGCAACTCACCTCCCCGCGTTTCCTCCTGTATCAGATTTGTCTGAATTTGGTGGCATTCATTCAGATTTTTTTCTCCTTCCTCAAACAATTCATCACTTTGCTGCTGATTACCCTGTTGCTTTTCAAGCAGTGAATTGTAAAAACAGTCAATTGCATTTCCCGCCAGTGATATCATTTGAAATGCCAGCATTTGTACATCTTCTTTCGTCATTGTTTCCTCCATCTTATCTGCAAGCTGCTGTAGAGATATTTTGGCAGCAGCAATATATTCTTTATTTCTTTAATGTTTCTTACCCCTGTAAAATATAACACCATTCCCACACATAGTATAAAAACACCACAGTATTGACTCATTGTTACCGATTCTGTTATACCATTGGAATTACTGATTATCCTTGCTCCTAGAACTCCGAAAATTGGGGAGAGAACAGTCAGCATAGATGCAGTTGTCGAGCTCACGTTTCTTTGTGCGAAATTCTTAGCTGTAAAAGCAATTCCAGAGCCAACTACGCCTGTTATAATCAGTATCGTGAAAACCTCTTTATTCCACTGTATATGCATACTTTCCGAAAAAAGCATTGGAATGCTTATCAGGGTACCTGATACCATCTGTACAATACCAAGTTCATAATGACTAGTATGTGCCGCATAAACCGTTGTAGCAATAATAGCCAAACCATTCAGAAAAGATGCAATAATCGTTACAACATCTCCAAGTGTGATCATTGAAAGATTACATTCGGTAAATACCCATAGACCTGTCATAATAACTATCAGAGATAAATAATAGTTCATTCCCGGCTTCTTCCTCTTTATAACCCATAACAGCAAAGGCACAAAAATAATAACGAATTGTGTATAGAAGACTGAATTAGTAGCAGCTATATCCTGTAACGCTACCACCGTCATTAAAATTGGCACTACAGTCAATCCACCAAGTACACTACCTCTTAAAACAGTGCCACGATCAAACTTCATGGATTTTCGCCAGTATAATAGAATTAATGCTATGGAAGCAAAAAGGAATCGCAGAAACACATACATGGAAGGTGTCATATACTCCAGAATATTTTTCATAAATACAGTTGTGAAACCCCAATAGCTTTCTATAAAAGCAAGGATTAATATGGAACAACGTTTATTCAGTATATCTGATTTCAAATTACTGCCGTTTCCCTTCTCTGATAATCTTCTATATATCTCTTGTACCAGTAAAAACTATCCTTGGCAATACGTTTGCAATTATCGTCAAAATCAATATATACCAGACCATAACGTTTTTTATAACCGTTTACCCAACTGTATAAATCCATAGTTGACCACATATAATATCCTTTAACATTCACTCCCTGCTTTTTAGCCTGTAGCATCCAATCCAGAAAGCCCTGAACGATACGGATTCGCTCTATATCATGAATTTCACCTTTTTCCAGTTCATCATACAATGCATGTCCATTTTCTGTTACATAAATAGGTACCTGTGGATATAATCTATCCAGATATGTCAACGCATCATATAAAGATTTTGGATGCACCTCTCTTCCCCAGTGATTCTTTTCTGTCCATGGATCGTTATCACTCGCAAACCATCCATGAATAGAGGTACCTTCCATCACGTCAGATCCTTTTCCCTTATTATTCATAGACATTTTTGTCACACCATCCATACATGGTTTTACCAACTCACGCAAGTAGAAGTTCAAACCGATAAAATCAACTATTCCTTCCTTCAATATCTTTTTATCTTCCTCCCTGATAAAAGATGTATCCAATCCTGAATCCTTCATTTTAACAATAAGCTCTTGTGGAATTTCCCCTTTCACTGCAGGATCAAGTATGCAGCGTATACAATATAGCTCTGCATTGTATCTCGCTTGCGCATAATCCGAATCATCATGTAGACTTTCAACAGAGCCACACGGATGTACAATACCGATTTTACCACCTTGTTTTAGCTTACGATAAGCAGTTACCGCCTTTGCACTTGCCAACAGCCCATTGTATATAACTTTGCTGTAAGATGTAAAATCAAGCTCATGATGCGGTGGATAATTACCTACCAGAAAACAGCAATGTGCATAGAAGCTCAATTCATTAATCGTTACCCATAGTTTAACACGATCACCGAACAGTTCAAAGCATGTCCTTGCATAGTCAACGAAGTAATCAATCGTTTTATCATTAAGCCATCCACCGTTTTCTGCCAGCTCGATTGGTAGATCATAATGATGGAGCGTAACATTGGGCTCTATATGATATTGCAAGCACAAATCGATTATTCGATTATAGAAATTAACGCCTTCCTGATTGATTTCACCATAGCCGTTTGGAAAAATACGTGTCCATGCAATGGAAAAGCGATATGAGTTTTGATTACTTTCATGAAGCATTCTGATATCTTCCTCATAGTGGTGATAAAAATCAGATGCTGTATCTCCTGTAACATGATTCAGATTTCTATCACTTTCATGAGAAAACACATCCCACTGCGTTAATCCTCTGCCGCCTTCATTCCAAGCACCTTCACATTGATAAGCTGCAGTAGCCGATCCCCATAGAAATTGTTCTTTCATTGGAATACCTTCCTTTCTGTAAAGCCATTTCCATTCCGTCTTTACATCACTACTATAAGAGATATAATTGATTCAATCAAACATGCTTTTACCACCTATCTGGATAAATGATAAAACAAACAGAATAAAGAAATACCATAGACTTGGCATTTTTCTGTTTGCCTTTACGCTTATGAATGGTATAAATATAGTAAGGGGGTTATTTAAGAAAAGGATGATTGAAATGGAACGAATATCAAACAGACAACACCAAATTATTGAATATCTGTTAAAAAACGGAAAAACAAAATGTCATAATATTAGCCTCAGTCTCGAGGTTTCAGATAAAACCATACGAAATGAAATAAAAAATATCAACAGCATATTAAAGCTTCCGTTGATTGCTTCAGACCGAAATGGGTTTGTAATCATGGATGAATATATCAATACTGCTATTCAGCTTATCAAACAAAGCCTATTCGACGAAAACAGTCAATTATTATATCATTTACTATTAAATCATTCACCCGAGCTATTTTATGAAATTTCTGATTATTTTTGCATTTCTCCCTCATCTCTACAAATGAAAATCAAAAATCTCAATCAGATGATAACAAGCTATTCGCTGGAAATCGTACGAAGAGATGGCCGACTGATATTAGAAGGCGGAGCCTATAATAAACACAAACTATTTCTGGATTTGATTTATAGCGATACAGAATATTCCTTTTCAGATTTAAATGCTTATTCAGAATATTTCAATAGTATCGATATCAGCAAAGCAAATTTTGTGATAAAAAATGCGATATCCGAGCATGGATATTATATATCCTCATATTATGAGAATAATCTTATCATCAACATTCTTACCATCATAAGTCTATATGCATCTGAGCCAGTGAAAACACGTGCTTATAATGAATCAATACCAGAGGTACAAATTGCTACAACGATTGTAAACCAGTTGGTGAATGATGAATTGTATCATGATAACCTCATAAACATGATAACCTACAGTCTTGTCGGTGTTATTAAATCAAAGGAAAACCAAACTTCCTGCACTAAACCTTATGCTCAGACATTTGTCAGTGATCTCTTTGATATTGTTCAATCCTGTTTTCACCATTATGGTATTAATGCTGATCCGCACGCTTTTCTTCACGTATTTGCGGATCATGTATATGAACTGATCATAAGGTTGCGTAACGGAAATTATGCAACAGTACCTCATAATATTTCCATCAAATCAAGCTGTTTTTACGTATATGATGTTGCTGTTTATTTATGTCAAAAGCTAAACCAGAAATACAATATTCAGGTTCCGGATAATGAAATCTCGTTAATCGCCATTCACATAGGATTCGCTATTGAATCCGCATTCAGTGCCAGAGGCAGAGTTAACTTGTATTTATATACCGGGCAATATCCATTGATTGATACCTATATCACTGAGGAAATAATACGCAATTTTTCAGATATGATAGAAATACATAAGATCAAAAATCTAAATTCACTTTCAAATCATACCTCTAATATCGATCTTTTAATTACTACGCAGCCCTATTTCCAGAACAACATTTATCAATATTGTCAAATATCACCGTTACTGACAGATTCTGATAAAAATAAGGTAAATCACTCCATCTCGAAAGCACTTGAAAATCAGCAGAAGAAAGAGTTTAATACTATAATTCGCGAATATTTTGATGAAGAATTGTTTTTTATAGATACTACAAAAGATAATCGTGAGGATGTTCTGCATTTTTTGTGTAATAAGATGGAAGAACAACAGATCGTGGATAATTCATTTCTGGAAAGTGTTTTCTATCGCGAATCTCTCAGCCCTACCTGCTTTATGAATTCATTTGCTATCCCTCACTCCTTTGAAGCGAACTCCATACATAGCAAGATTGCAGTTTTTATTAACCGAGAAGGTATTCACTGGGATAATCAAGAAATACAGATTGTATTTCTTATTGCGTTAAATAAACGTGACCAGATTTTCAAAAAGAAGCTACTTGATGGATTGCCAGCAATTTTGTGTACAATCACCACCATTGAAGAATTTAAAACTGTAACCGATTTTGTCGATTTCCTGTATCTAATATCAAGCAACTGCCGTTAACAAATCTAATTAAGATTCCCTAATAAAATGCACCTCATTGCCGAGGTGCATTTTATTAGTTTATGGTTTTATGCATTTTCCATTTGTACGGATAATATTCTGATACCAGGAAAAGCTCTCTTTTTTCCATCGTTTTCCTGTCCCGTTTCCGGAATCATCAATATCAACATAAATGAATCCATAACGCTTACTCATTTCTGCAGAAGAGTTGCTAACGATATCTATCGGCCCCCACATTAGACATCCCATAACATCCACCCCATCATAAATCGCCTCTTTTAATTGTTTAAGATGAGCATTGAGATATTCTATACGTTCTTTATCATGAATCTTTCCATCAATAACCTCATCGTGTGTTCCTATTCCCAACTCCAAAAGGAATATTGGCATACGATACTGATCGTAAAGTCGGTTTAGACAATAACGCAACCCCAGAGGATCGATAACCCAATCCCAATCGTTTTTTTTCAAATACGGATTTTCCTCTTCCGGATTCCTCAGATTTTTGATACTATGATGTGATACTGTCCGTGTATCATAATAAGAAATGCCGATAAAATCAGCCCTTCCCTGCTCGAAAACAGATGCATCTTCCTCCTGATAATCAATATAGAAGTTATGTTCTTCCAGATAACGAAACATCGTTTTAGGATATGCACCACGTACCATAACATCCAGATAATAGTTTTCAAACTGATCATTATGCAATGCTGCCAACGCATCACGCGGATCGCATGTGCGTGGGTAAGAAAGAAAATTTGTTACCATTGCTCCAACTTTATTTTCTTCATCAACTTCATGTGCAATCCGTGTTACTTCACAGGCCGCAATCATCTGATGATGCAGTGCCAATAGCTTGTGCTCCATTGTATTTTCAACAAGATCGCTAGGCATGCCAAACTGATGAAAGGATTCTCTTAGAATCAGATTCATTTCATCAAAGGGAACCCAGTATTTTACTTTACCCTTATAGCGATTGAATAATATGGTTGCATATTTCACATAGCAATCTATGACTTTGCGAGAATACCAGCCCTTATATGTCAATGCCAGATGAACAGGCATTTCAAAATGGGAAATTGTAATTAACGGCTCGATTCCAAGACGCAGCATTTCATCAATCAAGCGATCATAAAAAGCCAATCCTTCTTCATTTGGTTCCTCTTCATCACCTTGCGGGAAAATTCTGGCCCAGTTCACCGACGTACGTAGGCAATGAATGCCTAGGTCTTTTAAGAGTGCCAAATCCTCTGGAAATGTGTGATAAAAGTCTATACCGTAGCGTCTTGGATAATAACCGTTTGTATCCTGAATAGCTGCCTGTATTTCACTGGAAGACATGCAATCATTTTGTCGTTTTCCCTTTTGATAAAGGATTAAATCAGGGGGACAAACGCCCTTTCCTCCTGCTTTCCAATTTCCTTCAGCCTGGCTAGCAGTCATTGCTCCACCCCAAATGAATCCCTCCGGAAAATCTTTTTTATTTTTTGGTGTCATCTTCATACCTCCTCGTATGATTTCATTATAAAAATATAAAGTGCTTTCCGCAATCTTAGTTTTACCATACATATGGAAGCTTTTCACAACGCCTTTTGTCACAAAAATAGTAAAGTGCGGATGAGTCTGCCTCATTTGTATTAGCTGATTTATAACTTTTTGTACACAAAAAAAGACAGCCTGTCACAAGCTGTCCTCTCATTTATATCTAACGCAACCAGTAATTTTCCGGCCTCTCCCGGCATGGTGCTGAGCCGCATGCATTCGGTGCATCCGCATTCCATCCGGTACCGAAGGTCAGATCTCCCGTACGGTTAAACTGATTTAATGCAGCCGTCATCGTCATGGAACCAACGCGTATGATTTCAACATGGCAATGCGGACCGGAGCTGTTACCGGAGCTTCCGGAATATCCCATAACCTGTCCCTGGTTCACACGCTGCCCCACACTTACCGCAACGGAGCTTAAGTGATAGAACGGCATAGCATATACGACACCGTTTACCCTTGTTAGAAGTGCAACGTTGTTTCCGCCACCTGCCGGAATACCACACCAGTTATTCAAGGCGCCATAGCCGCAGCCCTGATATGTATGAATGATGATACCGTTTGCCGGTGCTACAACCGGAATCCCTGTCGTTGAGCCGGTAGAGAAATCCATTCCCATATGTCCGCCGCCGCCAGGATAGGCCCAGGTTCCTGCTTCATAATGCCAGCCGCTTTGCAGCGGGGCGATAAAGCTGGAGCTTTGTGCCGTACCGCCGGAAGAACCGTTATTTGAGTTATTTCCGCTGTTCCCGCCGGAATTTCCACTGTTGCCCTTATCCGGATCGGTATTTCCATTATCCGTATTCCCGTCACCGGAATTACCGTTATCTGTATTCCCGCTGTTACCTGTTTCATTCCCACCGTTCTGTGGAGTATCCGGTTTTTCCGGCTGCTGCTCAGGCTCATCAAAATCAGCGGCCAGCGACAGATCCACCTTCGGCAGATTTGCCTGTGCCATCTGTGCCTCACGCTTCTGTGTAGCAAGATTTGCTTCCTTTGCGTGATAATCACTCAGCAGATCCTTTTTCACCTCATTCAGCGCTTCCACCTTGGCCTTGCTGGATTTTACATCCTTCTGCTGAACAACAAGAAGCTCCTTCTGTTCTTCCACAATCTTACGATCCTGATCCAGCTTTTTCTTTTCCTTATTCAATGTTTTGATCTGCTCGTTTTCATATCTGTTCAGCTCGCCTACGATTTCCGTTCTTCTCAGCAGATCCGTAAAGCTGGTGGAGCCCATCAAAAAATCAATATAATAATTACTGCCGGTATAGGCCTGCATTTCCAAAAGACGCGCACGCATCTGCTTGTCGCGCTCCTTGATGCTATCCTCTTTTTCCTTAATCTGTTTCTTCAGGTCACTGATCGAGCTCTGTGTCTGGTCAATACTAGCCTGTATACTGCTGATTTCTTTTTCATAGCTCGCGATTTTCTTATTGTTATCCGCAATCAGCTTGCTGACCTTTTCCACATCGCCCTTAACACTGGCAATCTGACTCTTGATATCACTGATTTCCTTATCCAGATTATCGGATTTGCTTTGCAGATAATCCTTGTATCTGCTGCACTCCTCCTGTGTTTTCGTATCCTTGATGACTGCACATTTGGCATTCATCTCACTTTCTCTTCCTTCGAAACTCTCTGCTTTCAGAAGGCCTGCATTACTAATCAGCAATGCACCGCTGACAAACAGAGCTGCATATTTCTTTTTCATTTGCGCATACCTCCCTACCTGAATTACAGATATAATATGATACTACCTGTATGTATATGATAACGTAAGCACTTTAAAAAGTAAAGAAAAAACACTGCTGATTCCCGCCTGTATCAGACTGAAAAAAACAGTGTTGAAAAGGTATTGCTGCACAGCTTCTTTACAGGGTTAAGGAATCTGATATTTTCACCCACAGCTGCAGCCTGCAATCCTCCTGCTTCGGACGGATATAGCGCTGTATGAGAAATGCATCACATGCATAGCCATGTCTTGGCAGCCATACCTCAAACAGATAGGCGCTTGCCTTATACAATGCCTTCTGTACGAGGTCTTCAAAGCTTTCCGCCTCATATTCACAGACAGCATAGGTGCCCACAGGCATTTCAAAGGCGGTATATCCCTTTACCGGCTCTGCCGTATGAACAGCGGCCATATATGTGAAGGCTCCCGGTGTTTGTGAAGGCGTCAGAATATCATTTCCTTCATCAAGAGCAGCATGCTGCAGTACATCATCCTGTTCCAAGCGATCCCAGAGTGCCACCAGCGTATTCTCCTTCGGCTGCGCAATTTTAGCACTTTCATCCTCTTTTGTGTAGCCGCTGAACCACAGTGGTTCCTTTTGTACTCTGCGTTGAATTTCCAGAACCATATCGTCACAGATCAAAGGCACACCTTCATCCACCAGGGTATATTGCATGCGCAGCTCCGGCTTGATCACATGATCCAGATGGATATCCGATGATGCACGATACTCCGCCGGAGACATTCCATAGCACTGCCGAAATGCTCTGGTCAAGGTACTGTGACTGGAAAATCCGCATTGCATTGCAATGTCCATGATTTTTCCGTTATCCGCCTTCAACAGTCCTGCCGCCATTTTCAGCCGTACGCTGCGCAGATACTCACTGACCGTATATCCTGTCAGTCGGTAAAACAGCCGCTGATAGTAAAACCTCGACAGATGCGCAATTGACGAAAGCTGTTCGATTGTCAGTTCCTCCTCATAATGCTCCTCCATATAATCCAGGGTCTTCTGTATTGCTTCCCATGCCTGCATAAGCATCACCTCCACCTAGAGTATACGGCAAACACATCATCTTTCGCTTTCCACGGAATGCCCTGTATAAGGATACTGCAAGGAATGAATATTATTTTAAAGAAGCATGACGAGTAAAAAACGTCTTATATCCCAGAGTCACAAAGACAACAACAGTAACAGCCGTACAGCCCAGGATTGCAAGCATAATACCAATCTGATACTTGATCGCCGTCAAGGGGAAGGTTCCGGACAGCATCTGACCCGTCATCATACCGGGAAGTGATACGATCCCCATTGTCATCATATTGTTCATGGTTGGCAGAATGGCGCTGTCAAAGGCATCATTTACTTCCTCATGAGCAGCAAGCTTTGGAGATGCTCCCAGCATGAGTGAATTTTCAATCTTCTCCCGGTGATCCTGCATATTTGCACAAAGACGGTTTGCCCCCAGCGCAATACCGGTCATGGAATTGCCGATAATCATACCGGAAATCGGTATAAAATACTGCGGATTGAACCAGGGGCGAACCTGCAGTACCAGCAGCATAAAGACAACTGCCGTACAGAGATAGCCGATCGTCATAGAAACGCCCATCAGCCGCTTTAAATCATCGCTCATATCATAGCGGACTCTTTTTGCGGCATTGTAGATGGCAAAGCCAAGCATGATCAGCAGCATGAGAAGTGTAAGCCACCAGCTTGGATTTTTAAATACATAGAGCAGTATATACCCCATAATCGTCAGCTGTACCGTCATTCGCGTAGTAGCAATCAGAATCATATTCTCCCTGCGAATACCTCTTGCACGAAAGATGATAAGCAAAAGCAACACAAAGATATAGGCGATGGCCAGATTAACAATGGAAAGATCCATAACGGAATCATTCATACACATACCCCCTCGTATCACCGTTTTCTATACGCAAAAGACTCTTCGGATACTTTGCCGATACCTCTGCGGAATGCGTAACCATGATCAGCTGCCGCTTTCGTTCTGTCACAAAGTGTACAAGATTCTCAATGACAAAGCTCTCCGTTTCCTTATCCAGAGCCGAGCTTGGCTCATCCACCAGATAGACCTCTGCATCCATCAGCATCACCCGTGCCAGGCAGAGCCGCTGTTTTTCTCCCCCTGACAGACGTTCACAGCTCTCCTGCAGCTCCTTATGCAAATCCACTTTTTCCAGGTATTCCTTCAGCTTTTGCTTCGTGGCAGGAAGCCGGCCGCTCAGTCGTAATCCGATTTGAAGATTATCCTCGATATCTCCCGGATAGATCACCGGTGTCTGCCCCAGCATGACGACCCGTCTTCGCAGCTCCATCGGATTCAGTTTCTGAATATCCTCCCCATTGTACAAAATCGTTCCCTGTTCAGCCTCATTCAAACGATTCAACAGACGCAGCATCGTGGTTTTTCCACTGCCACTGGGGCCAATGATGCAGGTAACACAGCGGTCCAGACATACATGCTGTATATGAAGAATATGCTTAAATGTAACATTTTTCAGTTCAAACATAATTTCCCGTATCCTTTCTTTACATTTTTAGAATACCATAAGTTGAAAAATACTTCCACACATATACCATATGATATATAATAGGATGACGTGAGGGTGATACAATGCATACAAAAGGTATTCTATATACAGTCTTATCTGCTGTTTTATTCGGCATCACACCGCTGATCACAAGAGCGGTTTACGGATACGGTGCCAACTCCATGACCGTGGTATTTTACCGGTCTCTATTTGTTATTCCCATGCTTGCGGTGATCATGAAGGGCAGGCACATCTCCTTTTCCATTTCTGCACACGATCTGCGCAATACCGGTATCATTGCCATCTTTGGAAGCGGACTGACAACCATTCTGCTGTTTACCTCCTATTCCTATATTGATGTCGGGTGTGCGACAACACTGCATTTTCTATATCCGGTATTTGTTTCGCTGCTCTGCTTTGCTGTATATCACGAAATACTCAGCAGGCGTAAGCTTACGGCACTCTCTCTTGCACTGCTGGGAGCACTTTGCTTTTTAGATCTGAGCAATTCCGGCAGCATGCTGGGTCTGTTATTGGCAGCAGGCTCGGGACTTACCTACGCCTTTTACATGGTTCAGCTGGAGAAAACACGGCTTTCTCATCAGAATGCCTATAAAATATCCTTTTATCTTGCCATCTTTATCTTGCTTGAAACACTTGTGTATCATTTGCTGTTTTCCTCCATACAATTTATTCTGCCATGGAATGCATACGGGCTGATTCTTCTGCTATCGCTGGTGTCCAGCTTTCTTGCTGTGGTTTTGCTGCAGAAGGGGATTCAATACCTTGGCTCCAGTACAGCGTCACTGTTTTGTCTGTTTGAACCGGTTACCTCAGTTGTCTGCGGTGCCCTGTTTCTAAAGGAAGCCCTGACACCGGCAAAGATCATAGGATGCTGCATTATCTTTACAGCGCTGATTATCATGAGCAGGGATCAGCATACAGCGGCTTCTTCTTAAGTTTTCTTAAAATTTACCCGATTTTGCATGATGATATGGGAATCGGTAAAAACTATGATATAATGAAAACAGAAAACAGCTTATTTATGAAGGAGTCCCATGGAACCATTAAACCTTGCCAGTATAGCAGAAATCGGCGGTAAATACACGTCGCAGCGAAGTGAAATCATTTCGTATATACTTATCGCCCTGTGTGCAGTTGCTTTTGTATATCTGATCATACATCAGATACGCTCACACAAATAAATTACTTTAACAATCACAGCGCATTCTCCATATGTGAATGCGTTTTTTATACTGCTTGGAAAACACACAGTATACTGCACTTCCGGCTCGTACATGCCTGCAAAAAAGCAGTGATTGGATATTTCCGGTTCTTTCTTACTTTAGGGTGTTTGCAAAAGGAAGACTTCAACTTCTATTGTAACTACAATAGTACTGAAGTCTTCCTATGTTAAGTTTACCCACAAGCGAGAAAGAACCATATCTCCTTCCTCACTGCTTTTTCATCCATTATGCGTTTACAGCTTCTAAACCTGAATCTGAACGTGATACTTTTTCAGCCAGTAATTCACCTGCAGCAGATATGCAATCGTCTGCGGTGTATTCATAAGCTGTCCATACCATGGAATCGAGCGATCCTCACGTAGCAGCTCCTGCAGCTTTTCCTTTTTTACAATTTGCAGCAGGGGCTCATTGCCCTGTGCAAGCAGCTCCTCCATCTGTCTGCTGACAAGCGCACGGTATTTCGGATGCCAGGTCTTCGGATATGGGCTTTTTTTCCGCCAGAGCACCTCATCCGGAAGCAGACCCTTGACCGCTTCCCGCAGTAATCCCTTTTCATAGCCCTGATAATCTTTGAATTCCCATGGAACGCTATACAGATATTCCGCAATGCGCATATCGCAAAAAGGAACCCGCACCTCCAGAGAATTGTACATGGACATACGGTCTTTGCGATCCAGCAGCGTCTGCATGAACCATTTCATGTTCAGATTCACCATTTCACGAAGGCGCCTTTCTTCCTTTGTGCGATTGCACAGGATGTCACTTTGCTTCAGTGTCTCCTGATAGCGCTGATCGACATAGGTGACTGCGTTGATTTGCTCCGCAAGCTCCTCATTCAGAAAGCCCATGCGGTATTTTGTGGATTGTGCCCATGGAAAGCCATAGGTGGCGCGAATCTTCGGATCGCGGTACCACGGATAACCGCCGAATATCTCATCCGCACACTCTCCGGACAAGGCGACCGTACAGTATTTGCGTATTTCCTTACAGAACAGCAGTAAGGAGCTGTCCACATCTGCCATACCGGGTAAATCTCTGGCATCCACTGCCGTATACAATGCGTCAACCAAATCCTCTGTTTTCAGGACAATATTGTGGTGATCACTTTGCAGAAAGTTCTGCATAACCTCAATATAATGCTGATCGGAATTGGGCTGAAATTTTGTTGAGTGGAAGTATTTCTCATTATCCTCATAGTTTACCGAAAAGGTGTGCAGTGTTTTTCCCTGCTTTTTGAATTCCCTAGCTGCCACTGCAGATATGATACTGGAATCCAGCCCCCCTGAGAGAAACGTTGCGACATCCACATCGGCGATCAGCTGCCGCCGTATGGAATCTGTCACTAGATCATGCACCGTCTGTACCGTAGTCGCAAAATCATTCGGATGCTCTCTATCCTGTAAGTGGAAATAGGTTGTCAGCCGCATCCCCTTGTGGTCATACCATGCATACTGTCCCGGCTTAAGCTCCCGTATATTATGAAATACTCCATAGCCCGGTGTTCTGCCCGGACCCAGCAGCATGATTTCCGCAATGCCGTCCGCATGCAGAATCGCAGGGATTTGCGGATGCGCCAGCAGTGCCTTCATTTCCGAAGCAAACAGCATCGCCCCTTCCTGCAGCGTATAAAACAGCGGCTTTACTCCCATACGATCTCTTGCCATAAACAATCTGTGTGCTTTTTTATCCCATACGGCAAAGGCGAAGATGCCGTTCAGCCTTTCCACCACGGTTTCCTTCCACTCTATAAAGGCCTGTAACAGCACCTCCGTATCGCTGGTTTCCTGAAATGCATATCCTTTTTTCTGCAATTCTCTGCGCAGCTCCTCCGTATTATACAGCTCCCCGTTATAAACCATTACGTAGCGGGGGTCGCTTTTCAGCTGCATAGGCTGTTTTCCATGCTGCAAGTCCATAACACTCAGTCGTGCATGCAGCAGAGTAACCGCCTCATCCGTATATATATTCTGCTGATCAGGTCCTCGTCGTTTCATCGTATCCAGCATGTCTTCCACCGCCTGCTGATTTCGATACTTCATCCGGTGTTCCCCGTCTACGATTCCTGCAATACCACACATAACCCGTCCTCCTTAAAAAAGGGGTCCTCCCCGTTACAGAAGAACACCCTTGTTCCATAGTAGTATATGCATGTTTTCATGTTTGTTTCCTGTCATATATTTCCAGCATAGACATATCGCAGCCATCCGGATGCTGCTTTCACCGCCTCCAGGATCAGCTGCTTTGCTGTAGGCTGCTCCCCGTACATGTGATACATGGGAAAAAACCTTGTTAAATGGAGCGGTATATCCGGATGCAAAGAAGCAAGCCATGCCGCTTCCTCCTCGATTCGATCTACATCATCATGCAGTCCCGGCACCATAAGGGAGGTGATTTCAACATGTGTATGCTGAACAGCCAGCTCCACACTGCGGCGTACGGCTGTAAAATCTCCCTGCAGTCTGCGATAGCCCTCCTCATCGAAGGCCTTCACATCGATATTCATTGCATCGACATAGGGGAGCAGCTCAAGCAGCTTCTGCTCCTGTATATAGCCATTTGTAACAATGACGTTTTTCAGCCCGTGCTGCCGTGCCAGCTTGCAGCAGGCAAGAACAAATTCAAAGTTGATCAAAGGCTCATTATACGTATAAGCGATACCGATATTGCCCCTCTGCTTCTGCTGCAAGGCGATGTCCACAAGCTTTTGCGGCTGTAGTCGAACACAAAATGCAGCGTCCTCCTGCATTGAAATCTCATAATTCTGACAGAACGGACAACGCATATTACAGCCCATGCTGCCAATTGACATAATCTGTGAGCCCGGATGGAAACGGCGAAGCGGTTTCTTCTCAATCGGGTCAAGAGCCATGGATGATATCTTCCCGTAGGCAGTGGAAACAATACGGCCGTTTCTGCATGTTCTTACACCGCAGAATCCACGTTTTCCCTCCGGTATAAGGCACCTATGCGGACAAAGCTCACATACGGCACTCATGGTGACGGACAACCTCAAAGCGTTCCAGCAAAAACGGTTCATCCGGATCCATACCGGCCTTGTTTAATGCAATACTGATTTGCTGAAGCGGTGTATCCACACCCTCCAGATCAGGGAGCAGTAAGCCCCGGCGATGCTCGTCACTGACTATTACTCCATATCGCCTGACATCCAGCTGCTCCAGACTGTCAATCTGCTCAGCCTCCTTCAATACATCCACACTGTATTCCAGATAGGGCAGCTCCTTTTCCTCAACCGGAAGAAACCTAGGATCTCTGGTACCTGCGGATATCGCATTGGAAATGATCTCCTGTGCCAGATTTTCCTGTACCGGTGCAATGGTACCGACGCACCCGCGCAGCTCACCGAATTTTTTCAGAGAGACAAAGACGCCGCCCCGGCAGGTAAGCAGGTCTTTGGGCAGAGATTTCCGTAACGGCAGCTCTGTACGTGAACGAATGTATACCTCCAGTGATTCCCGGGCAAGTGCGACATACGGATCCTTTTTCAATACGCTGATGATTGCCGTTGCGTAACCCACACCGAACGGTCCCTCATAGGATAAAAATTGAGAATCAATGGGATATGCCTGCAGCACACCATGCAGCATCACAAATGCAGGATAGCCGCAGTTTGCACTCTCTTCGATGATTTGCTCATCCATAGTCAGCAAGCGTGCATAATCATTGCTTTTAATAATATCTACGATCTGTTCATCAAATACAGGCCCCATCGGATGAAATCCATACGGTCCGTCCTCCTTCAGCTTATGAGATAGATCTCCGCTGGCAATTACTGCAACATTGCGCTGTGATTCATCAATAACTCTGCGCAGACAGTTTCCAAAGGCCACCTGTGTATCACGATCCAGTCCGCTGACTGAAATACGCACAAGCCGAAAATCAGTGTATTCCTGTAAAATAAAATGCAGCGGCACCATGGTTCCATGATCCAGTGTCTGACTCTGCTCTCCCAGCGTACCGGCCGGCAGTCCCTGGGAAGCTGCCGCATGACAGAGCATATCGACAAAATCTTCATCGTACAACACCTTCATATCCACATCCTTCACACCGAAGGCCTCAAAGCTGCCAAACGCCTGTGCGCCATCGGATATCTGAATATAGTCCCGATAGCTTGGGGCATGCGGAGAAAACACAACGATTGTCTGCGGCTTTGCAGACGCTATATCATGGGCAATCATGCGATAGGCATTCACTGTATTCTGAATAACCCGCTCCTGCCCCCTGCCGATTTCCGAAAGGATAATCGGAGGGTGCGGAACGATATATGCTTTACTTAACATCGTATCACTTCCTTTATCTCCATTATACACATTCTCCTTCAATTTTTAAACCTTCGCCGTCAAAAGAAGCGTTCATTTCAATGTGCAGGGCTAGTGTTCACCGTGAATTTAGAATAAAGCCTGAAATCACGGTATGAAAGGGAATTTGCATAGTATAACGAACATCAGAAAGACAGCACTTATATATTTATAAAGCCCGTTGCATATCCAGAGTTCCCTCTTTATACAGGCATCCGCAACAACTGCTTTCTTCCTTTTTTTCAGCAGTTGAATAGAAAACTAAAAAGAACCGCAGCCCGCGGTTCTTATAGGATATGCAATTATAAATTCTGAAGCATAATGGTACAGCCGTCTACAACGCATTTCAATGCATTTTCAGCAACATATACAGGAATTTGAAGCTCATTGCGCATCAGCTGATCCAGATTTTTCAATAATGCACCGCCTCCGGTAAGGACAAGCCCATGCTGAACAATATCCGCTGCCAGCTCCGGTGGTGTCACCTCCAGAATCGTCTTCGTGGCATGAACGATTTCCTGTAAGCTGCTTCTTATGTAGCTTTCCACCTCATTGCTGTTGATGTCAATGGAATGTGGCAGCCCGGTTTCCACATCACGTCCTGAAATGGTAATGGTTTCCGGTTCTTTAACAACCAGCGCATTCGCAATACGGCGTTTGATTTCATCCGCCGTCTGTTCACCGATATACATTTTCTTCTGAATGCGTACATTTTCCAGAATATCCTGTGTAATCTTATTTCCTGCAGTTTTGATTGAGGTAGAGCATACGATATCCCCAAGAGAAAGCACTGCAATATCGCTCGTACCTCCCCCGATATCCAGCACCATATTTCCACTTGCCTTACCGATATCCAGTCCTGCACCGAGTGCTGCTATTTTAGGTTCCTCTTCCAGATATACCTTTTTTGCTCCGGCACGGTATGCACAGTCCCGGATTGCATTTTTTTCAACAGAAGTGATTTTTGTCGGATGACATATTAAAATCACGTTCTTTTTAAACATGCCCTTTAGGTCGCATTTCTTTAGAAAATAGTTCAGCATCATGTCAGTTGCCTCAAAGTCAGCAACCACACCGTCCTTTAACGGACGGATACATATCATGTTTTTCGGTGTACGTCCCAGCATATCTCTCGCATCAAGACCTGCCGCTATACATTTCTTAGTTGTAGCATCTACTGTAATGATGGAAGGTTCATCCACCAGGATTCCTTTGTTATCTACACAAATGAGTAAATTTGTTGTTCCCAAGTCAATTCCAATTTTTCTTGCCATGTTTAACCTTCTTTCATATCCTGCATTGTCGAATTTCCAATAATAATATACCATTTCTTACCAGTAAAAGCAAAGAAACAAGAATCTTTTTGATAAATTTTTACTTTTACAAACTTAGCCATAGATAAAAACCCCTTCTATGTGTCTCAGTATGCCCAAAAACCGCTCGTGCAAACCAATACAGTCTTATGAACAGGAAGAAAAATTGGAAGCAGAAACCAGCGCAGCCAATGAAACATCATAGAATACCGATAAAATTACAGATATCAGAAAACCGGCTTTTGGATACTGCAATACACCGTATTGCGAAGTCAGCTGAAGGACATCCTGCATATAGTTTACGGTAACTGTCAGCCACGGTTACCGCCTGCTCACAAATGGTATCAATCCGTATGCAGCAGGTTACCGCAGACAAGCCTTAAGCCAGGAAAGTTTGGCGAAGGAAATGGATAATTTCGTAGTCCAGATTAAAAAGACAGCTTCATCATTTTAAGTCTGTGCTTCTCTCTTATGGACCCTGTATTCAGGAGGTGATTAGAAAGCAGGAACCATTGAAAATAGCGTTCGCTCCTGTTGCCTAAGCAGAAATACAGATGTATGAATAATGTAGGAATGCTGTAGGTACTGCCATTGTCCCACAAATGAAAAAAAGCCCTTTTTCAAAGGCTTTCTTGTTTATTTATTTGTTCATTGCTTCAGAAACAGCTACAGCTACAGCTACACTGGCACCAACCATAGGGTTGTTGCCCATACCGATCAGACCCATCATTTCTACGTGAGCAGGAACAGAAGAGGATCCGGCAAACTGTGCATCAGAGTGCATACGTCCCATTGTGTCTGTCATACCATAGGAAGCAGGACCAGCAGCCATGTTATCCGGATGCAGAGTACGTCCGGTACCACCACCACTAGCT
This sequence comes from [Clostridium] innocuum, assembly GCA_012317185.1. NCBI lineage: Bacteria > Bacillati > Bacillota > Clostridia > Eubacteriales > Clostridiaceae > Clostridium > [Clostridium] innocuum. The sequence continues at coordinate 1,101,929 of CP048838.1, read as the reverse complement.
ACAGAGAAGTATTTCTTGCCCTGTTCGATACATTCTTTCTTGTATGTACCTGCAACCGGGTGCTGGAAACGTGTAGGGTTCGTAGAGTTACCAGTGATGGAAACATCAACACCCTCGTGATGCATAACTGCAACACCTTCACGAACATCGTCCACACCATAGCAGTTTACAGCAGCTCTTTCTCCCTGAGAATAAGCCGTTCTGGACAGCTCTTTCAGTTCTCCTGTGAAGTAGTCAAACTGAGTTTCTACATAGGTAAATCCGTTGATACGGGAAATGATCTTTGCAGCATCCTTTCCCAAACCGTTCAGGATAACACGCAGCGGTTCTTTACGAGCCTTGTTTGCATTACGTGCAATACCGATAGCACCCTCAGCAGCAGCAAAGCTTTCGTGTCCTGCAAGGAATGCAAAACATTTTGTTTCATCGCTCAGCAGCATAGCAGCCAGGTTACCGTGCCCGATACCAACCTTGCGGTCATCTGCAACGGATCCAGGAATACAGAAGCTCTGCAGACCTTCACCCAGTGATTTTGCTACTTCATATGCGCTCTTGTCGCCTTTTTTGATTGCGATTGCAGCACCAGCGATGTAAGCCCAGCAAGCATTCTCAAAACAGATTGGCTGGATTTCCTTCACGATGTTGTATACATCTACACCTAAATCGTCACACAGTTTTTTTGCTTCTTCGATAGAAGAAATACCATATGAGTTTAAAACTTTATTGATCGTATCAATACGTCTTTCGTAACTTTCAAATAATGCCATGATTTTTCCTCCTATTCGTGTCGCGGGTCGATGTACTTAACAGCATCTGCGTAACGACCGTATGTTTTCTTAGCGTTGTTTAAAGCTTCTTCAGCGTTTACACCCTTCTTGACAGCATCCATGAAGACACCCATGTTTACATATTCGTAACCGATGATTTCCCCATTTTCGTCAAGACCCATTTTCAGAATATATCCTTCTGCAAGATCCAGGTAACGAGGTCCCTTAACCTTGGTAGAGTAAACAGTACCAACCTGAGAACGGGTTCCCTTACCTAAGTCTTCCAGACCAGCTCCTACAGGAAGTCCGTTTTCAGAGAATGCAGACTGTGTACGTCCATAGACGATCTGTAAGAACAATTCACGCATAGCAGTGTTGATTGCGTCACAAACAAGGTCTGTATTAACAGCTTCCAGCAGTGTCTTTCCAACAATTGCTTCACTCGCCATAGCAGCAGAGTGAGTCATACCGGAGCATCCGATTGTTTCAATCAGTGCTTCCTCAATAATACCTTCTTTTACATTTAATGTCAGTTTGCAGGCACCCTGCTGAGGAGCACACCAGCCAATACCGTGTGTCAAACCAGAGATGTCTTTGATTTCTCTTGAATAAACCCATTTTCCTTCTTCAGGAATAGGTGCACATCCATGGCTCGCACCACACTTTACAGTGCACATGTTTTCAACTTCTTTTGAATAAATCATGTCATTTCTCCTTTCTCATAATCCATGATAGATTTACCTTTATGCCACCTTCCCCTTCAGGAAAGCTGTAGCTGCTTCTGCAATGTCATCTCCTCTATCAAACAACATTTGCAAGTGCGGATATGTACGGTTTTCTTATTCGTGCAATATTTCACAAGAAATCGTTACCCACCATTTTATTGTAATTCTTTTCCATGACTATGTCAATGCTTACCATCGTTTTTAGCCCGTAAACAAGCAAGAAAATTGACTGTCCACAGACATGACAAATGAGGATGCAGATATAAAATACGAGGACTCCTTTTGCGGTATCGTATAATATTCCTACCTGCATGCTTGATTTCCCCTGCATAGACTGCTTGCATACAGCCGCCTCGTTATCGAGATCAAAAAAAAGGGATGCTTATCCCTTTACCAACTCCTGTATTTGCTTTGCGGCATAGTGCCTGACTTCACAATTTGCGATGATGAGATCACTCAGATTTTCCACACACGCATAGCCCTCGAAGAAGCACTGATAGGGAATACTGACTCCGCCATGTGCTACAATCAGAATTTCCTTTTCCTGCGCATACGGGAGAATCTCCTTTAAAAAGCTCTCTACCCGTTCATAGAAATGTGCGGTATCCTCACCGCCCGCAAACATGGATGCGGAAGAAAATGCCCACAGGTCATCGAAGGGAACATCCTTTCGCAATGCACCTTCCATATCACCGAAGCTTCTCTCCATCAGGCGGTCATCGCACTGTATGGGGAGCTCCCACAGCACATTGATAATTTCAGCCGTTTCTCTCGCACGCATCAGCGGTGAACAATAAATGGCATCCATGGCTACCTGCTTCAGCTTTTCTCTTGTTTCCACAGCCTGCAGGCGTCCGGTCTCATTCAATGCAATATCACTCTTCCCCTGCAGCTTTCCCCTTACATTCCAGTCCGTCTGCCCGTGTCTTACAAAATATAAACCCATTTCCCTATTGTCCTTTCCGCTAGTCCAGCCCCAGCTGCCTGCTTATTTCTGCAATATGCATTCCCACATGCTGCGGCTGATGCGCATCACTTGCCGTCATAATGTTAACACCGTGTGCCTTCAGGATATCCAGAAACACCTGATTGGTACCGACATCCTCATGCAGGTAACGGTAATGACAGCCGGTATTGGTTTCCATATATACATCATGCTCCTTAGCCAGCACTGCCAGTCTTTCATAGGTTGGCTTCAGATCATAATCCGGTTCATAATGAAAAATCTTCAGCTGGTCAGGATGCCCGATCTGTGTAAACAAATCACTCTCGATCATATCCTCCATAATTTCATAATACCGCCTGTAAATGGCATTGGTATCATATTTATCCCATAATATTTCCCGGGAAAATCCATTCATATCATACAGCAGTCCGTCAATGGAATGAATGCTTCCAATCAGAAAATCATAAGGATAGCCTGCCAGCAAATCACGAAGAAATGCTTTATCCTGTGGTGCATAGCATACCTCAAGACCAAAACGAACCGCAATCGGAAGCTCCATTTTCTTCATTTCCTCAATCAGGTTAAAATAGCTCTGCAGCGGCTCCAGCTTTTTCTTTTCAAACCAGTCCTTCTGGTAAACAGAAGCCTGCTTCAGATTGTCATACATCGGCTTAAACTCCAGAAACCGATGGGTATGATCCAGAATCTGTATGGTATCCATACCTGCCTTTACACCGGCTTCCACATATTTCATCGCATACTCCACAGTAAGCGGACCATTCTCCAGATGCATATGTCCGTCAATCACGATATCACCCCTTTTTATTTCCTACATTATACTTGCAGAAAAGCGTGATTGCAACTGATTCCCCCTGCAGCCGTGATTACTGTGCCATAAAGCCTTCCGGTTTGCGTGGAAAGGAAATGAGCGGATTATCCATCGGTTCCACGACATCCTCCTCCTGATAACAGGTGCAATCCTGACTCATCCCGGTCAGTCCTGCATCCTGCAAAGAACAGATCAGCTCCGTATACGCGAGTATATCCTTATAAGATGTACGGATATTACCGTTTCTGTCCTGTAAAAGGGACACCCGGATCTTATTTTCAAACTGTCCGTTCGCAATGGTGACAAGCATATCTCCGATACGTTTCTGCCAGCGGATAAATCCCTGAGCATTATTTTCCTGCATAGTAAAGCCAAAACTGCGCAAATGTGCCAGAACATCGTCATTCTTGATTCTCATTCATTGATTCCTCCATTATCTTTTTAATAGCTTATGCAATTATATGTTGAAAATACAAAAAAGGTTCCTCATGAAAAATAATTGTTTATGTGATGGTACACTACCTCCTGTGTTTTCTGTCAATATAATTCTTTCTTCCATTACTATACCGTATTTTATGCATTCTTACAAGAAGACAAAACCCTTTTACTATACAAACTTTTACGAATTTTAAAAATCCGTTGTTCCTCATCTGCCTTTTACCTGTGCTTTATGTTATTAGATAGAAGAGGCTGTATGCCGGGAGGTGATTTCTTATGAAGTCCAGTGATTTTTTTCAGAGTTCAAAGCAATAGAATCTATTTCATGCAAAGCGGTAGAGATTACTCCATAAATGTTATGAAACGCACAGAGGTGCTGATTCGTCCGGTATTGAAAAAAGCCGGTGCCACAGTAGCAAATGCGGTGGCCAATGCTATGACAAACAGTATAGCCAACGGCAATGAACAGGTTCATATAATCGTTCGCATCCACCTGTTGCGAGGCTATGAGGACATTCTTATGAATGAACAGGTGCTCATAAGGGGAAATCTGGATTATTACGAAATGGTAGAGCATGCCCGCAGGCTTCAAAAAAAGCTGAAGCAGTATCTTGCGTAAGCTTATACAATATCACAGCGAGTATCGAGCTTTTCAGCGAATATACGAATATAAGAACAGCATACATATAAGCATAGAAAAAGAAGCTTCTCATACGATTGACAGTTTACAATAGTATGGAGGCTTCTTTTTAAGCAGACTTTATGAAAAGCCTGCCTATCCTTTTTCAGTTTGAACAGGAACGCAATGCAGCATGTAACTATCGTCTGCGCTGATTCGTTGTTGTTTCCTCATTTACCCAAGCTATGGCTGCACACCTATTCTTTGTCCGCAAACTGTGAATTGTAGAGCTTTTCATAATAGCCCTGTTTTTCCATCAGCTCCTCATGCGTTCCCTGTTCGACGATATCTCCATCGTTGATCACCAGAATCAGATCGGCACTGCGTATGGTGGACAAACGGTGCGCAATGACAAAGCTTGTTCTTCCCTCCATTACACGGTGCATCGCTTCCTGCAGCATTTTTTCCAAACGGGTGTCGACAGAGCTTGTCGCCTCATCCAGAATCAAAATCTGCGGGTCCTTTAAGATAGCACGGGCAATCGTAAGCAGCTGTTTTTCTCCCTGTGAAATATTGTTGGCTTCTTCATTGATCACGGAATGATAGCCGTCCGGCAGGGTACGGATAAAGTGATGAACATTCGCCATCTTTGCTGCGTGAATGATCTCATCCTTGCGGGCATCGAGACGCCCGTAGCGGATATTATCGTAAATACTTCCGGAGAACAGCCAGGTATCCTGCAATACCATACCGAACATATCCCGCAGCTCCCCACGCTTCATGTCGCGGATATCCACACCGTCGATGCAGATGCTTCCTCCGTTGACATCATAGAAACGAAGCAGCAGGTTGATCAGTGTCGTTTTACCGGCACCGGTAGGACCGACGATTGCGACCATCTGTCCGCTTTTCACTTCCACGTTAAGGTCCTTCATCAACGGCTCCTCACCATATCCGAAGCGAACATGCGAGAAGGTGACATTTCCCTTTACCTGTTCAATATGCTTCGACGGGTTCAGCTCTGCAATCTCCTCTTCCTCCTCCAGAATTTCCAGAACACGCGCAATCGCCGCAAAGGCCGACTGAATCTGTGAGGAAAGGGAGGATATCTGAGATAACGGATCATTGACCTGCCAGATATAGCGGACAAAGGCCTGCAGATTTCCAACGCTCAGGTTACCATGTATGATTTGTATCGTACCAACAACCGCAACACCGCCGATAGTCAGATAGGTAACCAGCGCATTCAATGGTCCGATGGTACTGGATACAAATTGTGCGGTACATGCATTCTGTCGAAGATTCTCATTCAGATTGCGGAATTTTTCAATAGATTCCTGCTGCTTATTGAAGATCAGAATCTCGTTGTAGCCGGTATACAGCTCCGTGATAGCGCCATTCAATGCGCCGAGGGCATCCTGCTGCGCCTTGAAGCGCTTCTGGGAGTGCCGTACGATAAAGACGGTAATCAACAAGGATAACGGAATGATCAAAAAGGCGATGCATGCCATGAGAACATGGATGCGAAACATCATGATCAGAGCCAGAATGATGGTTAGAACACCAGTAACCACATTGACAAAGCTTTGCTGCAGGGCATTGCTTATCGCATCCACATCGTTGGTGATTCTGCTCAGCACATCACCGAACTGGTGGCTGTCAAAGTAGCGTACCGGCAGGCGGCGGATCTTGCTTTGCAGCGCATTTCTTAAATCCTGCATCGCATGCTGAATCGCGTTTGTCAGCCAGATAACGGCAAATACCTGAGACAGGGTCTTCGCCAGATAAATGAAGGCCAGCATCAGCATGATCTTCGTTATCTCATCGAAATTCACCTGCAGCTTTCCAATACTTTCGGCAAGTGACAAATCGCTTGCCAGCTGTGTGGTAATCATACCCTCCACACTTGGCGCACTGACCATGGTAACCACACTGATAATGACCATAAGGACAGCACCCGCAAATTCCCATTTATATGGAGAAATGAATGGTTTCAGTCCGGATACGATCCGTTTGAGTGATGAAAGCTTCTTATTCATGTGCCAGTTCCTCCTCACTGAGCTGAGACAATGCGATTTCCTTGTAGATTTCACAGTTCTTCAGCAATTCCCGGTGAGTTCCGGTACCGATGACGTTTCCTTCATTTAACACAACAATGCGGTCTGCTTCCATAATGCTGGAAATGCGCTGTGCAACAACCATGACGATGGCATCACCGGTTTCTTTTTTCAGCTCTTTGCGCAGTGTTGCATCCGTTCTGAAGTCCAGTGCGGAGAAGGAATCATCAAACACATAGATATCCGGCTTGCGCACCAGCGCCCGGGCAATGGAAAGACGCTGCTTCTGCCCACCGGAAACATTGGTCGCTCCCTCGGTGATTTCTTCCTCAAAGCCATGCTCCTTTTCCATGATGAAGTCATATGCCTGCGCGGTTTTTGCCGCCTGTATAACCTCTTCCATGGTTGCGTCCGGTTTTCCAAAGCGGATATTGTCCGCAATCGTTCCATTGAACAGAAAGGCTTTCTGCGGTATCACACCTAAGCGGGAGCGCAGCTCAAATAAATCATAGTCGCGGATATCCACACCGTCGATCCGGATACTTCCCTCGCTGACATCGTAAAACCGCGGTATCAGATTGACCAGTGTACTTTTTCCCGACCCGGTACTTCCGATAAAGGCAATCGTTTCACCCTTTTTCGCAGAAAAGCTGACATCCTTCAACACCGGCTCTTCCCCATCCGGATAGACGAAGGTCACATGCTCGAAGCTGATCGTTCCCTGCTGATTTCCATCCATGCGTTTTCCGTCATTGTGCACCAGCGGTACCGTATCAAATACTGCTTCAATACGCTTGGCACTGACCTCTGCACGCGGATACATCATAAAGACTGTGCAAAACAGCATAATGGAGAACATGGCGTGGAACAGATAATCCATGAAGGCCACCAGCTGACCAAGCGGCAAATCGCCACCCTGAATGAGTAAAGCAGCCACCCAGTAAATGCACAGGCCTGCTACGTTCATAAGCAGGAAGAAAATCGGCGAGGTCATCATCATCAGCTTAAACAGCTTTTTGGAATAGCCTGTGAATTTCTCGTTGGTATCATCAAAGCGCTGCTGTTCATAGGCGTCGTTGTCAAATGCACGAATCACACGGATTCCACTTAAGTTCTCACGGGAAATCCGGTTCAGACTATCCAGGGATGCCTGCTGATTTTCGGAAATCGGTTTACTGATCTTCGCAACCACAAAGACTCCGATGATAATCAACGGGATGGTTGCCACAATGATACCGCTCAAAGGCAGTGATGCTCTGGCCGTCATGATAATACTTGCAACGAACATGATCGGCGTCATCAATGCAGTACGAAGCAGCACATTGACAAACATCTGAATCTGAAAAGCATCATTGTTGGTACGGGTAATCATGGAAGAAATCCCGAACCTGTTAAATTCATACGCAGTAAAGCGCTGTGCATGATCAAAGATATCATTTCGGATATCTCTGGTAATTGCCGTGGAAATCTTTGCACAGCAATACCCGAGAAGAATTGTCATACTGACGCCGATCAGTGAGATCAGCAGTACGACAAATCCCATGCGGATGATATAATCCGTATCGGCATTCATAACACCGACATCGATCATATCCGCGATTATGGTCGGGATGCCAAGTTCCACCAATGCAAATCCGAAAACGGAGATGACATTGATAATGAATAGTTTTTTATATCGTTTCAGATAATGCAAAATAAGTTTCAAAATATCCCTTCCTTTCTTGACGTCGTTCGTGAGCTATACTATCATAAACTATAAGGTAACCTTACAGTCAAGAGGAGAATGTATATATGAAGGAAAAGAAATATCTGACAGCAGGACAGTTTGCGAAAATCTGCGGGGTGGAAAAGCATGTATTGTTTCATTACGATGAGATCGGGCTCTTTCAGCCGGTCATGGTCAACGAGAACGGCTACCGGTATTATTCCTATCATCAGTACGATACCTTTTCCGTCATCACCAAGCTGAAAAAAATGGGAATGCCGCTGAAGGATATCAAGGTATTTCTGGAGCAGCGCAGTCCTGCAGTGTTTCTGCAGCTGCTGGAGGATAAGTTTGAGGAGGTGGACCGGGAGATTGAAAAGCTGCTTGCCCTGAAGCGAATGATGGTCTATATGAAGGAAAGCACGCTGTTTGCGGTAACGCATGAGGATGAGGATATCACCATACGCCAATATCCCAGAGAGATACTGCTTTGCAGCGATGATCTGGAGAATGCCTCCAGCCGCAGCTTTGCCTCCTTCATGGAGGAATATATCAGCTTCTGTAAGGAACATAATGTACTGGTTCAGGAATCTGTGGGCTGTATGATCAAGACAGATAATATACGTAACAGGGATTATCTCAATTTCTCTTATCTTTTTATGAAGATTGAAAAGGATATCCGCCGGAACACGCATATTCGTGAGGAAGGGAGCTATCTGTGTGCATGGCATAAGGGCTCCTATGATACGATTCAGAATACCTACGAGCGGATGCTTGCGTATGCTGAGCAATGCAATTTAATAATCGGTCCCTACGCCTACGAGGAATATCTAATTGCCGATATCGCACAAAAGGATCATACTCGGTACGTGACCTATATTCGTATGGATCTGGTGGATTAGAAACAGGTGACGTACTCTCAACACATATACTATGACTAGCATAGAAGTGGGAGCTTCTCACCCTTCGGGTGCGCAGAGTGTGTTCGATAGAACCAATATCCTAAGCATAAGCAAGCTATCCCCGCTCGTCCAGCGGTTCTTTGTAATCCTTATTTCCTAACCTCTATGTAATCGTATACCTTCATCACGTATATTCTTCGCTGCATTGATATCACGATCTTCTATATGACCACATTTCGGACATTGATAGATTCTTTCATTCAGTCCTATCTTTCTCTTTGCTCCACAGTGGTTACATATCTGTGTGCTGGCATACCATTTATCGATTTTTATAAACCGTTTTCCCACATCTTCCAACTTGTACTTCAAATAATTTCTCAAGGTGCCAAAGCCATTATCCATAAGATTCTTTCCTAGCTGTAATCCTTGGCTCATAGTTTTCATGTCGATATCTTCTACAACTACCATATCCCAGGAATTGGCTATCTTCCTGCTTTCTTTATGTAGAAAATCTTTTCTTTGCTGTCCTATATGGGCATGCAGCTTGGCTACCTTGTTCCTTTGCTTCTTATAGTTATTACTTCCTTTGATCATCTTGGAAAGTTTGCGTTGTTCTCTTACTAATCGCTTCTCACTCGCACGGTAAAAATGGGGATAGTCACATACCTGACCTTCACTATCTACATATAAATGTTTTTGCGAATAATCAAGACCTAACACATGTACCACTTCTTTACTTTCTACTTTATTTTCATATTCAAACAGACATGTCGCAATATAACGATCCTGCTGTTTGCTTATCGTCACTGCTTTTAATATCCCCTGTGGTATGCGATGCATATGGATCCTTACATCACCTGCCTTTGGTAAACGTAGATAGGTCGTTTGGTTTTGTATCGCACTAAATAATCGGATATTTCCGTTGACCATATTTGTCGTGTAACTTTGTTTCGCCTGATGCTTTGATTTCCATTTGGGAAAACTGATATCTGTTTCTTTGAAGAACTTTTCGAAAGCAGCTTCTAAATGTAGCTGAGCGTTTGCTAATGCCAAAGAATCTACTTCCTTGAGAAATGGATGATCCTTCTTATAGGATGCAGGTGTCGTTTGTTTCATTTTCTTAGTTTTTTCATAATATTTGATTTTGTCATCTAACATATGATTGTATAAAAAACGGACACAACCAAATGTTTTGGTAAAGAAAATCTCTTGCTCCTTGTTTGGATAGATTCTAAACTGATACCCTTTTCTTGACACCATTCTTCTCACCTTGACTTTCGATATAAGCTTTGATGATGTCGGTGGTGACACCTCCTGTACTGATCAAACAGAAGCTCTGACTCCAAAATGCTTCTTTCCAAAGCTTTTCACGAATTTCAGGAAACTCCTTCTTCAATAAACGTGAACTGGCACTCTTATACGCATTGATGAATTTCGTAAGACAAGAGTTAGGGTGAGCAGAGAACAGGATATGAATATGATCGACATCATGATTCCATTCTTGAAGAGAGATGTTATAGGATCTGGCAATATGAAGAAAGATATCTTTTGCACGATCACTGATGACATCATCGAACACACGACGCCGATATTTAGTTGTCATGATCAAATGATAACGGAGAGCAAACACTGAATGAGCATTACTGTCTAAATCTAGCATAAATACACCTCATTTCATAATATCGACCGAAACTATTTTTATACTCATAGTATACCACAAGGCGGTCTGATTTACCATATTTATAAAGAAAAGGGACAGAACTTACGCATTTATTTGACTTAAGATATAGATGGAAATTTATTCAGGCATTCCTTATTTAACAAAGTCATATCAATTATATGTAATTGTGCTCATCTCTTGATATTTTCACTCAACAGTCATAAAAAGCATGAGCAAAATCCTTTCTCAAATGTTTTTGCTTTTTTTGAATCTAAGAAATTTAATCGTATTTATCTAGTGTGAGGGATAAAGGAAAATGGCTGCTTTCATCCCACCATCTGCTTATCGTCGCAGAGATGGGGGACTTCTGCCTGTTATTTGTTAAACATTTTTTACTCTGTATCCCTATCTGCATGATTATGCTCTAATGCCGGGTATCTATTGAACCCCCTATGGACTGAGGTATAATCCGGCTAACCAGCCTCGGGTCTTTTGATTCAAGCAGGAGTGTTCGTGCAATTACTCTTTTTTACATAGTAGGCACCAGTCCCGGAAAATGGCTGATGTGTTTCTTCACCTCCTTTCCCTGTTCTTACTGTCTATCTGCGCAGCTTTCTAATGCTACAGAATGATTTCCCCTGCTTCATGCAGGATACGTTGAGTATCACAATGAATGTTAAACAGATGACGGCCCATTCGGACCTTGGACGCCTTTCCTTTTGGTGCTATAAACGTGTATTGTCTACGCATCCAGAACCTCCTGCATACTTCTATACGTTTCAAATCTGCAAAAATTCTGCATTATTTTACAGATAAAGACAGGCACTGATATCCCTGTGATGAGACCGTGGAATTGATTTGCAAATCATGAAGCGCAGACTTTCATCGTTTGATATGTTTCGCAGCTACAAAGATTCAAAGAAGCCTGTACTAAGTGAAAACATACCTATTCTAAAAAACCTCGAAGTATTCAGCAAATTACTGAACATCATCCGAGGTCCTTATGAAGGTGTAAATTGGTATGTGGCATTGATTTCTGTATATTGCGCCAATCAGCCTGCAGCACACTCGCAGCCAGATCGTTCTCAAGTCATATCAAGCGAACCGGATTCCTTCCTGTTTCATCCAGTAAGCACAAGCGCCAACCATTCCGGCACGATTTCCCAGCTGTGCAAAAGCAAGCTGTGTATGCGCATAGATTTCTTCATTCATATACTGCTTTAGATATGTTTCCATCAGCGGTGCAAACAATTCCTTCTGTGTCATGATACCGCCTCCAAGAATAACGATCTGCGGATTCATCAGACAGGCACAGCTGCTTACGCCAATAGCGATATGGCTGCACAGCTCCCGGATTGCCTGCATACACACAGCATCACCGCGTTTTGCCCGTGTACATATGATTTTTCCATTCAAATCAGCTTCCTTTGTCTGTGCCTCCACATGCTGAACCAGTGCTGTTGTGCTTGCGATATCCTGAAAGTGATGATCCTTTACCCACATGTAGCCGATTTCTCCAGCACTTCCGCTACAGCCACGGTAGATGGTATAATCGATTACCACAGCTCCTCCGATCCCTGTTCCGATTGTCAGCATCAGTACATGAGCAGCACCCTTTCCGGCACCGAAGACTGCTTCTCCCAAAGCAGCGGCGTTCACATCGTTCTCCACCCAGCAGGGGATATGAAAGCGGGCTTCCAGCTGCTGTTTAAACTGCAATCCGGTATATTCCGGAATATTATCATTGGCATACTGAATACATCCCTTTTCCGCATCAACCATCCCTGCTGTTGAAATAGCAATACCTTTGATATCCTGCCGCATAGCCTTTGCAATCAGTGACTCAACACGATGCAGGATGCCAGGCCCCTTCAATACTCTGGCATCGCTGCTCACCTCATCCTGCATCACAAACACCGGCTGGCCCTTTCGCAGTGTAAGGATACCATACTTGATGGAAGTTCCTCCGATATCAAATGTAATAAGCATTCGATTCCTCCTTCATCCTCCGCAGCAGCTCAACAAATTCCCGCTCGGTTGTACAGCTTGACAGACGCTCGACATGTGTTTCTTCCATGAGGATATCCGCAAGCTCACTGATCAGCTCCAGATGACTGTCGGCATCAACTGCAGCAAGCGTGATAATCAGCGATACGGGATCAAATTTCTCACTGCCAAACGGTATCGGCGGCTCTAAGGTTGTGAAATGCACTGAAAGCTCATTGACACCGCATTCCGGTCGGGCATGTGCCAAAGCAACATGATTTCCCAATACGATATAAGGACCTACGCGATGCACCGCGTCAATCATTGCACGGATATAGCGTTCCTCGATTTTTCCGGTTTCCAGCAAATGCTGTGCTGACCTGCGGATTGCATCCTCCCAATCTGCGGCATGAACACCTACCTCGACATTTTCTTCTTTTATCAGTTCTAACATGATGTTTCTCCTTTGCTATGAGGATTGAAAATCCGCAATGAGTTCCTTTAGTTTCAGTTCCTTCAAAGAGGAAACCTTACGATAGCAGCCTGTAAAATCACTTGACTCTGTAATTTTGTTTGGTACGATCAGACACGGCATACCTGCTTTATCAGCTGCGATCAGGCCGTTGCGGGAATCCTCTATTGCCAGACATTCTGCACAGGAGCAGCCAAGAAGCTCTGCGGCTTTCAAAAATATATCCGGTGCAGGCTTGATGTGTCTGCTTAATTCCGCTGTGGAAAATGCATCAAAATAATCCAGCAGCTGCAGCCGCTCCAGATGCACCTGCGGTTTTTTTCTGGTCGCAGAGGTCGCAATTGCCAGGCGCAGTCCTTTTTTCTTCGCCGCTGTGACCAGTTCTGTAACGCCCTCCATTGCCGGAAGAGTACGGGTACGCTCAATAAACTCTGCCATTGCCTGTTTCTCAAATTCACGGATATCCTCATCCGTACCAAGCTTTTGCTTCAGGAAAGCAAACAGCCGCTCACTGCTGGAGCCGACGCACACCAGATAATCCTGTATGCTTAAATCATAATGATAGACCTTTTTCAGCCAATCTCTGTATATATAGTACCATTGTGTTTCGGTATCGACAATAACACCGTCAAAATCAAATACGAGTGCCTTTAACATAGAACCCTCCTTTTAAAAAAGGAATCCTCATATACGCTCAGATTCCTTTTTCAGCTTATGATCTCGCTGCCTTGATGCTGTTTACGAGCTCATCATATTCCGGTGCATTCAAATAATCCTCAATGGATATGATTTTGATATCCGGCTGTTTCTCATGTGCCACCTGCCGCAAAGACACGTGCGTAACAATGATATCCGCCTTTGGATCCGGCAGCTCCATGACCCGGGCATGCTCCACCGTGATATCTGTGATTCCGGCCTTTCGCAGCCGCTTGGCTATCACACTCGCGCCCATGGCAGAAGATCCCATCCCGGCATCACATACATACACAATACGCTTTACTGTACGGAAATCCGTCACAGCTTCCTTTTCCTCAAACACAGAGGATATCCGGGATTTCTTTCCCTTCAAAGACTCCATCTGCTTTGCGGCTTCCTTCAGGTTCTTATTTACATCCTCATCATTCTGTTTGGAATGCTTCACAATGACAGCGGCAACCAGAAAGCTGACGGCGGTTGAAGCAAGAACGGCAAGCAGAATCAGCAGCTGATCTCCAGCCGAGGCCATCATCATAATGGTGACGATACTTCCGGGAGAGCTGACTCCCACCAGACCGACATTGAACAGTGTAAACAGGAAGGTGCCGGTAATCCCTCCGGCAATTGCAGCCAGAACGGTCAGCGGATTCATCAGGATAAACGGGAAGTAAATTTCATGAATACCGCCGAAGAAGTGGATAATGCTGGCTCCATAGGCATTTGCTTTTGCATTTCCCTTGCCAAAGAAGCAATATGCCAGCAGTATACCAAGTCCCGGTCCGGGATTGGATTCCAGCAGAAACAACACCGATTTCCCGAATTCATTCAGCTGTGTCGTACCAAGCGGCGTCAGGATTCCCTGTCCGATGGCATTGTTCAGAAACAGCACCTTCGCCGGCTCGATGAAGATCGCTGTCAGCGGTAACAGATTGTTGTTTTCCAAGGTGGAAACACCTGCGGAGAACACAGCAGACAGTGACGTAATGGCCGGAGCGATCCAGACACAGCCGATGATTGCAATAACCGCACCAAGCAGGGCAACAGTCAAATTTCCAATCAGCAGCTCAAAGCCGACAGGAATCAGCGGCTCCACAACCGCATCCAGCTTTTTCAACAGCCATGCGGACAGCGGTGCGATTATCATGGCTCCCAGCAGCATGGAAATATCCGCTCCGATGATAACCCCCATTGTGGTAAAGGCACCGATAACAGCACCTTTTTCTCCATATATCATTTTTCCCCCGGAAATTGCGATTAACAGCGGAAGCAGGTACGTGAGTACCGGTGAAATAAAGGCCTTCAGCATATCATTGGACAACCAGATTCCCAAAGCGGTTAGAATGCCCCAGCCCATAAACGCTCCCAGATTCGGAAGCACCATGGCACTGAGCTTTCCGCCAAGGCGCTGAGCCTTCACACGCAAAGATACATCGTTTGACATGTTCTTATTCTCCTCTTCATATAATGTAAGCTTACGTTCGCTAAAATTTAACGCATGATACTTGCGCATGCCCCCATAAACGATTGCGTTGTTCAACACAGACAGTCTATTTATAGGAAGCATACATTCACAGCTTAAAGCGCTACCTCTTTTCCTTCCACGATGGAACGCTCGATGGCATCAACAACCCGCAGTGCATCATAGGACTGCTTTGGAGTAATGACGGATTTCGTATTTGTCGCAACATTGTTTACAAACGCCATAACCTCTTCTGCCAAATCCCCGCATACTTCACCGTTAACGTAGTACCAGTGACGGCTGTCCGGATACTGAACACCCTTTCCGGTAACGAAGCGGACACCGTGATCACAGGAATCCACATAGGCAACGCCCTTTGTGCCAACAAGCTCTACTTTATCATCAATAATTGTCGGAGAGTTTTCCGGAAGTGTCCAGCATGCCTCCATACAGGCTACAGCACCGTTTTCATAGGTAACCAATGCATAGATCACATCATTCATACCGTTTTCCTTCAACAGCACACTGCGATTTTTCGCGAATACCTTCACCGGCTGACAATCCATCCACCAGTTGATATAATCAATATCATGAATCATAACATGCATACTCAAATCACTTGCGCCGATATAACGCCGCGGTCCGATAATCGGACTGTTTCTTCTCACGTAGCAGTGAATGATATCCCCCAGCTCATTGCTGTCCAGCCGCTCCTTGATCATGGCAAAGCGCGGATCAAAGCGAAGCAGGAAGCCTGTTGTAAATACTTTATCATAATCCTTTGTAATTTCATATAGGGCTTTCCCATCCTCCAACTCCTTTGCCAGCGGTTTTTCCAGAAGTATATGCTTACCTGCCTGCACTGCCAGCTCCACAGCCTCCCGATGCAGATTGTCCGGAAGTACGATACTCACCGCTTCTATTGCGGTATCCTTTAACAGCTCCTTATAATCCTTATACATTGTGATTCCCGGAAATTCTGTTTCCAGTTCCTTTCTGCGGCTGTCATTAAACTCACACAATGCACACAGCTCCACCTGTGGTAGCTTCTGATAAATCTGGGCATGATAGGTTCCCATCTGTCCTACACCGATAACACCAACGTTGATTTTACTCATAAAAATCCTCCTCTCCTACAGCATGATTCGCTGCCTTGAAATCTCTTTCAATTTCTGACTCCATTGTAGATCCGGATTAAAAAAAAGAGAAGACAACCGTTTTCCATATGAAACGGCAGCCTTAAACCATTGTGCTTCAGCAGCTGTTTCCGTTTCAAACGGCAGCTTCTTCAAATATTCTGCCTGTCGCTTTGCCAGCGGAAACGGCGAAGCCTTATGTTGCTTCCGGATAGTAAAATCTATATAATAAGGGTACCAGGGGGATGTAAGGATGAGGAGGTGGATGCGCTTGTTTCAGTACACGCGATTACAGGACTTACTTGACTACTTTCTGTCACATCAAGGCTACATGTCTCCGTCTGTGTTAACCAGACACTTTCAAATATCCCAGCGAACACTGCGCAGCGATATCCACAATCTGAATGAGGAGCTATCCGGCTTTGATGCTCAAATCATCATGAAACGCTCTCAGGGCTATGCCTTAAAGATCAAAGAGGGACAGACACGGGCACTACTGGAGAATATGCTGGTTAATGAGGAGGAAAAGCAGCTGGATTCTGCCGACAAGCGAATCAACCATATCATTATCAAGATGCTGTATGCCAACACCTATCTCACACAGGATGCGCTGGCGGATGAGGTGTTCGTATCCATCAATACGATAATCAATTATCTGAAAACAATTCGTCTGATTCTCTCCAAATATCAGCTCACACTTCAGACAAAGGCAAACCTTGGCTATATTGTAACTGGTGAAGAGGCGGATAAGCGCCGCTGTATCATTGATCTGATTACGACCAATTATCAGCATTATGAATTCCGGTTTTCTCAGGAACAGACAGCCCTGCTGAATCATGTCAACCTGGAACAGATCAAGGATATTGTCATGGAGTTCAATCGAAAGAACGATCTGCACTTCTCAGACTATAATCTGAAAAATCTGATTCTGCATATCGCATTGTCCATATCCAGACTGCTTGTAGCCAAACCAATCGAGGAGTATGCCATACCGGAGCATGAAGCGCTTCGTACATTGCTGGAGCCGCTCATTGCAGAGATTGAGCTTGACTTTCAGGTTGTCTTTACTGCGAATGAAAAAAATTACATTTACTCCCATTATGTATCCAACACAAACGAGCTTCTGGATGCGCAAAAAAACACGGAATACATCCATAATCTGGTCGCAAATATTCTGGATTCCATCTTTGAATCCTATCACTTCGACCTACGTTCAGATTTGATTCTGGAGCATGATCTGACGCATCATCTGCAATCCATTCTGAATGCCAGGTATTATCATCTAAACAAAAAGAATCCGCTGCTGAATACCATTCGCAACAACTATATCCTTGCCTATGAAATAAGCGGAACGGCAATCAAACAGGCATTCGCAAATGAACCGTTTGAGCTGAATGATGATGAAATCGGCTATATCTCTTTACACATCGGAGCAGCCATTGAGCGCTATTTTGATTCCCGTTATCTCAAGCACAAGAAGGCTGTTATCGTATATGACAGCGGGTATGCAGCCGGCAGCTTTCTTGCTTCCAAGCTGAATACGCTATTTAAGGAAACACTGGAAATCATCGGCAGATACCCGTCACACGAAATCGAAGAACAGAAGCTGCAGGCTGCGGATATCGTGATTTCCACCGTTGCCCTCAAGCAGACAGTACTGCCGGTGGTGGTCGTGGATATTCCACTGTCCAGAAGAGATATTGAAAATGTGGCAAGAGCTATCACCATGGATGAGCAGCATCCGATTGATAAGATTGCACAGTTTTTTGATGAGAAGCTGTTTATCAATACAGCTGCAGACAGTAAGGAGGAAATTATCCATACCTTATGTACCCTGCTGCATCAGGAGCATTGCATCAATGATGATTTTGAGGCCAGTGTTCTGGAGCGGGAACAGCGTATTTCCACAGGAATGGATGGTGTGGTTGCCATACCGCATCCTCTCAAAATATGTTCACTGAAAAGTAAAATCGCTGTCGGGGTTTTGCAGCATCCGATCTTGTGGTCTGATAAAGACAGTGCTCAGATTATACTGTTGCTGGGTCTTGCGGATGATGCAAAGAAGGACATAGAGAAGCTGTACGATACCTTTGTCGCCATGACGCACAATGCTCCCTTGCAGGAGCTGCTGTTTCATGCACGAAGCCTATCTGAATTTTTGAATATCCTAAAGCAGAATTTAGATACGGAAGCATACTGACGAGGTATGACATGATGAATTTGAATACTATCAAGACACGCAAGCTCTCATTGTGCTATAGGGAAAAGGCGTGTTTTTCTATTTCACTGAGCATCATTCGGAAAAACACGTATAACAGTCCAATGATGAATGATTTTCCAACAACCTGGATACTTTAGTTTTAACCTAGCAGTCTGGATATTCTCCAGACTATATCTTCAAATCACTTCCTATAGGCCGAATGCTTCAATTTCGTATATGGCCGCTTGTTCAGCATAAAGCCTGATCGCGGTGAATGAAGCGATGCAAAATTAACGCTGTACAGCATTGGCACATCCTCTGTTATACATAAACATTACGCGGGTAGTCAGCTTTTTAAACTACAATGCCGGAGAAGCTGTTTCGCGTAAAGGAGCTGCCTGCCTATGAGAATAAAAAAAGCTGTATCCTACTTCTGTAGAATCAGCCTTTCATCAGGTTATATCTGCATTATTTCATTTCTTTATTATTCAGCCTTTCTTTTAAAGCTTCATACGTATCACAGTCCAGAATTTGAATAACTGCATCATCCTTCTGCT
Organism: [Clostridium] innocuum; assembly: GCA_012317185.1. Taxonomy (NCBI): domain Bacteria; kingdom Bacillati; phylum Bacillota; class Clostridia; order Eubacteriales; family Clostridiaceae; genus Clostridium; species [Clostridium] innocuum. Next base: position 1,082,775 of record CP048838.1, on the reverse strand, counting down.
GATCTGACAGTGATTCCACCCATTCATCCTCTATTCCATATTTGTGTACTATAAGTGACTGTAACAATGTCCTTTTCTCTTCATCAAGACCTTTTTGAAGACCTTGTTGGAGGCCTTGTTTAAATCCCCGCTCAAGTCCTGACTTCTCGGCTTCTGCAGTTTGCTCTTCCAAATTGGCCTGTACTGCACGTTGTGCAAATTCCACGGATTCCGCCCAGCTGAATAATGAGCCATCCTCGCGCATCTCATTATATTTTTCCATAGCCACATTCACCATCCTTCTCTTCATGTTTAGTATAGCATCATCCGGATTATATGCAAGTACATAGCAGAAGGTTTCAAATTCCGTCAGGTTCTCTATGCCTCCAACCTCCTATACACGCTGCCTGATCATTGGTAAAAACACAATCGCGCGATGCAGTGTACCGTTGGGCTCCTCCCGATTATCTTCATCCTTTACCGTGTAGTGTCGAATCATGCGCCCTGTGTCTTTGGGCTTGTAATTCATAAAGATAATCTGATAAAACGGCTTCAGCTTTGTGTAATCATTCCCCTGCTTCAGCTGTCTGCCAGCCAGGCGGTAGCCATACTGCTGAAAACGCAGCTGTTCCTCCTTCGTGTACCCGGATACCTGCATTTCCAAATCATAGAGGTGACCTGTTTCATCCTCCAATACAACATCCAGAACCGCTCGTTTTCCGAAAAAGGCTTCCGGCAGGAGCTCCGGATTCAGCACCTGTGTCTTTTGAACCTTCAATCCGTAAATCTCTTCAATGATCCTGCTTCTCAGCATGGCAGAGCCCGCATCCTCACCGATCAGCATGTACTTGAAAAATACATCATTGTGAAAGGGAATCGGATACTCCCTTTCCTTCGATTTATGCATATGTATCATCCTCCTTTTTTGCATATACACTCTTATATACGTATGGAAAGGGCAAAACTCCTAAATTTAACATAATTTTTTTATTATTTTTTACGGTTTCATGTTACGTCAAGCTTATATGAAGTGCTAAAGGGAAAAGCCTGCCTATTTCTTTATTTATATAAGCATCACCGCTTTTTTATTGCCATGTCGGCTAAACGTATGCGATATATGGGATATATAGCTTCCTGTGATATCAAGAAAGACCAGTATCACGTATCATAATCTCCTTATTTTCTTCCCGTATGCTCATGTTAAGAAAAAGAGCATACTTCCTGATTGCATCTACAAGAATCAACAAGAAAAAGCAGAAGTCTTTTATTCTCCTGCCCTTCTTATATACCTTTCTGCACACAAAGAACCGAAAGACTACATGTAGCCTTATACCTGTACATTTCCTGCACCGTAATCATTATAAAGTGCAGGCAAGCCTTGTATGGTAAATGAAAAATCAGCTCATAGCCCATTAAATCTGTTATCCTGTCTCTGCATAAGAAAGCCTTTCAGCCGGCTGTTTTCTCATTCGCCCATGCTCTTAAATTTGCTAAGCGCGGTTCAGGATCAAAGCCCATTTCCTTCCCCATGTTGGCGCACATTTCACAAGGAAACTCCTTACACTCCCCGCAATGCTGCAAATGCTTTTCCTCACAGCAGGTCTTTACCTGACAGGGACTCCCCCAGAACGGCTGCTTCATGGCATTGCAGCCAAGACAATGCACCGCTTCCTTTCTTTCACATGTTGTACAATCCACACCACATCTTGATGAACACATCCTGTACTCCTTTCTCTGCCTTAAGGCAGTTCCTTCATTTTCTCTAAGCCGTCACTGCTCTTTAGCTCCTCGCACAGAGTATGGCACCAGGTAAGCAGGGTTTCACAAACGCTCAGCTGCTGCTCAAGAATACTCCTTCCCACATAGGGAATTTCCTTTTTCACATCCCTTTGCATGCTCAGATATGTACGTGTATCCTGCAGACTTTGCGCTATTCGCTGAACGCACTCCAGCCCCTCTTCCTTATCAACCTTGTTCAGACTGACAACCACAGCATTAAAATCAAACAGGATTTCAAATGGCTGTGCACTGATTTCATGCATCAGCTCATGGAAATATTTTCGACCCTCACGAGTCAATGAATAAATGCTTTTCTCGGGCATGTTTCCCTCCCGCTGCCGCTTCGTCATCAGATATCCCTTCTGCTCCAGCACTCTCAGCTTTTTATAAACAGAAGGTGAGCTGATTTTCACCCAGTGAGAAAGATTACGATATTCCACATGCTTCTGGATATCATAGGCACTGCGGGGCTGATCATACACCATACCCAGTAGAATCAAATCAATGGAGGATACCACACCATCACCTCTTTTCCTATATATTACTATACTGTATACTATATGTCAATAAAAAAAGAGTGCCTATTCCTTTCTCAGGATACAGACAGCCTCTTTCAGATTATCCTCATTGAAATACTTGTCCCGAACCTGTACAAAATGGTCTTTGAAGCTGCGCTCCATATCCAGGTCATCGATCACCACATAGCGTTTAATTTCCGGATATCCCCACAAATACATTTGAATTTCTTCTGCTTTATTACCGGTATCCATCGTTACATCCACCAGATACCTGTCCAGCCCATGCAGGGAAAACAGCAGCTGCAAGGTTTCCAGCGAACGGTGAAGCCGCCATGAGGAGGTCAATACAATGGATGCATGGCAGGTTTCGGCAAGCTGCCGTATATAACGGCTGGCTTTTGGATACCAGTCCAGATCCACAGCAGCGATGTCATAGGCATTCACCGGTGCAAAGCGCTGATCCTGTGAAACATAGTAGGCCTTTAATGCGGCTGCATCATTGCGCAGATATTCATGAGAACCCAGCGGCATCAGTACGCCGTCGATATCAAGGAAGATGATGTTCATGCCCCAGCTCCTTTGTCCAATGGTTCAGTATATGAAGCGCCTGCCGATAACTTTCTTCATCAAGGATATCCGGCGTAACCACATCATGTCCGGGAAATGCCTTCCGCATGGAGATATCATCCAGAATGACGTAGTTTTCCACTGCCGGATGCGCATCCAGATAGCGCTGTATAGCTCCTTCCTTGAAGAACATTTCCTCATTATCTGTCATGTCAACAATATAGCTGTCCAGTCTCCACAGGGAAAACAGCCGCTTCATTTCATCCAGACTCCGCATGCACTTCCATGAGGTTTCCAGCACAATTTTTGCACCGCTTTGCTCACAAAGTCTGCGCAGACGCTCTACCGCAGCTTTCTGGAAACCGCAGACCACACTGCACAAATCCCAGTCTGTTATCCCTTCCGTGGAAATCCTTTCTTTTTGTAATCTGCTTCGCACAGCCTCCGCATGAAAACAGCTTGTCCTTCTGGAAAAGCAGGGGTACAGTACACCGTCGATATCAAGAAATATAACCTTCATGACGATTCCCCCTTTCTTACTCTCAGTATATCATGAAAACCCTTTCCCGTTTCTGAAAAAGTCTTTTTCTTTTTGCACCTGCAGGTTTATGTATTCCCGCACAAGGCATACTATGTATGACAGGAGGTTTTTATTTATGAATTTAGAGCTAGATGGCAGAGTCGCACTGGTCAGCGGCTGCTCGCAGGGTCTTGGATATGCCTGTGTACGCACACTGGCCAGACATGGTGCAGATATATTCGGCGTCAGTATCGGTGATGATTCCGCGTTGAAAAAAGAGGTGGAGGCGCTGGGAAGATCGTATCATTCCCTCACCGTATCCCTTACGACACCCGGCAGCATTCATGATGTCATGAAGGAAGTGCTTGCCGCCTATGGACATGTGGATATTCTATTGAACTTTGCAGGCATTCTGAAAAAGGAGGATACTCTGGAAATCAGCAGACAGGCATTTCAAAGCGCACTGGATATCAATGTAACTGCGGCGTTTACACTTTCCCAGGAGGTTATACGCCAGTTTATCAGGCAGGGGCATGGAGGCAAAATCATCAATGCATCCGGAATCCTGCCCTATGGTACCAGCGAATACTGTGCCTATTTCACCAGCAAGGGTGCCGTGGAAGCAATGACGAAATATATGGCACATGAGTTTGCGGGCAGAGATATACAGATCAACGCAATCACACTGGGCTTCATGAATGAGGGAAACCGGCTGCAAAGCGGAGATGGACAGAATGATGATTTGTCTGTCTTAAAGGAAATTCCCGCAGGACGCTGGGGTACCTGGCAGGATCTCGACGGTCTGCTTCTTGTACTTTGCAGTGCTGCAGGGAATTACATCAATGGTGCCTGCATCCCGCTGGATGGCGGCTACAGTATCTGATGCTATGTAGGAATGGACTGCTTTCCATTCCTTTTTTCATCTCTCATTCCAAAAACATCGCTACGACCCATACCAGAAACAAACCGATCAGCAATACAAGCAGCAGGGTCAGGTAAGCCAGTATGATGTCTTCTCTTTTGGGTTCCATCCGTTCCACCTCATGCTGTACTATGCAGTTTGCTTCCATAAATCTAGGCCTTTATCCTATAGAAAAGAAAGTAATGTTAAAAACATGAATTTTTAGACCGATAAAATTCCGTATTTGATTACTTTTTCTTATGAATGTTACTTTTTCAGATATAATAATGCCGGGCATATTCGGGGAGAGTACATGCCCACAGGAGGAAGACATGAAAAGAAATCAAATTGATACGGATTTGGGTGCCGCAATCAAGGAGGGCATCATACTAAACAATATGACACAAAAGCAGCTCGCAAAGGCTCTTCATATATCACAGCAGACGCTCAGCTGCTACATACACAACCAAAGAACACCGAATATACATGATCTGGTGGCCATATCCCAGATTCTGAGTCTGGATATTTATGTATTACTTGGCTTAAAGAAGGACATACCGGATCATCTGGATCATATTATATACAAAAATATAATGAAGCTGGATCACAAAGGCAAAAAGATGGTATACGATTACGTAGAGCGTTTGTTGAAATACAGCTGTCCGCATTAAAAAAAGCGCCGGCTTTTGCACAGGCGCACGACTGCCTCCAGCCTGCTTCAGAAGATACAGGCTGCCAGATATGCCGTAATACAGGACGCTACCGCAACACTCAGCAGGCCTTTTCCCTGATATGCCAGTACCAGCCCCACAAAGCAGCCGGCACAGCTTGCCAGCGTGTGACCGGTAGCCGTAAAGATGGCTGGAAACGTCATGGCTCCCAACACGGCATAGGGTACATAAAATAAAAAGGATTTTATAAAAGGACTTTTGATTTCCTTCTGAAAAAAGGTTAACGGAAGCATACGGATCAGATAGGTAACGACTGCCATTACCAGAATGTAAGGAAGATACTCAGTCATGCTGCACCTCCTCCACCGGAAAGAACCATGACCCAAACGCAGATGCGGCGATTGTACAGATAATGATGACGAACCCGGAGCTGACAGGTACAACTGCCTGCATAGCGGCAAACAGACAGCTTAGAATCACAGATAAAAGCAATACGATACGCACGGAGCGCAGCTTTCTGGCCGGAGGTATGATAATGGCAAGGAACATTCCATAAATGGCGATACCAAGGGCAGACCGGATTGCTTCCGGAAGCAGCGTACTCGCCGCTCCCCCCAGAAAGGTACCCAGTGTCCAGCAGAATACCGGAAAGGCGATAAGTCCTGCCATATACCATTTCCCGACACGCTCATACGTACTGCTGGCAAGAGCAAAAATCTCATCGGTGACGCCATAGGCTATCAAGGCGCGCTCATGTGTTTTCATATGCCGGTCGACCTTCTGTGTCAGTGACAGGGACATCAGGGCATAACGCAGATTGATGATAAACTGTGACAGAGCCAGCTCCACATAGGAGCCGTGCGCCAGCATCAGCGTCAGACCGGAAAACTGCCCGGCACTGGTTACATTCGTTAAGGATATCACAACGGCAGCCTCCACCGGAATCCCGTTGGAAACCGCCATCATACCAAAGGTAAAGGATACAGACAGATAGCCAAGCCCAATCGGCACACCATCCTGAATTCCCTTTCGAAATCTATTCTCCACTAGTTCCAATTTCATACACCCCGCAATACTTAGGTAACATTATACAAGAATTTTCCTTGTTTTAAAAGGGTGAATCCCGAAACCGAGAAAAGAATACATATAGACAGCCTTACGGGTGCACAAATTCAGCGTTTCGGTGATACGCCATTGCCACTGACAGTGTATGCAGATGTCCGTAATAAATATAAGGAAGGATGAAGCAAATGCTCTGCGAGCACATGATCGTACTGAGAGGAATGCGTAATACATAGCAATCGGTAACACCACGCATCAGCAGTATTGCTTATAAAGTCTCTGTCCTGATTGAACATGCAGCTTACACAAAAACGAATCTATTAAGAATACTGCTTTCCTGTGAAAGCATTTTTCATTTTTGCAGCATCAAGAACATTATAATGCTTCTCTTTCCTTCAGTAAAAATACAAAAGAATCCTTTTCTTCATAACGGGGAAAAGGACTCTTGTTTACCTGAGCTTTCGTATCAGACAAAAATAAACCGCTCGATGACCTCCGCTACCGCACCTTCATTATGGTCGGCTGTACAGACATAATCACACATTTCTTTGATTTCCGGAACCGCATTTGCCACAGCGGCTGAAAGTCCTGCCTCCCTTAGCATTCCCACGTCGTTGAAGTTATCACCAATGGCGATGGTTTCCGACAGGTCAATCTGCAGATGCTCACACAAATCACGCAGACCAAGACCCTTATCCACACCATATGGATTCAGCTCAAGATAGCGGTTGCTGGAAAAAGAGACGGCAACCCGCTGATCGGTAAGCGCATGCAGCTGGTCAGCCAGTGTGTGAAGATAGGGGATACCCGTATTCTGAAACAGAATCTTTGTTATCGGTGTACCCTTTAAAAAGGCAAGAGACGTTTCCTCACATACGATGGAATCCGGCTTGAAGGAAAACAGCCAGGATCGCTCATCCTCATTCAGATGAAACGCATACACATCCTCCGCTGTAAAAACCTGTATGCAGACATCCTGTTCAATACCGAAGGCAAACAGCCTTTCAGCGATTTCATAAGGCAGCTCATGAAAGGAAAGCTTTCGGTAGTTCTTATTCTCCGTCACAACACCGCCGTTATTGGAAATCGTGTACTCCTGTTCAGCATCATAGACTCCCAGCGTATGCAGCACATTATCAATACAGGTGTAGCCCCGTCCGGTTGCCGGTACAAACCGCACACCATACTCCCGCTCGGCACGCTTGATGGCCGCTATATTTCTGGCGCAGATTTCCTTATCCGTATTTAAAAGTGTTTCATCCAGATCACATGCAATCAGCTTATACACTCGCGCTCCCTCCTGCCTTTTTCTGATAATTCGCCTTCAGCCACATCGCCACAGCATCCGCATCATGATCACCGATCACCGCTGTTGCTGTGTTTTTCAACTCCTCAATGGCATTTCCCACCGCATAGCATTCATCACTGATTTGAAACATCGGCAGATCATTGATGGCATCCCCAAAGGATATCACCCGGTCATATCCGCCTTTTTCCTTCAGCTCCAGAATTGCCTGCGCCTTGGAAACTCCTCGTGGCATGACCTCCAGCCAGTATTCCTCCCGGTACAGCTCCTGTTGAAAAACAATCACATAGTCGGTTGTTTCCTCCAGATATTCATACATCGGCTTTAAAAAGGAACCGTCGTGAATACAGGTAAAGTAGAAGACATCCCCCTCCAGCAGCTGCTCTGTGGTATCCACTTTACGAAAACGCTTGTCATAGGGGCGAGATTCCATGTAGTATTTCCCACCTTCATGCATCCCCTCCTCCATATAGCTGACCCTTTCCCTTCCATCAATGTAGGAATAAACAAAGGGTATCATATCATGCCTTAACAGATAGTTCAGAATATCCTGTGCATCCTGTCTGGTAAAGGAATGCGAATACAGGATATCATGAGAATCCGGATCCAGCAGATAGACCCCATTGTATACGATTAAAGGTGTACGAAGATGGAGTCCCCTGGTTACCAGAGAAGCGGACGTTATGGAGCGTGCTGTCGCAAAGGTGAATTCCATTCCCTCCTCCACCAGAGCATTGATTGTCTCAATCGTTGTATCGGTTAATGCAGTGTTGCTGTTGAGCAGTGTACCATCCAGGTCACTGACGTAAAGTGTCTTCATGACGCGTACCTCCTATTTTTTATGAAAGCAGAAATAATACAGACCATAGGTTATAAACAGAAACAGAAAGAATACCAGTGTAAACTGCAGACTGAAGGTATCGCTGCCCTGCACGATTTTTTCAATCAGTGAGGATGGATGCATGATATCCCAGGAATTCAGACGCAGAAACCGTCCCAGATACACCCCATAGCTGCTCAGCAGACAAATCAGGGCGGCAAGCAGCCAGGTGCGCAGCTGACCCAGCCTTTCCGCCGTGAATTCGTGCAGCAGATAGAGCGAACGATAGCCGCTCATGATGCCGAAGAAGATACCAACAGCCAGATGCAGCAGCTCCAGCCAGGGGAGAAGCTCACGGACATAGACACTTCCGGTTTCCTGAAAGATATAGAAGGTCAGCGGTGAGATATGTATAAAATCCGTAATCAGATACGGTACATTGGGAAACAGCAGCAGCCAGCAGAGAAAGGCAGCCAGCATACCAAGGTGATGACGACGCTGCTGTGCCGCAAAAAACAGCGTCATAAACAGATAGGGTAACAGAGCGAGAAACACATTCCATACAATTGCTCTGTGAATAAATATACCGCTTCGCTCATAGACATAAAGACTCACCAGTGCATAGGCACCAAGTGCAGCCAGAAGCCAGAAATTCTGCTTCCATAGCTTTTTCATCATGGACAGCCCTCCCTCGTTCATCAGTATAGCATATATTCTACAGCCACCGTTTATCATTTCCATGACATTCTTCATCTTTTCTTTCTTACCGATTCGTGATACATTATACTATATCACACGCAAGAGAGGTATCTTTATATGAAGAAAAGTGAAAACAGTAAAATTCTACCCTATACAAAAAAACAGATCGCTTCTGTTATTCTGCATCCGGAAACCTGCAATATACGTGGTTATCAGGTATATAAAAAGCTGGATGAGGATAACTGGATTGAAGATTACGGCGATCATTTTCTAATGAAATTCTATTTTACAGAGGTGAGTGAGGATCGTATCGTTATGGAGCGGTATCCGTTCGCTCAAAGCAGCGTCCATGTTACCAAAACCATATTTGAAATGAAGGATGCGGACAATGGTCAGGTGGAGCTGAGTATCAGGGAAAAGGTTACCAAAGGGGATTTCGTACGAAAAATCACAAAGGTCATAGAGAACCATGATCAAAACGACACCTATTATATGGATTTGATCACAAGAATACAGAAATACTGTGCAAAGAGGAAATAAGATAGGCATTTCCTCTTTTTGTTTATTGATTTTATAAACAAATAGTGATAATATCATATTGTAGTTTATTGTTTTAATAAACAGAAAGGAGATGTGTTTATGAAAGGTGTAAATTTGGACGTATTTTATCAGGCAGAACCATTTACCATCCATCGGATGCCGAAAAAACAGGAACCACGCAAATCAATACTTGCACTGGCGGCTGCACAGCTGCCCGATCGTGATCTCAGCGAACAGGAAGTTAACGCTATTTTAAAACCAATATCTGATGATTTTGTAGAGCTGCGCCGTTATCTGGTCGATTATAAGCTGTTAGAGCGCAGCAGAGACGGGAGCTGTTATCACATTACATAAATAAAATTTTGAGACGATAAAGTATTTGAAAAAGAAACTGCAAAATCAATGACAAAGCTTTTCGTTTAGATTTTACAGCTTCTTTTTATGCTTTTAAAATTGTATAAAGAAATAACTTTAATGAAAACATGATACAACTACACGCTCATTTTAAAACCTAATCCTTATGTCCTTTATGCCGTCTGAAACAGATGATTTCCTGTATCAGGAAGAAAATCAGAATGGCGATACATATATTCACACCTGTAAACCAATCTACTTGTCCGCCAAAATTCATTGATAGAATATATGCAATCAAACATCCTATCCATACGCCAATCATGGTTTTTATAAGACGAATTTTCCTCTTATTCATCATATCCCTTTCCTTTAACTATGATAAGGATAGCATAGTTAATCCAAGCTCCATTAATTTTCGTGCATATCTATCTTTCCACTTCTGAGATGTATAACTTCCGACTTTTTTTGTACATTTAGCATCTTCATATACAGTATAAGAGTAATAGTGCCATTGATAATCTGTCGATACATATTGTGTAAGCCGAATGTAAAACTTTGTATGTCCCTTGTTTACCAGTGCGGAAACAGAACTTACTAATGTTGCTCCTATAGCTCCAAAATTTGAACCGACAATTCCTCCAAGTACAGTAAGAAAAACAGATCTGACATCTATAGCATTATTTATTGTGACAGGATCCAGAGTAATCGTTCCTAGATTTATCCACGAGTGCTCCGGGTAAGGATTACTTGCCCTAAATGCTACAGGAAATTCTGTTGCATGTACAATAGATGTAGGTAAAACACATGTATACAACGCTGATGTTAAAATAAAAGTCATAACTATTTTACTTATTTTTTCATGCAATTATCCTCCTTATAATATGCAAATTTTAAATATATATTTTCTAAAATTACCGCTCATTTAATGACTTACCTTGCAACAGAAATCAACAGTATATCGTAAGAATAATCTATTAGCTTTAGAAATGTTTTTAATCCCCCATTGGTCTTTCCCTTGTTTACTTAATGTAAAATCCTTTCTATATACATAGTATATAATAACTAATGAAGAAATATAAGACTTACATAGCATTGATTAATTTGTTATAATATAATTATAATGCTATAATTAACCACAGTCAGCGATTACTATCTTTTCCAATTTATTAGATAATATGATTATCTTAATATATTCGAATCATCTTCCTTTTATGTCTATATATCATTCTTTTTTAGCTATAATGGCGTATCAATAAAAAAACTTATCAGACACATAATTTTTGGCTCCGAATATGCTCTAAATTCACCTAAATATAAAACCATAACATTTTATAAAGTGTTATGGTTTTATGATATTTTTTTATTTCGCAATACGATAAATATTTTCCATATCCTCTTTCTTCAAAACCTTGAAACACCCGATCGTGCGTTCGTCCTCAAAGCTGCACTTCCATGCCAGCTTTCGGATATCCTCCTCACCTAACGCAATTCCCATTTCATGAATGGATGTCGGCATACCGATTTCCTTAAAGAACTGTTCGGTTGCTTCAATTCCTGCCAGTGCACACTCGATATCGTTTTCTTCCCGGATTCCCATTACATTTCTGGCATACTGCGCAAATCTGGATGGCTGTTCCTGATAGACATAGCGTGCCCAGCTGCCCCATACGGCAGCCAGCCCTGCACCGTGCGCAACCTTGTACATCCCGCTCAGCTCATGCTCCAGCTGATGACAGGCCCAGTCACCGAAGCTGCGGCTTCCTGTTATATCGTTATGAGAAAGACTGCCTGCCCACATCACCTCTGCGCGGGATTCATAGTTGTTTGGCTCCTTCATCAGAATACGGGTATGCTTCATAACCGTACGCATCAGACTCTCTGCAAAGCCGTCAGTGATATCCATGTTGTTTTCCTTTATGAAATAACGTTCCATGGTGTGTAAAATGATATCCGTACAGCCGCTTGCTGTCTGATAGGGAGGAAGTGTCATAGTCAGCTCCGGATTCATAATGGCAAACCGGCATCGTCCGTAATCAGAGCTTAATCCACGCTTCAGCCATCCGTCTTCATTGGTGATGACACTGGAATTACTCATTTCACTGCCGGCAGCCGCAATCGTCAGTATCGCACCCACCGGAAGGCAGCCGGTTACCTTTTTCCTTCTTGCATAATACTCCCATACATCGCCTTCATTCACAACGCCATAGCCGATGCCTTTCGCAGAATCAATCACACTGCCGCCCCCAACTGCCAGAATGAAGTCCACCTGTTCCTTTTTAGCAAGAGCGATTCCCTCGCGCACCTTGGAAAGCTGCGGATTCGGCACAACACCGCCCAATGTGACGGCGGAAATCCCGGCCTTCTTCAAGGACGCCAAAACACGGTCAAGCAGACCGCTTTTCACAGCACTCTGTCCACCGTAATGCACCAGTACCCTGTGACACCCCTCCTGTTTCAATATAGAACCAATTCGCTCCTCTTCTTTTCGACCGAAATACACGCGTGTCGGAGCGTAAAATGTAAAATTGCCCATAAGCTACCTCCTGTATATGTCATTAGTTTACAACGAATCAAACAAAGGCGCAAGTCATGCGGGAGGCTCATAAAAAAAGCAGCGCGCAATACACTGCTTATCCGGTGAATTTTTCCCACAATCCAAACAGAAAAATAAACATTACAATCAGCGGCAGAACATAAGATACATAGCCTCTTGCCTTTTCCGGGAAGCGAAGACCTTTTCCGGCATTCGCCTCTGCCACAAAATTTTTCCAGCCCCAGCCAAGCTTTCTCGTACAGAAGAACAGGAAAACCAGAGAACCAAGCGGCATAATAACATTGGAAACAAGGAAATCCAGCAAATCCAGCACAGCGCTTTCTTCACCGAAAGGCTGAAATCCGGACAGGACACTGAAGCCGATTGCACAGGGGATGCTTCCCACTGCGATAATAATAAAATTCAAGAGAACACTCTTCCGCCTTGTCCAGTTACATAAATCAATTGTAAAGGAAACAATATTTTCAAACACGGCAATGATGGTGGATAACGCCGCGAAGTTCATAAATACGAAGAACAGAGTTCCCCACAGCTGTCCGTTTGCCATTTCATTGAAGATATTGGGAAGCGTCACAAACACCAGTCCGGGACCGCTGTCAGGTGCTACCCCGAAGGACATGCAGGCGGGAAAGATAATCATACCTGCCATAAAAGCCACAAACGTATCCAGCGCCATAACCCGTACACCCTCACCACTCAGGGAATGCTTGCGGTCAATATAGCTTCCAAAGATTGCCATACCACCCATTCCAATGCTCAGTGTAAAAAAGGCCTGCCCCATCGCCGCATAGATGGCATTGAAAATACCGTTTTTCATCAGTTCATCAAAATCCGGTATCAGATAAAAGGAGACACCCTTCATCGCACCATCCAGACTCAGGGACTTTACTACCAGCAGGATCATAACCGCCAGCAGCAGTCCCATCATCCCTTTTGTGATTTTTTCCACACCGTTTTGCAGGCCAAGCGCACATACACCGCAGCCGATAGCGACAATCAGCAGCATCCAGAACAAGGATGCCTGCGGATTCTGCTGTAAAGAGGCAAAGACATGCTTCACCTCCTGCGGATCAAGACCGTTAAATTCCCCGCTGATCATCTTTGCAAAATATGCGAGCATCCAGCCGGATATCGTTGTGTAAAACATGACAAGCAGATAGTTGCCAGCCATAGCCACATAGGAGAACCGATGCCAGAGCTGACCCGGCTTCTCTAAAACATGAAAGCTTCTTGCCACACTTTTTCCGCTTCCTCTTCCCACGGAATATTCCATAACGATAATGGGAAGCCCCAGAAGCACAAGAAAAAACAGATACACGAGTACAAAGGCTCCTCCCCCGTATTTTCCCACCATATAAGGAAACCGCCATATATTGCCAAGACCGATGGCACATCCTGCCGACAAAAAGATGAAACCGAGTCGGGAGGATAATTTTTCTCTTTTATTTTCCATAATTACTCCTTTAACAAAGTGTCCTGCGGATAACGTGCCCCGGGAACACAGACGTTCTTCATTGTAAAAGAATTTTGTATGGAAGTCAACGAAAACGAAGGGAAACATACTTACTGTGTGTTCCCTAAAACTATTTCAAAAAAGTAAGAGATAGGAAAATGTAAAACATGCATCCATTTCCACAGCTTCTTCATACATTTGCCTGAATTTATAAATAAAATGTCACAAATACACTATTCACGGTACTGTGTTTTGAACTTTTTCAATTTCACTCAAATGCTTTTTAGTGACGTATTCTCATCACCTCATCTATACGTTTTGTACAAATGCAGATATCTGTTGCGGTGAAGAAAGACAGCCCTGCGATACCGGACCATCTGTACCCCAAACTGCCAGTGCAGAGCTTACACCGGCTCTGGCAGCACATTCCATATCCGTGTCCATGTCTCCGATATAGATACAGTCCTCTTTTACTGCATTCATCTTCCGCATATAAGCAAGAAGAGGTTCCGGGTCCGGTTTGTGAAGCAAGGTATCCTCCTTGCAAATTATACAGGTAAACAGCGCATCGAAGGAAGGGGATGAAAAGTAAGCTCTGTATTCCTGCCAGTCACGGGAGGTAACGATTCCCAAGGTATATCCCTGATGACGCAGATTTTCCAGTACCTCCAGCATCCCGCTGAACAGCGCGATATGCTCAACCTGTGTCTGATATTGCAGCTGCCAGTATTCATCGAACTGGGCTGCATCAACATTCTCCACCTGCAGCATGGTTAATGCTTTCTCCGTGGTTACTCCCAGTATGGCTTTCAATTCCGTATTAGAAAATGTACGCCAGGGTACATAATAGCGCAGGGTCTTTTGCCATGCATACAGATTTCCCTTTTCCGTATCCATAAGGGTTCCATCCAAATCAAATATGATATGCTGTATTGCCATAAATACCTCCTGTCCTGTTTCCATTTGCTGAACAGGCACTTTTCTCCATTGTATAATGACACAGCAGGAAACGCAATAGCCTGACTTCATAACAGATCAAGAGCTTCAGCTATTCATTTAAAGACAGAAAGACGGATATGGAAAAAGGAGCTATTCCGTATAAAGAAAATCGCTCCTTATCATTTACACTGTTACAGTGAATCCTGAGGACATCCAATTTCAGCGCACAGGCTCCCGGATTTTCTTAGGGAAGCTATACAGCCATTGCTGCCAGGGTTGCATCCCGCACAGCCTCGAGTGCCTGCGCTACGGTTGCGGCATCCCCAACAACATATACATTATCCTGATCTGTCAATGCACAGGCCAATGCCGTATTGCTGCGGGAGCCGGTCGCATACACCACATGTGTGAAATCCTGTCGCTCCAGCGCCTCTCCATGAACATTCAGCTTTACTATGCCGGCTTCCACAGCCTCCAGCCTGGTATGGGTCAGTAGCTGTACCTGTGCCTTATGCAGACGGTCCATGACCAGCACCTTTTCATTTATAACCATACCTGCCGCAATCTCATCCATCATTTCAATCATCGTGATATGCAGCGGTCCGCGCTTGTTATGGAGAAGGTGTTCACATACCTCACAGCCGACCATTCCTCCACCGACTACCAGAACGTTACCGCCCGGAATGAGCTGTTCGTTTTTCAGCACCTCCCAGGCACCGATGCCATGCTCTGCCAGTCCGGGGATTGGCGGTACTGCCTCCATTGCACCGGTTGCCACGATCAAAGCATCATATGCATCCTTCATATTCTCGCAGAATTCCGTATGCAAACGGATATCAACGGATAAGCGTGTCAGTTCATGCTCCAGATAAACAACCCACTTACTGATCGGCTGCTTAAACGGCGGCACACAGGCCAGCAGCAGCTGTCCTCCCAGACGGTCTGTTTTCTCAAATAAGGTTACCGTATGTCCGCGAAGAGCCAGTACCCTTGCGGCAGCCATACCCGCGATACCACCGCCGGCTACAGCGACATGCTTTTTCTTATCAGCCGGAATCAGCTTCATTTCCAACTCTTTACCACAGGCAGGATTGATAACACAGCTCGCCGGGTGACGCTTTGTCTGTTCCCCTACACAGCCGATCACACAGCCTGTGCATGGTGCAATTTCCTCCAGCTTATCTTCAGCTGCCTTATTAACCAGGTATGGATCAGCAAGCAGCGCACGACCGAATACGACCCCATCCAATGCTTTTTGATCAACCAGCTCCATTGCCATAGCAGGATCCAGCACCTTGCCTACCACAAGGACAGGCACACTGCTGACCTCGCGGATTCTTGCTGCCTGCGCAACATTGACGCCCTCATGCTCACCGTGACTTGGAATGATCTTATTCGGGCGCTCATACTGTGTACCGCCACTGACTTCAAAGGCATCGACACCGTGTGCAATCAGCTTTGGCACAAGACAGCACATATCCTCCACCGTATTTCCCTGCGCATCCTTTTCATCCCCGCTGATGCGCAGAATGATAGGAAAGTCCCTGCCGCAGGCTTCTTTGATTGCATCGATCACCTCAAACAGAAGACGTGCACGATGATCCAGACTTCCTCCATACGCATCACAGCGCTTATTGCGCATTGGTGACAGGAAGGAGCCCAGCAGCATATATGCATGTGCACAGTGCAGCTCGATTCCATCAAAGCCTGCCTGCTTCGCCTGCAACGAGGTTTGTGCATACTGTTTAATGATGTTTGGCAGTTCTTCGATTGCCAGTGCTCTTGTCTTTTGCCCCATCGAATTGACATAGACACTGCTTGCAACCGGTGGTATTCCCATAAATGCTGAGATACTCTCTGGCCCCGGATGGGTAATCTGCGGTATGATGCAGGCACCTGCTTCGTGAATTTTATCCGTGAAGGCCTTATAGGATGCTATGGCTTCCTCACCTCGAAAGCACAGTGTATTTCCCAGATAGGGAACGGATGGATCAACGCTTAACGCATCCAGAATAATACAGCCGACACCGCCGCGTGCACGCTCAAGCCAGTATGCCTGCATGCGCTCATTTACACAGCCGTCACTGCTTTCATATCCCAGAGACATCGGTGCCATAAACGTCGCATTGCGCAGCTTCATGGTAGAAATCGTCAGCGGCTGAAAAAGCTTTGAATTATTCATATTTCCTCCTGTTACAGGGAACGTGCAGTTTCATGTGCTTCCGCAATCGCCTGCAGTGCCCTTCTTGCCTTTTTGGCATCTCCTATGATGTGATACGGTATCTGTTTTTTCTCACAGGCTTCTGTCAGCGCCTCATGATCTCTTGCGCGTGCACCTACGGCCATAACGACACTGTCACAAGGAATCACCTGCTCGACTCCTTCGTTTTCCACCAGTACTCCGTTTTCCACAACGGCTTTTACCGAGGTGTTGACAACCGTTTCGATATGATGCATGTACAGCGATTCCATAACACAGATTTTACGCAATGCGCCAAGGTCCTTCGCGACGCCGTCCAGCATTTCGATAACGGTAACAGCTGCCCCCTGTTCACTCAGATATTCTGCAGTTTCCACACCAACCAGACCACCGCCGATAACTGCGACATGACCGGATGCGGTTGCTTTTCCGTTCAATATGTCATGGGATTTGTATACATGTTCCTGATCTGCCCCCGGAATGGACAGGTGAATCGGCTCTGCTCCGATCGCAAGGATAACCTCATCCCAGCTGCCCTCTGTGATCAGCGACGCATCTACCGGTGTGTTGAGATGAATCAAAATGCCAAGACGCTTCGCCTTTTCTCCATAGGACAGCGCCGCATCCTTCATTTCCATCTTCCTTGGTGCCTTACCCGCAGTCACAAACTGACCGCCCAGCTCGTCGCTTGCTTCATATACAACAGGCTGATGACCGCGCTGCTTCAGTATGCAGGCTGCCTCCAGACCGGCAACACCGCCACCTGCGATCAGCACCCTTTTCGGCTTCTGCGCCGGTACCAGTACATCCTGTGCTTCTTTTCCAAGGTATGGATTTCGCATACAGGTAATGAATGGAGCAGCGGGATCGGTAAATCCGTCATAGCAGCCCTGATCACAGCCAATGCAGTATACGATTTCCTGCAGTCTGCCTTCCTTCGCCTTTACGCAGAAGTCGGCATCGGCAAGCTGCGCACGTCCCATAACAACCATATCCGCCTTATTC
This sequence comes from [Clostridium] innocuum, assembly GCA_012317185.1. Classification (NCBI taxonomy): domain Bacteria; kingdom Bacillati; phylum Bacillota; class Clostridia; order Eubacteriales; family Clostridiaceae; genus Clostridium; species [Clostridium] innocuum. The sequence goes on along the minus strand of CP048838.1, from coordinate 1,064,908 downwards.
TGTTCCAGAATTTCCTCCGCCAGCTGCGGTGTGTTGATACGTCCGACCGCAATACACAGCATTCCGGTTTCCCTACGGATTCTGGCACAGTTATCCACATTAAAGCCCTTTGGTATATCAATCGGCGGTACCTCGTATTTCAACCCCGCTGTTATCATATTACCACGCGAGATATCCAGTACATCTACTCCGGCCTCTTTTGCCAGCCTGCAAAACGCAATGACATCCTCTATGGTCAAGCCATTCTCCAGATAATCATCCTGTGCATCCAGGCGCATCAGCAGCGGCATATCCTGCGGTATGCTCTGACGAATGGCGCGGATACAGTCCAGCGGGAATTTACAGCGCTTTTCAAATGTTCCGCCATAGGCATCCTCACGGTGATTGAATGCCGGTGACAAAAAGGAATGCGGCAGATAATTATGTCCGCAATGGAATTCCACACAGTCATAGCCGGCCTTCACCGCGCGCATTGCCGCAGCGCCGAAGCAGGCGACAACCTCTTCAATCGTCTCCACATCCACAGCCGGTATGGTATGCCCGTGCACATGCAAATCACTGGCCACCAGGATTCTTGCCTTTGGATCCATGCTTGCGGCAAGACTTCCCTGCCACAGCTGCACACCGCACTTCCCACCTGCCTCATGAATGGCATCACAGAATGCCTTGTGTGATGGAATATAGGAATCGTTATGCAGTGCCAGAAATTTTCGGGGAGCACTCGGCGCATGGACTGCACATACCTCCGATAAGTTCAGACCGCAGCCGCCCTTTACCCGCGCTACCTGATAATCGATGATCTGCTGTGTCACGTTTCCATCCTCTGCCGCCATTTTCGTTCCCATTGCCGGCAGCACAATGCGGTTTTTCACTTCCATTCCGCGAATTCTGATTGGTTCAAATAGTTTTTCAAACATAAAAAAGACCTCCTGATACTTAAATTATAACGCTTACATGAAAAACGTATATTCAAATTTAAAGGTCTTTTTCTCATTTATACAGATTGCTGTTTGCGATACTGTTCCGGTGTACAGCCCATGCAGGCTGCAAAGTGCCGTTCAAAGACAGCCAGAGATGAAAATCCGCAATCCATGGCAATCGATGTGATGGTACGCTTCGTCGCCGTCAGTAAGGCAGCCGCCTGATGCACACGAACAGCCATCAGCTCCTGTGTCCAGCTCGTATGATATTCCTGCTTTAACAGCTGTTCCAGCTCATAGCTTTTCCGATGGCATTCTCTCGCCATATCCTCTAGCGTAATATCCTGTGAAAAATGCAGATAGAGGTATTGCATAATCTGCAAATACAAATCCTTGCGGCAATAGAAATGAGCATTGTCCAGAATCCGGTGCTTCTGGTAATCCAGTGGTGACATTCCTGTCCATGCCTGAAACTGACGGTAAAAGGCAGCAGTAGAGGAGTAGGAAAGCAGATCCACAATATAAGAAATGGATAGGTCCTCAAAGTGAAGCAGTGCACAGGCATTGATGATTTTGCCGAATGAGCGCAGTTGGGTAAAGCTGTAACCGCAGGCATCCTTGATCTTCTGATTGAGGTAGCGTGGATGCAGCTGCAGCTTTGCTGCCGCATCCTGCAGTGTGGTATGCTCCTGTGAGGCTACAATTGTGCGCTTGATCAGCTTCCAGACAGGTGACTGTTCCTCCTCCATGGATTCCTGCAATGCATAGCGGCAGAACAGCATATGAATTTGCAGGACGATATACATCAGCATATTGCGGGAACCAAAGGCATTGCCGTAAGATTCCTGCTGTGCCCGATGAAACAGCTGGAGTACCTCGCTATCCGCACAGCGAAGACAGGCCGGAGTTTCATATACCAGAGAGGCATTTCTTCCTCTGGGATGTTTTTCCCACATGGCATGCATGAACAAACCGATATAAAACTGGATTCGCAATACCCGCAGCGGCTTTCGCACACAGGAAACCTCATACAGATGATGAGCATACAGACAGAGAAAGGAATCCTGCTGAACGGTATGCAAAACCCCGTTCACCAGAATATCGCCATCCCCCTTTAAAACATACCAGAGCTCCACGCGTTCATGCCGTGTGAGCGGAACCGGTTGTGCAAGGCTTTGTTCCTCCACCAGTATATCCTGTTCCTTATAGGATTGAAAATAGTCAATCCCCGTGTACCAGTCATTTTGTTGCTGCATGCATGTTCACCTCGCTATGCTCTTCATCATCAGAATGCTTCTTTTGCAGAAGCATTCAAGCCTATCACAGAATAACAGGCATTTATCGCTTATCAAGTTTCCTTAATACTCGTGCTTTCCAGTTGCCGTGTGCTTGCTCGTAAGCAAAAGAAAAGGGGAAGCTCCCCTTGTTCGTTATTTGCTCCAGAGCGGTACCGGATACTTGCCAGCTTCAATCAGCTTGCGAATCCCTTCCTTTACCATCGGCTTATCTTCCTGATAGGTAACACCGTACCATTTGTCATCACTGGATAATACAGTTACGGTAGCTTTTCCTTCACGGATCAGCGTATCCACTGTCACCGGAATGTAAAATTCGCTCTTCAATGGATTTTCCTTCACCGTCTCCTGCAGGAAGGTCGGGAAGCGTTCTTCCACTTCCTCCATGAATTTTGGAGTAAAGCCCCACATATTCATGGAAACAAGAGAATTGGCATCCACATCATACCATGTATCGTTTTCGTAATACTGTACCTTGCCCTCGCGTTTTTCAATTCTCGTGCGTTCATCAACACCTGCCAGCTTGCCGTCTTCCACCTTGCAGACACCGCGGGCAACACTGCCATGATCTGTCAGGGTGTTTCCAAGAACAAAGCCAACCATGCTGTATGCTGTTTCATCCGCATTGGATACCAGATAGTCATGCAGCTTCTGGAAGGAAGCAATACCATAGTAATCATCCGCATTAATCACGGCGAACGGTTCATGAATTACGTTTTTACAGCACAGAATGGCATGGGCCGTTCCCCATGGCTTTACACGGTCGGCAGGTATCTCATACCCCTCAGGCAGACACGCATCCATCTCCTGAAATACGTATTCCACCTTGATATGCTCCGCAATCTTATTTCCAATCGCTTTCTTGAAATCTTCTTCAATCGCTTTCTTTATAATAAAAACAATCTTGTTGAAGCCTGCACGAATTGCATCAAATGCAGACATTTCCAGAATAATTTCTCCGTTTGGTCCAATCGGATCAATCTGCTTCAATCCTCCGTAACGGCTGCCCATACCGGCCGCCAGTACAACTAATGTCACATCTTTCATTATCTCACCTCATTGTCCCTATTTTACCATAGTTGGTATTTGATGAAAAGGATTACAACACGATTTTGACAATTCTTCACAAGATACTGAAACCCGGCTACCCATTTCTTTTCAAGGAAATCATCTCTAGCTGAAGATAAATCGTTATTTATTTGTTCCAGATTTTATATGATTGATACAAAATATCTTTTAGAACTAACATTGCGTCTTGTTTGCTATATCCATATTCATTCTTAATTTCATCAAACATTTTTGTAATTCGAAAAGCATAATTTGAAGTATTCACTTCTGTCTGATATTTAAGGAGTATAGGATATTTCTTTCCCCATGCATTTGTCCAATTCACTTTTTCATTTAGTTTTTCATCACTTTTATCAATCATTTCTTCAATTTCTTGTAAATCAATATCAAATTCAATAAGTTCATCTAAAGAAATTTTATAGAGTTTCGCCATCTTCTTTGATTGGTAAATATCTGGAACTGTTTCATTGGTTTCCCATTTTGATATCGTTTGTCTGCTTACGCCGATTTTTTCAGCAACTTCCTCTTGTGATAATCCACTCTTCTTTCTTGCGTGAAATAAACTATTTCCTAAATTCATTGTGTTATCCTCCTTGTTTTTTGATAATCAAATTATAGAGAATATTAAAGAAGAACTCCACCAACTTTTTCAATCAATATCGCACGAGAATTTAACAAACTGGAATTTTTCTCTATCTCTTTACTGAAACAAAAAATACCTTATTAAGATTCATTCAATGTATGCTGACCATTTAATTTCGTTGCTTGATGAAATATGATTTTTAATCTATCTTCTTTTAACCAAATAGATGTACGATAAGTCATTTCATTTTTATCCTTCGTTACATAATGAACCATCCAACAATCCAATTTTAAATTTAGAAATTCAAAATTATATATCGCTATCTCTTTGTTAGATTTCAAAGAAGAAAGTGCCTTCATTGTATCTTGTTTATTGAACACCAAACCTGAACTACCGATTTCTTTAAAATCATCATGTAGGGTATCGTTAAGCCATATTATATCTGTTATTTTACTGATTTTGAAGAAGTCCTTTTCTAATTGCAACAAAGTATTATACATATGATTCACCTCTACAAATTCTAATTTGTAAATCAAACTATATTCTCACCCAAGATTATTTTGGGCATCGTGGTTAAACACCTATTCCAACGTTTATAGAATTTTTCTATGCCAAGTTTTCCAACTCTTGCATGAACTGCTTCATTTTCCATCACCCAATACAAGACATATGTTACCTTACCTACATTTCTTGTAAGACGAATAGGTAATTCTCCCTCTTTAACTGCATTGAAATCTTTTTGTCGGTGAGTACGTTTTATATAGTGTACATCAATAACACCATCTTGCTCCAAATAAAATTCCGCTACTTCCCTCATCAGTTCTTCAATTTCATCTAGCTTGGTCAGTTTTGCCTCATATATGCATATTTCATTAAACATAAAATACCTCCTCAAATTCTAATTTAGTAAATACCCTTAGTCCCTTATGATATTACTTTTACTTTTCGCTTTTTATCAGGATAAAAGTCTAGAAACAGCTTGATGTAATCTGGTATTCTTGCAAGGTCAGGAGAAAAGAACCAAAAAGCAAAACCGTCACAGAATTCATAATGTTGATTATGAACCGTATAGCTTTTTCTATGATTGCATGTCCCATCCTCTTTCATATTATGGCAATGCTTACAAGCTCCATAATCACCAGTAAATGCCTGCTGAATATAGTCAGGAGCTTGTTCAATTGCCTGCTTATGTTTATCTACATTGCTGAAATACATACGGAGAATCAAGTCATTATCACGTAAATAAATTCGAGCATATGATTTTTTGCTTTTTACGCCTGCTTTTGTGTAAATAATCATTTTCCTTCCCCAACAATATCCCTCCCCTATTGCTTGGTTACATGTGTAGCCTAACTTTAACATTTCAGAATCGAAAGCCACTATAAACTGCTTATCCTTAGAATTAACAAAATCATATTCTTCGCTTCTTAATAAATCATTCATAAAATTTATTCCTCCTGTAAAGTTTCTAATACAAATTCTAATTTCAAATCAAACAATAAATCATAATTGCTTGATGGATATATAATAAATATTTTTTAAATTCATATCCTACGAAAAATTCAGATTCTATTATATCGTCTGATATCTCTTCACCTCTATAAAATGGCGGGCATGGATTCAATACAGCTCCCTTGTTTGCTTTTTTCATTACGTGTGTTGTAACTTTACATTTCTTGAAATGATCTAACGTGGTAGCAGGAAGTGAATCAGTACAAATGATATCCTTACCTAAAATGGCCTTTTCAATATCATGATGCGATACGATTCCTTCCATTTCATATCCTCTACCACAGCATTGCTCTAAATCAAATCCCATAACCTCAGAGGCTTCCTTCCAAGCATATCCTATATTTTTATTCTCTCCACAAAAAAGAAGTTTATCTTTTATGAAATGATCCCTTATTTTTGAAAGTGTATATAAATCAGAAATAATTTCACATGGATGGTTAACATCAGTCATTGCATTGATCACTGGAACCGAAGAATATCTTGCTATTTTTTCCAAGATATGAATATCTTTATGACGTACGACTAAAACATCAGCCCAATTGCTTAAATATCCAAAAACATCTTGCAAAGCTTCTTTTTTATCAAGTGTCTCCGTTGGAAACAAAACAGCTTGTCCACCTAATAAATAGACGCCCTTTTCAAATGTAACTCTTGTTCTGATACTAGTGTTAGGAAAAAACATTACTACGGTCTTCCCTTTTAAAAAGTTTATATATTTCCCTTTTAATAGATCATCAGCAATTTTAAAAATTTCAAATATATCGGATTTACTATAATCAGTCAATCTTATAAGTTCTCTCATAATAACCTCTATTGCATTTAGCCTTTTCCATAAATGTTTCCTCCTTTGGATTTAAACCATCATCATATCTGCCTGATATAATTTTAAAATCCTCCTGAAATTACAATTTATAAAACACTGTTTCCTTTAAAACAAACCTAGTCCATGCAGCCTGTAATCAAAAGGAGCTACTATTTAACATATTGAATCCTCTTATTCGCAATAGCCTTTTCCACCATACGTTAAACATGATTATGAAGCCAGCGATCACGTATTTCCTTTTTGTAATTTCTGCACACGATAGGAAAGGTAATCCATAAGCTCCTCCAGCTGCTTCTCATGCCAGTCCAATGCTATCTGCTCATCCTTCAAACAGCAGGCATGATAAATCAGACCCCGGGCAGTCGTCAGCAGTCCCCATGTCACATCCTTTACTGCAGTCTCTGAAACCAGCTTTCCAACCTCTGCCGCCAGTAGCTGAAAAATCGGACGCTGTTCATCAAAGAAATAGGTATCGTGGTATTTGATATGGCAGATATAAATCTGACGCACGGCATGCATGTCTTCCAGCGTGACCATCTTCAGATAGCAGGTCATGATTTTACGAATGCTGCTCCATGCATCCTCCTCCAGCTGTAATGCAAGAAACTGTTCATCCGCCTGACGATAGCCATACAGCAAAGCAGCCTCCTTACAGGAAAAATATAAATAGAAGGTGCCGATGGATACACCTGCCTTTTTACATACACTTCGAATGGTGATATCACTGAGATCCGCTTCCTTCATACTCACATGAATCGCCTCAACAATTTTTCTTCTTGTTTTTTCCGTCTGGTTCGGCCGCCGCCGCATTTCCTTTTCTTTCATAGACTCACCTGCTTTGTGTCTTCATTGTATCGTATCCGCTTAAAAAACACAATGTGAACCACCCCTTGACTTTTTCTATGTAAGTGCTATCATTTAATTAAATGAACATGTTCACTTAAAGGAGGGACATCATGAAAAAGGAATATGAAGCTTTATTCACGCCGCTTCGTATCGGTAATGTGGAGATACGAAACCGTTTTGCTATGGCTCCGATGGCGATGGGCCAGCTGGATGACCATTGGGCATATAAGCAGGAATCCACAGCAATCGTTCTCTGTATGATCAGATTTTGTTGAAGGCAAAGGATATTTATAATATCGGTGACAGCTCTCATCCAAAGGATATCATGGAGGGCATCTGGGATGCCTATGAGCTGTGCTCGCACCTGTAAGCAACAATTCCCTATCCCGATACCTCGGCTGTTTCATCAGCCAAAGGCTTTTATTGGATATTTACATGCATGCTGCCTCTTCTCATAAAAAAACATACAGGTTTCCCTTCTATCAATGTTAGAGAATAAGCACAGGGTATCTTTCACAAGCAAAAAAAAAGAATAGTCTTCCGGTTTCGTTTCATCAGAGATGGGTAGAGCTTTTACCCATGAAAGCTAAAAGGAATCAAGTACATCGCTTTAATGATGCATTGATTCTTTTTTTCTTGTTGCTGATGATATTCAAAAGGAACTATCCTCTTTATCTATTCTTGTTTTAGCGTATCCCTTCGACATATACAACGCTTTAGAAAAAGCATCTTCCACAGCACGAGGACATACAAAATACAAGAAAAAAAGGTCATGCATTTCAAACCCTTTTCTAAGGTCTTTGCCATACGGCGAAATGAACACAACCTGAATATATCATATGGTGCCGGAGAGGTGAATCGAACACCCAACCTACGCGTTACGAGTGCGTTGCTCTACCATTGAGCCACTCCGGCAGAATAAGGAAATAGCTTTCTCACGGACCGTTTCCCTGAGACCGCGATTATTATACCATCTTTTCTTCCTTATGTACAGAATCAAAAAGAAATTTTTATAAGATTATTTGCTTAATTTCCGCATTTCTTCCTGGCATAGCCATATGCAGCAGCTCTGTGTGGCTGTAATTATTGAACTATGCAGTCACATTTATGTACTGCTTACCTGTCAAGCTGTGCTATCCTATGCTCATAATCACGACGTATTTCCTGGTACATTGCGATTACCGGTGTACAATCGCGCTTCACCGTCTGCAGGATGTGAGGAAGATTGTCACAGGCGATCTGTACAATCCTATCGTCAAGATACTGCCCCTCAGCCATGTCCTGTAAAATTTCTTTGATTTTCTCCAAGTCATATGCTTCCTTATAGCTGCGCTTTCCTATGAGAGCGCTGATGATATCCGCAATTGCTACAATGCGTTCGGATGTCGTTAAAGCTTCCTCCTTCAGCCCCAGAGGATAGCCTTTGCCGTTCAGCTTTTCATGATGACGGACAGCGATATGCTCGATTTCCTCATCGACAACACCATGCAGAATTTTCATGGAATATGTCACATGTGACTGCATAACTGCCATGTCCTGCGGACTGAGTCTGCCCGGGAAGTCAAGAATCGTCACCGGTATGGCAACCTTACCGATATCATGCAGCAGGGCTCCGTAATACACCTTTTCTATTTCTGTCGGATGATAATCACATAGCGCCGCAAGTGTTGTGGAAACACTTGTCGTTGTAATGGTATGTGCTACCATATATTCACTGCGGAAATCTATTGCATAGCTGAGCATATGCAGATATGCCTTTCCTTCTGATTCCGTAAACGGTATTTCATCGAAGACCGCTACCTTTACCTCCTGATGCTGCACATAAAGCTGATCCAGCATGTGGCATTGTGCATCTGCGGAAAGGAACAGATCAATCGCCTCCTTACTGAAATAATCCTCCTCGAACTGGCGAAGAAAGGCTTCCACATTTTGAAGCGGTTTCTCAAGCTGATAGACATCCAGGCGATCACAGAGGCTGAGAAGCTGTGACACAAGAAGGTAGGGAATATCATGATCTCTGAGCTTTCTGTAATATATGTGATGATATAGAATGATATCCGCATACGGGCCGAGCGGGGACAGATTTCTAAGGAAAAGATAGCCGTATACGGAATGCTGGTAGATATCCCATGTTTCAAACTGAATCAGCTGCTCGATTTCCTCTGTCTTATAAGCACCTATATCATGAAGAAAGCAGGTCATGACAATATCCCGCAATTCCTTTCCTTTAAAGAGTCCTGCATGACGCAATGTCTGTTCCATCAAAAAAGCCACACGGTAGCCATGATCCACCAGCCGCGCATCCAGTGCATTTAATGTATTTCGTATAATCGGTATCACGTGTTTGTGTTCTATGACCTTCATGTATCCTCCTGTGAATGCAACTGTACCCATTATACTGTACACACCTGGTTTCTACAATAAGTTTCTGTGTGAAAAAAGAGGCAGCTTTTCTCTGCCCCTCTGAATTTAAAACATCTTTGAGAAGAAATTTGAAATCTTATCAAAGAAATCATCCTTTGTTTCTTCCTTTGTTTTCTTTGTTTCCTGTGTGTCTGTCTTTTTTTCCTTTTGCAACTCTTCTGTTTTATAAATATATTTGACCTTGCTTTCACTGTTTTTCGGTGCACCGCTGAAGGTGTGCTCCTGCTCTGCTTCCTTTACAATTTCATCCTTGATAGCAAGAAGCTGTGTGACATCATCCAGTGACAGGGAAACCTGCTTCTGCATTTCATCAATACCGGTTGTTTTGAATTTGCTCATGCCTGCATGCAGTTCCCCTGTTTTATCCTTTAACAGAGTTGATGCATCATATAGCTGCTGTGCTCCGTTACCGATAGTCGCAGAACCGCTTTGCAGAGCACCTGCGCCCTGATCAACACGCTGTAATCCGGATACCAGAGCCTGACCGCCCTTATATAGCTCGCTAATGCCACCGACTGCCGTTGTCATACTGGAGTCCAGTGTGGAAATTCCCTTTTTCAGTTCTAAGAGAGAGGAGGATTTTTCACTGAGCTGCTGCGTACCCCGGGCAAGCTGCTGTACTCCCTGTGATGCAGTATTCAGACTTGCTTTGAAACTGCTTAGCTTCGGCAGCATTTCAGCAGCAGAGGCTGCCATGTCGGATAGATTTTTCAGATTTGCTGAATCTGTCTGCAGCTGGGTCAGCTGTTTTTGCAGATTGACCGCAGAAGCTGTAGCCTGCGTTTTATAATTTAATAAGTAGTCATCCGCACTTTTAAGGCTTTTCAGAGCCTGCGCTGCCTCTGCATCCACAACCTCTCCTTTATCATTAAAAGCTTTTTTCTTTAGATATTCTGCAGTTTCTCCCAGTTTTCCTGCTGCGTTATCAACATCTGTGCTTGTGAGTGCAGCCTCCAGATCAGCGGCAGCCTGCGCCACATGTTGCTGATCCTTTTCAAACATCGCCTGTAAAGCAGATACATTTCCTAAACCATCTGTTAAATTTTTCAGCATTTCATCACTCAGGGATGCATTCAGCTCATTGCTTCCATCCTGCAAGCCCTTTGCAAGTGCCTGCATATTCGTATTGATCTCATCAACACCGCTTACCAGTGTACCCAAACCGTCTGTTGCTTTATTCAGCTTGGCAGTTCCCTTCTTCGCCTGATTCATTCCGGTATGCAAATCCTGCAATCCGCTGTACAGCCTGGTTGAGCCGCTCACCAGCTCCTGCGTACCATTCTTTAATGCAGATACACCGTTCGTCAGTGTCGGCACACCATTTACCAGCTCCTGCATTTTACCTTGGAAGGTTACTGTACCCTCAGAAAGCTGTGAAGTACCATTCAATAGCTGTGCACTTGCATTGGTCAGCTCATCCAGCCCCTTCGTGAGATCATCCATGGAATTGATATCCTTCAGCTTATCCACCGGCACCTCCGGTGTCATTGCAAACATAATCGGACCAAGCTCAAAATCCTTAGCTTCACAGGTAATGGTGATATCATCCTGCATCGGCAGTTCCTTTGCGCCAGTTACACCGCAGCTTTCCAGCGTATCCTGCAATCCGGGAACACTGATGAAAGCGACCATGGTATTGTTGCCCTCGGAAAGCACCTTACCGTTTTCACACTTCACATTTGAAAAATGATCGGTGGAAAGATCAAGTACACCTGCCCCCATATAAAATGGATGAATGCGTGTCTGTCTGCCATTCACATTCACTGTTTTACTCTGCGTATTTTTCAGTGAAATATGAATTTCCAGCTTACCGCTTTTCCCGATCAGGTCCTTTCCACTGATTTCCTTACCATCCAGCTTATAAGTCACCCTTACCTGTATCGGTAGAGTTTTGTTGCTCGTTCCTTCATAATAAATATCATTGGAATCTGCATTCCAGGTATAGGTCTTTCCGGAAACCTCCGGCTTTTCGTCACTTTTCACATTCTTGACATTGCTGAGGTCCAGCTGTTCCTTTATATTACGAATACCGTTATCGTTGTGCAGCCAGCTGCTTACAATTTCCTGATCGACACTGCCATCACTGTTCAGCATTGCGTAAACCGTTTCATCCTTTACCGTTTCATCATCCTTTGCATACAGCACCATGCCGGAATTAACCAGCAGCATACTCAATGCCACACACGTTACTGCTTTCACATTTTTCTTCATATGAATACCCTCCTTATTTCAGATTGGCTTTTGGCCAGCCCTTGGTTGTTTTCTCTATCAGCTTATGGAATATAATCAGCATAGCTGGCAGTACCAGCAGAATAGAAAGCATAGAAATCACTGCCCCGCGGGAGATCAGCGTACACAGACTCTTGATTAAATCCATTTTGGAAATAAAGGATACACCGATACATGCGGCGAAGAAGGACAGTCCGGATGTGATAATACTCGGTGCAGATTTTGCTGCTGCTTCCTTCGCGGCCTCTATAACCGTACTGCCGTTGCTGAGTTCTTCCTTATAGCGTGTTGTCATCAGGATGGCATAATCCACCGTCGCTCCCAGCTGAATTGTACCGATGACAATGCTGGCGATAAATGGAAGCGTTGTTCCGGTGAAGAATGGAATCCCCATATTGATACAGATTGCAAATTCGATGGAAGCTACCAGTATAACCGGTAGTGCAAGCGATTTGAAGGTGATAGCGATAATCAGAAAAATCGCGGCAACAGATAAGATATTCACCATTTTAAAATCAATATCCGTCGTAGTAATCAAATCACGGGTTAATGAGCCTTCCCCGGCAATCACCGCATGCTTATCGTATTTATGCAGTATCGTATCTATCTTATTCAGCTGTTCATCCTCTTCATCCGTTGCGGAACGATAGGTGCTGTTGACCAGGATCATCTTTCTGCCGCCATTCTGCAGGATGTTTTTCACTGCTGCAGGCTCCAGCTCATTCGGAATACCGCCGCCAATCAGACTCTCATAGGAAACGACGGAATAAACTCCCGGTAGTTCCTCCACAGAATCACAGATTTCCTTGATTTCATAATTTTCCAGCTTCTCGTCCACCAGTAGGAAATGCGTCGTCGTCATATGGAACTGGTCCTTCAGCTTATTCGTACCGATGACACTTGGAAAATCCTTAGGCATTGTCGCATTCAGATCGTAATAGACATTGGTATGTGCCTGTGCATAAATCATCGGAATGAAGATAACGACAAAGACCACCAGAATTGTTTTATAATGTCTTGTCAGAAAGCCCGGAAGCTTTTTCGGTTCCTTTAAAAGGATCGGATGCTTCCATTTCTCAATATATTTATCGAACAGCATCAGCAGCGCAGGCAGGATGATGATAGTCGATAATACGCCGAATACAACACCCTTTGCCATAACGATACCGATATCCCTGCCCAGGGTCAGCTGCATTGCGCATAATGCCAGAAATCCAGCGACAGTCGTTATAGAAGAGCTGGTGATGGAGGTGAAGGTAGCCTGTATCGCATTTGACATGGCTTCATCACGATCACTGCTTTTCTTTTTTTCCTCCTGATAGCGGTGCAGCAGGAAGATGGAGTAATCCATCGTGACACCCAGCTGCAGGACCAGAGCCAGTGCCTTGGTGATATAGGATATCTGTCCCAGAAAGACGTTGGTTCCGAAGTTGTAGACGATTGGGAAAACGATTCCCAAAACGAAGACAAACGGTGCTATGGAGGACTCCAGCCCCATAAACAATACAATCATACACAGGATGATGGCAGTTACGGCATACAGCGGAGTTTCCTCGTTCATCAAATCCTTGGTATCCTCAGTGATGGCGGAAAAGCCGCCCAGATAGCATTCACGATCGGCATAGCCCTTGATGGTTTTAATGGCATCCATCGTACGCTGGGATGAGGTTTCCTCCTGAAATGTGATTACCATCAGTGTTCCCTTATCAGAATACAGCATCTCACGAACATCCTTTGGCAGTATCTCCTTGGGAATGCTGATATCCAGAACATCATCTCTCCACAGGACATCCTTAACGCCGTCAATCGCCTTGATCTCCTTTTTTAATTCCGATACATTCTTATCCGGCATATTCTCAACGACCAGCATACCGGTGCTCGCCAGATTGAAGTCATCACTCAGTGACTTCTGTCCGATCATGGACTCGGCATCCTGCGGCAGATAGCTCAGCAGGTCATAATTTACTTTCGTACGCGCATATCCGATAACACTGGGTATCAGCAGCAGTACGGCAACAAGCAGAATCAGATTTCTTTTCTTTACAATAAAATCAGAAAGCTTCTTCATACATTTCATCTCCAATCTTGTTTATGATCGTTCGATCATTTTGCGAATCGTAGTAAACAGCATTGGCTTCAGCTGTTCGATATCGTCCGGCTGATGCAGCACGATTGCAGTATAGCACAGGGTAGAAACAAGCTCTAAAATCATAAACAGCAGCTGATAGGCTTCATTTCGGGTATACCCGAGTGTTACCAGAAAGTCACAGTAGCTGTTCATATGCACTGCCACCTCATAATTGTCATCCTCCTTCAGCTTTCCGCCAACAAGATTCCAGGACAGGTTTTTCTGTATAAGCTTGATAACCTCCGGATGTCTGCAGAAATAGGCGATGACATGGTCGATCAGAAAAATCAGTTCGTCAATTTTATCATCAATTCTTTGCCGCTTGGCTTCAAGGAGTGCGTCGTTGATGATCGAGGAGCTTTCCTTTACGATGAGATGATTGATCAGCTGCACCTTGTCATGAAAGTAAAGGTAGAACGTACCTTTGGCAACTTTCGCTTTTTGGGCGATCTGATCAATGGAAATCTGATGCACCTCATTGCAGGAAAACAATGCAAGTGCGGCTTCTTCAATCCGTTTCTTTTTCTCACTCTTGTTCAATAGTACCTTGTTCTTCATATGCTTCTCTCCCGTTTTCGCTGAATGACGATTCGTCATTTTTTTCTAACCGATGAAAAGGATATTGCAAAAATGACGATTCGTCAATAATTTATATGCGGCTTTGAAGCAGGTTCTCTATACAATTTCTGATTTTTGTCTAAATGCTTAACATTTGTTTTTCTTATGGCCTATTTTTCATCGTACCTTACAGTGGCTTTATCTGGAGGTGTTTGCTTTTGTGCGTGAACATCAGCAGCTTTGATTTTCACAGCTCATAAATGACTGAAACCGGATAGCAGCTAGTAAAAGAATTAAGCAGATATTCTTTCATTCACGATTAAAACACTAGTAAACACAAACATCATTTAATATAAAAAATGTTTCTTTTTTTAGGAGTTTCATCCTTTTTTTACGTATGTAATAGTGTAAGGCATAGGAAAGGAATTGATACCTATGCATACAAAAGATGTAATCGGAAACAAAGAAATAAACGTGGAGGTGCAGGAACGGCTAACATATGATAACGATATTTTTCAAGTTTGTTCTTGGTTCGGAGGATGAAGATGCTGCTTTTATCTGTAACACCGTTATTAAACGAGTGACAGGGAATCCCCCTAGGGAGAGCACTGTATTGAACCTCAGTCTGGATCCCGCTATCATCAAAAAGAAAAAAATGGTATAGTACATCCGTGTAAAGAGCATGAAACAGAAAAATGCATGTTTCATTACAAATTGCTTCTTTGAATCAGGTTTATACTATTCATATAGACTGTAGCCCGTAACAAATAAATACAAATATTATGATTTCACAAAAAAGTAATTGCAATTTAAAATCATTCATGGTATTATAGTTAACGTTGATGGAGGCTTAGCTCAGTTGGGAGAGCGTCTGCCTTACAAGCAGAGGGTCGGGGGTTCGAGTCCCTCAGCCTCCACCATGAATAAACGTGAAACGGACTCTAACCTTATCAATAAGGCAGAGCCGTTTTTTTTATATTTGCTTTCAAGTTCTTTGGATGCGTTATATCCGGCTACGGGAAAAGCAAAAACTGCAGGTTTCTCTCTATGGATGAGCTTATACAACAGAGCTTTCTTAGATTCTGAGTTTGCGCCACGAAAAATACTCTTTGATCATACACTTGCATTAAAATAGCGAAAGGATATAAATTTCCATGAATAGCAAAACCATATTCCTTTATAGTAGCTTCGCCGGTGTTTGAATTCTTACAGCTATATTGCTGTCTACATATAAGCTGATTTTCGTAATTTTTCAGAGGTTGCTGAAACAAAGGTAAGCACGCTGTATGTTTTTTCTGGTGTTTCACATTATAAAAAGGGAATCCGAATTTCTATTGTTAAACACAATAGCTTTGAATTCCCTTATTTTTCATAAAGAGAGCATGAACAGCTTAATTTTCAAGCAGCTTTTGTACATGCTTTTGCATGAATCGCCTATTTTCTCCACCCTGCATAAAAGGTTTTATTACCAGTAGTTCCCTTTTTAATAGCGGTTACCTTCTTTTTACAGGCAGCATCCGTATACCAGCCTGTGAATCGATAGCCTTTTCTGCTTGGGTTTTTTAGCTTCACAGAGGATGTGATCGAGTATTTGGCAGGATTGGATTTCGTATTCTTCCCGCCATTCAGCTTATACGTGATACGGTAGCTGTTTTTGCTCCATTTCGCATACAGTGTTTTGTTTCCGGTTGTTCCTTTTTTAATTGTCTTGATCCGTGTCCGATAGCGGCTGTCACTGTACCAGCCCTTAAAGGAATAGCCCTTACGGCTTGGATTTTTCAGAGATACAGTTGAATTGATTGTAAATGCAGATGGATTGGACTTTGTATTTTTACCACCGTTCAGCTTATAGGTGATGCGGTAGGAAGTGGCGCTCCACTTCGCATACAGTGTCAGATTTCCTGTTCTTTTCTTGATGTTGGTTACCTTGTTCTTATATTTACTGTCGCTGTACCAGCCCTTGAAGGAATACCCCTTACGGCTTGGGTTCTTCAAGGAAATGGAGGAAGTTACAGAATAGGTGGATGGATTGGACTTCGTATTTTTCCCGCCATTCAGCTTATAGGTGATGCGGTAGGTGTTCTTGCTCCACTTCGCATACAGCTTCTTGTTTCCCTTGGTTCCTTTTTTATAGGACGTTACTCTCGTCTTATATTTGCTGTCGGAGTACCAGCCCTTAAAGCTGTATCCGCTGCGGGTAGGATTGTACAGCTTGACTGCCTGATTGTAATACACGCTGACATTGGATTTATGATTGCTTCCGCCATTGAGCACATAGCTGATACCATAGCCGCTGAAAATTCTGCTTGCTGCTTTTACCTTGCTGCCATCCTTTGCCTGTGCAGTGATCGTAGCTGTTCCAAAGCCCTTCGCATAAACCTTTCCGCTGCTGCTGACCGTAAGGATATTCTTGTTGCTGGATGTCCAGGTAAGACCTTTGTTCGATGCATCCGATGGAGATATGGACGCCGACAGCTGCAGATAGCTGCCCTTGGTCATATTCGCGGATGCCTTATTCATTTTCAATGCGCTGACCGGGTTGGTGACCGTCACATAAACCACATCACTGCCGTTATCATACGGGGAGTTCAGACTGACGGATGTCACCCCTGCCTTGTGTGCTGTTATGACACCCATTTGATTCACAGAAGCAATATCCGGATTGTTGCTCGTCCACTGGAAAGCGACATTCACGCCGGCAGGACTATAGGCGCTATAATTCAGCTGATAGGACTGTCCTCGTTTCAAATTCAAGGATGCTTCCTGAATACTCACCTCCACCAGAGGCACATTTACATTGATTTCGCAAAACGTTCTGATATTCTCATTATCATCCGACGTTGCATAGATGTAGGCAAACCCCGGTTTCAGAGTCTTATAATGGCCGTTTTGATCCACGGTCACAACACTGGTGTTTGAACTGTGCCAGATCACCTTCTGATTGGTCGCATCCTGTGGATACACCGTTGCCTTTACATCTCCTGTATTTGTAACAAATACCGCATGAGCTGTGCTGTCTAATTGTATATGATCAACAGCGATTTTCACTGTAATCCTACACTCGGCACGTATGCCGTTCTTCATAACAGCTGAAATCACTGCAGTTCCACTCTTCAGGGCGGTAACCCTGCCTTTTTCATCCACAGAGGCAACTGCAGAGTTGCTTGATTTCCATGCGATGGATTTGTCCGTTGCATTTGCGGGCTGTATATCTGCCTGCAGGGCTACCGATTCATCCGGATGCAGGGTTGCACTTTGCTTATTCAACTTCAGGGAAGTAACCGGAATATCCTTCACGGTTACTTGAAACGATGTTTTTGCGCCATGATAGCTGACAGTGATCGAATGATTTCCGGCAGTCAAAGCGGTATTCTCCACCCTGTATGCCGTGGTTTCCCTCTTAGAGCCGTCCGCATATACAGCCTCTATGCGCATTCCCTTCAACGATACTTTCTCTCCGGCTATATACTCCAGTTTATCGGGAGGCGTAAGCATATGCAGTGATACAGGAGTTTCCCGTTCTACTGCAATATTGTTTTCTGCCGGCATCCCAAACGGGAGCTTCCATGTGATATTTACGGTATCCTTTTCTCCGATGTTAACAATACCGGCGTCAAAACGCCCTCGATAATCGGTTTGCATTTCTTTTCCCTCCACCGCAATCGTGATATACGGCAGGGACACACCCTTAAGAGCCACATCCCCGTTACGGGAAGCCGTGAGCGTCTGATCAATGCGAACCGGAACCACCGCTACCGGCCGGTTGGTTGCCTGAACACTGTGAATACTATTTGTTCCTGACCACATAAACGTACCCTGTGTGTTGTTATAGCCTGTCGTACTCATTTTGCAGAACACGGTTCCATCAACCTGAATACCTTGGGAACGCAATACACCCAGTACATAGACATTCCCTGTCACATGCACATTTTTCATTGTAAGGAAAGCATTTTCCCCGACATACAAATCCCCATCGTAAACATAATCATTTACTGTTTTAGAATCCGTAATATAAAATACATTGCTCAGTCCCTGGGCGACATCCGGATCAGGCACTACCTGAAATCCCTGTGCAGACATATCTAAATAGCGCATATTCTCATAGGAAGATGAAAGTAAAGGCTGATTGATATAGTTCACAAAATTCATTTTGTAATCCCACAGAGCTACTGAATAAATGGTCCAGTTTCCTTCCTCCAGATCGCTGTCTGTAGGAATTGTCAATTCATATACCGTTTGATCCTGCGAATATTCCACGTTTTTCCTCAACGCCTTACCACTGGGAGAATGCAGGGTGATTGAAATTCTTTTGATTCCACTCATATCATCACTTGCATCAAACTGATATTTAATTGCGGAACCAGGATAGACTTCTTTTGTCAAAACGGAAATTCCGTGCAGCTCCGGCCTTGTAATATCGGCGCCTGTTGAATCTGTAACCGTTACATCCAGAGGGGAAAAGTCATATGCATATACCGCATAGCTTGGCAGGTCAACGGTATTATATATCAAAATTCTGTCACCATTTTCCAGTCCTGCATCGATACGATCAACCCTCCATATGCCGTCTTCCTCATCCTCAGACGTTTGAAATATGCCTGTGTATCGTCCGTTTCCGTCATATTTCATAGTTACCCCTTTTTCCTTTTTTGTAATCGGGGCAGTCAGATGTATTGTTATTCTGGAGCTCATCGGTTTTTCACTTTGTACATCTATTGTGTACGTAACAGCCTCTTTTGCTTTCACCGTGTTGGATGATACACCGATATTCGTAATCTCAAAAGGCAGGGCTTTCATCTGCTCAACAACCTCCTGTGCCTTCATGCTCTGCGGCATACAGGACACTGCCAGAGCCAGGGCTAGTGCCAGCTTTCGCCATTTCATTTTCTTTTTCATGTAATCCCTCGTTTCACCATCTACCATCAGTATACTCCAACCTTTAATAAATAGAAACATCTTCTGATGGACTTTAAAAGCAAATGCGGTTTTGTTCACTGAGAAATCGCAGATCAATGCATGGGTTCATAGCGGGCAATCATGATTTATGAAATCATTGTCATACAATTAATTTGACTTCTTTCCCCTTTTCTTTGCTGTTTATATGCGAGACAGATTGGTGAATAGGAATTGAATGTGTATCTGTATGTAACGGAAGAATGCAAAAGAATCCCCTGTCTGTGCAAGAGGATTCCTTCCTTGTTTTTATGGAATGCATTCCTTTGATAGAAAGCCATATGACGCATGCGGTTTCCTACAGCAGCTTTGCGAGTTCTCCGATATCCTCGATCACGATATCCGGCGTTACCTCGCTCTTTTCGATATCCGCTTCCTTCGTTTCTCCGCTCATCACCAGAATGCTGGTAACCGCACTGTGATCCGCTACGGCGATATCCGTATACAGACGATCCCCGATAATGGCGATCTGGTTTGCGTCAAGACCGGTTTCCTTAATGATGTATTCCAGTGTTTTCGGACTCGGCTTTCCGAAGAATTTCGGATAGCGACCGGTACTTGCTTCAATCAGCCTTGCCATGCTTCCGCAGTCCGGGATAAAGGTATCGTTTTCCATGGGACAGTTGAGATCGGGATTGATGCCGTAGTATGCGGCTCCCTCCCGGATGAAATGACAGGCCTTTGACAGCTTATCGTAGGTCAGTGTCGTATCAAAGCCCAGAACAACGATATCCGGATGCTCCTCATCCAGCTGCCAGCCATGATGTTGAAACTCTGCCTGCAGAGCAGGTGTCCCCACCACATACACGCGTTTTCCCGCATGATGCTCCTTCAGCCAGCGCAGGATGACATGGGTGGAAATCATCATCTGCCGCTGTTCGATATCAATGCCCATGGTATGCAGCTTATCGATATACGTCTTAACGTCCTTTGAGGAGTTGTTTGTAAAGAAATAATATGCTCTCCCGCTTTGTTTTACCGTATCCAGAAAGCTGCGGGTATAGGGGAACAATGCATTCCCTAAATAAATTGTTCCATCCATATCCAGAATGAATGCCCGTATGGGCTTCATCGCTTCCTGGATCTGTTTCTTATCTCGTATCATAATATCCATCCTTAATACGGCTTGCAGGGTCTACTGTCCATAATAGGCATTGGGACCGTGCTTCCGTTTGAAATGCTTATCCAGCAATACCTGCTGCATCGGCTGTACCGCGTTGTCCTGCAGCATGATGCTGACAAATGCCATCGCAGCACATTCCTCCATCACAACTGCATTATGCACCGCTTCAAAGGGGTCTTTTCCCCATGCGAAAGGTCCATGGCTGTGTACAAGCACGCCCGGCATCGTATCTGGATTCAGGTTTTCCTTTGTGAAGGTTTCCACGATCACATGTCCGGTTTCCAGTTCATATTCTCCGTGAATTTCCGCTTCACTCATGAGTCTGGTGCATGGAATATCTCCATAGAAGTAATCCGCCTGCGTAGTCCCTAATGCAGGGATTGCTCGTCCTGCCTGCGCAAAGGCGGTTGCCCAGCGGGAGTGTGTATGCACCGCTCCGCCGACATTGGGAAAGCTCTTATAAAATGCAAGATGCGTCATCAGATCACTGCTTGGCTTCAGCTTTCCTTCCACCACGTTTCCATCCAGGTCGCACAGCACGATATCCTGTGCCGTCATATGATCATATTCCACACCGCTCGGTTTGATGGCGACGATGCCCATTTCACGATCAATTCCGGATACATTTCCCCAGGTAAAGGTGATCAGTCCGTGCTTGGGAAGCAAGAGATTCGCCTCCAGCACACGCTGCTTTAATTCTTCCAGCATAGTGATTCCTACCCTTCTGTGATTTCATCATAGAAATCACAGAATTTCAACAATCGCATGAAGGTCAGCCGCTGACGGATATACGGACTCAGACGCTGTGTTGTCGTTTTCAGTGCCTCATCAAGTGTCAGCTCCTGCATCGTCGTCAGACCGTGTACCTTTTTCATCCAGCCAATCATAGTTTCCGCATCCGGCAGGTCTGCCAGAATCGTCAGGATATCCGCTTCCTTCTCCTTCAGCATGTTCCCGGTGATATCTGCCATCAGATTCGGTGTGTTTTCCTTCAGAATCTCCTCCTGCAGGACAGGACTGGTGATATTGGCTTTGATGAACTCTGTTTCCAGCTCCATGTGATCCTTCACCTGATAGCCTCCCGCACGCAGCTTCTGTTCTGCTTTCTTATAAACTGCCGTGGCCATACAGAGTCCGACACCGACCTTTTCTCCGTGATAGAAATCAATCGGCTCATTGATTGCGGACATCTCCCACAAATGTGACATATGATGCTCCGCTCCGGATGCAGGGCGGGAATTACCAACCATCTGCATAGCGATTCCGCTCAGCAGCAGACCATACATCAGATTTTCGTAGGCACTCAAATCGCCGTTGCGAATACCGTCCAGATTGTCACAAAGCTCCTTCAGTACCTTATATTCCATATCAACGACGGTATCGCAGATATATTCACCGGTTAGGGCATGCGCGATTCTCCAGTCACACAGTGCCGTAAATTTTCCCAGCAGATCAGCGACGCCGCTTGCGGTCAGACGAAGCGGTGCCTTTGAAAAGATTTCACTGTCCGCCAGCACAAAGCGCGGAGATACCGCCGTAAAGCTTTTCTTAAAGCCGTGCCATGTCATGGCGGCAACGGTGGAAACATAGCCGTCCACACTGGCAGCCGTTGGTATACTCAGAAACGGAAGCTTTTTCTCATACGCATGATAGCGGGTAATGTCATGAATCGTTCCTGAGCCTGCCGCAATCAGAAAGTCAATTCCCGCATATTTGTCCAGCTGCTTCTGTGCAGCCTCCACACCATGCTCATCCGCATGCAGATTTTCAGGGTTCAGCCGGATGGTGATGATATTGGGAAGAAGCTCCTCCACGAGCTTTCCTACCGCTGCATACGTATTGTCATCGCACAGCATGGCAATCGTTTTGTATTCACTGTAATATGTTTTCATGATGTGAGGAAGGCGCTGTATGGCGCCCTTCTCAATAATCATATCATCTACAACAATTTCATGTGTTCTTCCGCAGGCACACGGCTTACGGAATTCCTGTACATCAATATTCATAGCCTAAGCCTCCGCCTCTGCATTTTTCATTGCCTGTGTTTCCAGATACTCCTCTACGTTTTTCTGTTTCATGCGGTATCCGGCATAGCAGACCACATATGCGACGACGGCGACACCGATCCATAGCGGACTTCCGCTCAGGAAGGCGAGGAAGATCAGCCCCATCAGCGGTTTTCCCAGTATATTGAAGCTGGTAATCATGGCAGCACCTGCCGGAATCGCATAGCCTGCGCCCTTGGCAACCTCGGTAAACAGCGGTGCTGTATACGTACACATCAGTAAGCCGACACTGAACCAGATGGCACCGGTAACGATGACCTTTGCCATGTTTCCGTTGAATACGGCAACAAGTCCCTCTACCATATAAGGAATTGCGACCAGATCGACAACCGGCAGTGTCTGGTTGCCAGGCAGGAAGAATGCAATCAGTACCATAACCGGCATCAGCAGCAATCCACACGTCAGCGTTGCAGGCTCTCCATAGCCGACAGCATCATTGACGGCGATATACCATTCGCGATCTCCGGTATTGCCCATGAATTTACGGGCACCCTCGGTGATCGGCGCAAATGCCTGTGCAAAGAACCCTGTGATTTTCGGGAAGATGGCCATAACCGCAGCCGTGGCAACAGCAGCCGTCAGCACAGATCCCCAGCCTGCCATAGAGCCAAGATTGGACAGGTTTCCCAGAATACCGATAATACCACCCAATACAAAGCCAATGGTCATCGGTTCCCCCATGAACCCGATTTTCTGCTGGATCGTCTGCGGATTCAGCTTCAGTTTGTTGAAGCCGATTGCATTCAGAATCGGATCGAAGACAATGGCGAAAATACCCGGTTCAATGTTATGCATAGCAATGATGGTGCAGTTTGGATACTGATAATACGTAGACCAACGTTTTGCCAGCATATCGGATATCAGCAGAGAATACAGGTTCAGCAGCACCATGCAGGCGATGCCCAGTGCAAAGTTGTCTGTCGCAAAGATAACCATGGCTCCCCATACCATATAGGAATAGTTGTTCCATAAATCAGAGGGCTGGAAGCACTTTGTCCATTTGATCAGAAACAGCACTGTCTGTAATACAATACCGAGTCCCAGATAGATCATACCGGCACTTGTCGAGAACGCTACCAGACTGGTTGCCTGCCAGCCGACATCGAATACATTCAGATTTACACCGGTGATGTTGACCATGGCATCCGCCATATTCTTAACCAGCGGGGTGATAATCGGTGTGAATGCCCCAACCATCAGGGAAATACCCTCCAGAGATACTCCGGCATATAAGGCGGAAAGGAATGCTTTCTGCGGTTTGACACGGAAGAACAATGCGATGATTCCGATGATGATCGGTACGATAACCGCAGCCCCAAAATTGTCGATCATTGATTTCAGAAATTCTAATATAACCATACGTTTATCTCTCCTTTATAATTTATGTTGCGTACTGCGAAGTCGAATGCCTATTTCCCTATTGACTGCAGTGCCTTGAGGAAGTCCTCGAAGAACTTGTCCTCTCCCATTCCTGTGATGCAGGCAAAGGCATTGACACAAGGAATCCCATAATCTCCCTTAGGAAGCGGTGAGGTGTGTGCGATAATGTCAAAGCGTTTTGACTGCGCCAGATTTAAAGCCTCGGTCGGTTTTGCCTCGGTAGCACTTACCTGATAGCCGTGCTCGGACAAACGGTCCTTCAGCTTAGCGGCCACCATGCTGCTGGTGACGGTTCCCGAACCACAGATTGATAGAATGTTTACTGATTTCATAAGTTTTCTCCTCCTATTTCTATTTCCTTCTGTTTTACTATATCTATGACCTCGTCGGCACTGGAGGCTTGATAGATCTTCTCCAGAACGGCGTTGTCCTGTATGATACGCAGAATCTGCTGCAGCTTCTTAATGTGGTTTTTGGGATCCTCAATCGCCAGCATGAAGACAACCTTCACCTCTACCTGTGTATCATCACTGCCCATTTGAATGAACGTTACCGGATGCTTCAGTGTCATGATTCCTTCAGTTTCATGCAGTACATAGCCGGCATCCGTATGCGGTATTGCGACACCGAATCCATTGATATCCAATCCGGTTGGAAACTGTGCCTCTCTTTGTTTCAGGGCCTCCACATAATCGCTTCGGCTGTAGCCCTCGTTTATGAAGCAGGTGCCCAGCTGATCAAAGATATCATTGGCATGCCCTGCTTCCGCCTGTAGGTGAATCAGTTTTTTATCTAAGTCTTCCCAAATCATTTCCATACTCCTTTTTGTCGATCATGAGGGATGCCACCCCTTCATGTATCCCGCTGTTTCTATCCACCTACAGTGTAATGCAAAAAGCGCTTTCATAAAAGAGTAAAAGACTGCGCAGAGGATTGCAGAGTTTTGAACAGTGGAATTCTTTGCACAGCAGGCATACTGCAAATTGTACCATAGAAAAAGACCCTGTATCAGCGTACAGCGTCTTTTTGTGACATGAATAACAGCCGGGATTTACATGAGGCTATCATAATATTTTTGGTATTTTTCTTTGAATTCCTTCCGCTTCAGCAGACTGACACGAATCGATTCCTCCTTCAGCTGCAGTGTATGCCCCGCTTCATAGTAATAGCCGCAGGACGGATTGATGAGTAGACCGTTTTTCGGACAGACAAAATAATCATCGTATATGCGCTGAAAATCCTGAAATCGCATGAATAGGTATAGCGTGTATTTCCCATGTCCAGACAGAGCTGCTTTTTTATAACGCTCACTTTATGGATTTTATAAATCGGTACAGCGATGCTTTTGTCCCCATCTTTTACATGGATGCGTATATTGATGTAATTCAGGCGGCGTTCCAGATGCTGAAGCAGCGGCAAAAGCTCCTGATCCAGTTTGGATTTGGGAAGAAAGGTAAAGGCGGAAAACTGCTGGGTGCGCTCAATGGCGAAATTATCCAGCGAGGACATGAGTATGATAATGGCATCCGGATTTTCCTTATAAATCATATTTCCGATTTCTATACCGGAGTGAACCGGCATCATCAGATCGCTGAGATAGGCATCATAGGTGCCCTTTAATGCATAGCTTGCGTCATTGGCGATATCAGCATGAAAGGCGGGATGCAGGGCTTCAATTTTCTTTTTGATTTCCTTTGCCTGTTCTCTTTTGTCATCAATAATCAGTATAGTATAGTGCTGCATAAGTACCTCCCTGTCGGCATGGTGTTGCCTTGTTTCCAGTTATATGGTGAAGCACACAGGATAGAGGAGGGCTTCCTTTATGGATACATTCAGGTGCCGGCTTCTGTCCTTCGCGCGTTATATATACAATAGCATAATTTGAAAAGATGAAAAGGCTTTTGGGACAAGCGGTATGCCACAGGTATCATTCGGTCATTTTAAGATGTAAAAAGCTATCTGATGAAAAATCTGTTGTATCGCCTGTACATCATTCATCACCGCTATATCAAATACACCGGGACTTATACCTTCGATACCACTTCTCAGTTGCTCTGCCGCATCCGCCTGATCATCCACAATCAATAAGGTATATGTTTTCATTTGTCTCTTCCTCCACCTATCATCGTCTTCATCATAAACATTATGATCATAAAAGTAAATAAAAATGGGACAAGCGGTCGATTTAGGTAGGAAACGGTAAAAAATTAAAAGCATAACTGGCTCTCCTCCTATTCTGGTAACACATAGACCGTTCCCTCCTGGATAGATACCATTCATCCCCTACATATTTACATTTTCCACATTCCATGTAAAATAAACATAGGGAAGTAGATGATAAGGTAGTGGTTTTCCCCTTCTGTAAATCAAATCATTTTCCTGTTTGCAGCTATCTGCGTACCTGATGATGTTCAATGCCCAACCATTTAGTTACGCAGCAGGCATGCGAAAGCTTATATAAATAGAAATGGAGGATCTTTATGTCAAATTTTAAAAAAATAGTATTGCCTTTTCTGCTTCTCTGCTTATTGGGGACACTGGCTATTTCCATGGTATTCTTATGGACGAGCGGAATCGCCCTGGATGAGATGATCAGTGTCACAGAATATTTCGATTCCTATGGGATGCTGTACTGGCTTCTGTTGCTTATCTCTATCCTTTCATCACTTTCCTGTATCATACTGCTTGTGGCTGGAAACAGGTCCATTCAGAAGTAAAAGAGTTTAACTGTTAGCGGTATGAAAAAGCTCCGGTCAAGCATAGGTCATGACCGGAGTTTTATTTATCTACTTTTTGTAAAGAAAACGTTCATCCAGTATTACTTGGAACGCTTCCTGCAAATCACGGAAGCCCTCCACAGGAATCGTCTGCAGCTTATCCTGTCGGCAGGAATGCACCTTGATCCACATCTCGGCACTCTTTTCAATCGTATGCATCAGACCAAAGGTGGAATCAAAATCCACGCCGCTGCAGAACATTCCATGATGTGCCCATATGACCGCATTATAGGTTTCCATCAGCCTGCTTGTGACAACGGCAATCTCGCGACCTCCCGGTACCATCCACTCCACGACACCGATTCCCTCAGGAAAGATGATCGGACATTCCGTCATCATCTCCCAAATCTCTCTTGTGATAATTTCCGACTTCAGCGGAAGCAGAAAGGTAAGTGCAATCACATTGGGACAGTGACAGTGATAAATCACGCGGTTTTCATTATTTGTAAGCTTTGCCTTGACTGCCATATTCATAAGATGCGTAGGCAGCTCACTGGTAGGACGGCCTCCGTTTTCAAGACCCCAGCGAATACGATACTTTGTACCGGTAGAATCAACCTGTATGATGCCTATTGTATGCCGGGGATCCTTTTTCATATTGTGAAAATACTTTCCCGTGCCGCTGATTAGAAAATATTCATTTGCAAGATTATCCACATTGGTACCAATCGGCAGCCATTCCCCTTTATCGTGCAATTCATCTTTTACATCCGCAACATTTTCCGGCTTCATCCAATAGGTGAAATTCCCGCCGTTGCGCTCATGCCAGCCCAGTCTGTCGCCATAATCCGCCATAGCGATATATTCATTTAAAAATGATGTTTCTTCTACTTTCATATGTTTTCTCCTCTCATATCCCACAGGATAGCAAGCAGCTGTAAGCCATCCTTATCTTAAATCATGCATAAGACATTGCCCTCTGTGTGCAGGGCAATCATATAGGTTTTATATCATGTATTTCGTATGTCCTGTTTGCACTGCCTCCTGCAGCTGTTCCAGCAGCAGCTCCGGACTGCGTTCATAGGAATCCAGAGTATCCCCGCCGCGATGATTGGTAAGTGTGCAGTTATCCAGTTGTACGACAGCATCTTCTTTAGTCAGCGGCTCCTTCGGAAATACATCGATCGCAGCCCCCATGATGCTGCCGTTTTGCAGCGCCTCCTCCAGCGCCGGCATATCCACCAGTACCGCTCTTGCCGTATTGATCAGATAGCTGACCGGTTTCATAAGCTTCAATTCCTCACGCCCGATAATCGGGGGATCATTGGGTCCGATGCGACCGTGAAGGGATACGATATCACTTTCCTGTAACAGGGTTTTCTTATCAACCGCGATACAGCCAAGTCGCTCAATAACAGATGCATCCAGATAGGGATCATGTACCATGATGCTGCATCCAAACGGCTGCAGGCGCTGTGCGACAAGCTGACCAATTGCACCAAAGCCAATCAAACCTACCGTCATACTTCTAAGCTCCCGTATCGATCCGGTATTCGGATAGGATTCTCTCCAGATACCCTCGCGCAGGGAGCGATCTGCTCTTGTCACATTTCGTGTTTCACAGATCATTAACCCAACCGTCAGCTCAGCAACGGCAAAGGCGTTGTGCATGGGACAGTGAATAACTCTGATTCCTTTTTTCTTTGCACTTTCCACCGCGATGTTTTCCACACCGCCCCTTGCCGTAACAATATACTTCAAGTGCGGTGCCTGCTCAATGATATCCTTTCCCACCGGACACATATGAATGAAGATCACGTCCGCATCCAGCATAGCCTCCTTCAATTCCCCTTCGACTGCATATGCCTCACTTCCCTTTGTTTCAATCTTGCGAATCAGCGTACGTGTAGATACACGATCCAGATCCGCCTTCCATGAAAAGCCGTGATAGGAACAAAACAGTGCGTGATGTTTCAATACCCTAGCGAATGCCTCCTCTGACAGAAACATATCTCCAACAGCAACACATTTCATATACATTCCTCCTAATTGTTCGTTTCGCACATTCATCATAGTACAAAAATGAAAATCCAGAAACACTATTCATGTTTATTGTTTATATTTCATCTTTTTTTTAATTTTATTGTTCGAAACGCACATTTTATGATATAGTGAAGGCAGGTGATAACAATGACAAAACAGGAACGGCAGAAAGCAATACTTGCGCTTTTGCAGGAAAAAGGAGAGCTTCACGTACAGACGATATGCCGAAGCTTCCACATAGTGGCCATGACCGCTCGTCGTGATCTCATGGAGCTGGAACAGATGGGAGCATTGATTCGAACACATGGAGGTGCCATCGCAAAGGAAAAGAAAACCTTTGATGCGCAGACACCGTTTGCAAAGCGCCGTAAGCTGCATACAGAGAAAAAGCGGCAGCTTGCCCATATTGCAAGAGGCTTTCTGAAGGAGCATGATCGTATTTTTCTTGCCAGCGGCTCTACGATGGATATGTTTGCGTCTGCCCTTCTGCACTACCTGCCATTGACCGTCGTAACCGATGCTGTGAATGTGGCATATGAATTGTATCAGGATTCCAGATTAACCATTTTTATGCTCGGTGGTGAACTGCGCAGCAATTCCCTCACGCTGACCGGTCCGATTGCACAGACAAATCTAAAACAGTTTCAGCTGTCAAAGGCCTTTTTAAGTGTGAATGCGATAGATGAAAAGGGAAACCTGTATACCGACAGTGTGGTGGAAAGCGGTCTGCTGGAAACACTGTTCTCCATTGTGGAGGAGGTCTATGTCCTGTGTGATTCCAGTAAGCTGAACAGCCGTGATTTCATTGCAATATCTCATGAACAGAGCTATACGCTTATCACAGATCAGGGCGCGGATGAAAGTCTGCTGGAGGCATATCGGCAATGCGGTATCCGCGTGGTGAAAGCTGCACCACAAATTTAATTTCATAAACTCAGATTTTATTGTTATGCATCATTTTACAATTAGCCTGAAAAATGAGGAGAACCCGTTTTTTATGGTATAATACTAGATATAGTTCTAATCACTGAACAGAAAATAGGGAGGAAATGATGTTATGAAGAAAAAGCTTTTACCATGTGCTGCACTTATGGCAGCCTGTCTTGCCGTATCCATGCCGATCGGTGCAAAAGAAAATCCGGAGCCATGGAGCAATACCTTGTCACAATCGGAAGAACATGTAATTAAGGAAACCGGAATTGATAAGCGCTTTGATATCGGTAAAGCCGTATCCGTAAAGCTGGATAGTGCATATGTGACAAAGGACACAAAGATTCAACTGACAGAAAATTCACTTTACAAAAAGGTTGGGAAACTGATTCCTGCACCATTCCACTTTCGCAGTGTTACCATAACCAAGAAATCGGGAAAGCTTATAGAATTTCCGGATACGCTGCAATTTCAGGAAAACAGCGGCTCCTTATCCCTGCATGGTCAGCTGCAATGTATCGAAATAAACCGTATGGATATAACGGGGGATACGATGGCTGCGACCTATACGGGTGTTCTGCTGGCAGAATAATAAAAAAGCTTTCAGATGCGTATCGCAGCTCTTCAGAAAGCTTTTTATTTTATGTGTGATACTACTTCATGAGCCCTTTTACGCATGGTAGTACGTTCCTACAGTATCCTGCAAAGAGCTGTTTATAAAATGGATTCATATTCATAAATTATCTGATATACTTCCTCTGCGGTTTTCGCCTTTCTGATATTCTCACAGAAATCCGCTTTCGATAACAGATTCATTAAATGAAACATTGCCTTCAAATGCGAGTCCTTATCTATCGTGGACAGACAGCATACAAAATCCACAGGATCATAGAACTGCGAATGAAACGGTACCGGATGCTTCAGCCGAATCAGCTGCATCCCCAGCTGCATCCCACCGACATCCGGCGATTCATGCGGCAAGGCAAAGCCCTGTGCCAGTACGATATACGGTCCCATTGTTTCAATATTGCGAATCATCTGCGTGATGTACTGTTCACTCAGATAGTCCTGTTCCAGCAATGGCTGCGCACTTCTTCTGACAGCCTCCTTCCAGTCTGCACATTCCACATCCACCTCGATATGTCCGGCAAGCAGTTCACGAAGCGTTGCCTTGTCACTTGGGGCTATCGGAAAGAAATGCGATTGCAGATCCCGGATAATATTCTTATAGATTTCATCCTTATCCAGCGGGCTGATGGCAATGGAATTCGCAATCAGTGTCTGAAGTCGCTGAAAATTCGGATTGGAATTCACACGGTGCATACCGCTTTTCAATGTTTCCAGCTTTTCACCCAAAAGGATACAGTCCTCATCACTCAGATACGGATGCAGAATGATGGTTTCACAGCGCTCCTCCTTCAGCGGTACCGTTGATATGATCAGATCGATTCCTGTAACATCATAATTCGCGAGTGCATGCACCGGCAGAACATCCGCTACATAAAACTGAAAGTATTTTTTCAGCCGGCTTAACAGCAGCTGTGAGGTTCCCACACCGGAGTTGCACACAAGAAGAATCGTGAACTGCGCACCCTGATAACGGTTGCGCTCCATTGCCGCACAGACATGAATGGTGATATAGGCGATTTCCTCACGGGTGATGGCTCTTTGTACAAACAGCTCCAGTGGCTGCAGATTTTTCTCAATCGCTGCGACAACCTCCGAATTCTTCTTCACGATTTCATACAGAAGCTCATTGTCACTATCATACCCCATATCCAGATCCTTAAATGTGGATTGCAGATGATTGGTCAGATTCTGGTAAAACTGAAAATCATTGCGCAGATCAATATTCAGATCATGCGCTACGGCATCAATAAACTGCTTGGAGATGACCTGAATCTGCATGATCTTCTCATCCGCATCATTGCGTTTGAGATAATGCATATTGTACAGGATATCCGCCAGCAGGTATTCCTCCTGCAGCCGATGCTCCATACCGAAATAATCCTCCATTTTGTTCATCAGATGGCTTGCCATTTTCTGCGTGGACAGATGCTGGGATACATAGTCGATCTCCACAAACCGATGCTTATGGTAGCGTTCAATCATAAGCATTAGATACTGCCGCAAATCTTCAAAGGAACCGTCAGTAAAAAAACGGCTGCTTGATAATTCCGCATCCTTGATCATACGCTTCAGGCTTTCCAAATCCTGTGGGGACATCATATCTTTATATTCTGAAATCCGATACTGCTGCACATACGGCAGGCGCAGCAGATGCATCAGCATGATCCGGCGGCTGCTCTCCCTGCCCTGAATACGCAGACCTCGGCAAAGGGATACGATTTCCAGATCCTGCTTCTGAATGCTCTTGCGTACATCATCCACATCATGAATGATTGTGGAACGGGATACAAAAAGTATATCCGCCAGCTGCTGCAGGGTTACATGCTCCCCCGTATTCGCTATCAGATACAGAATCATATGCATGCGTTCCTCCTTGCTCAGCTTGAAGGAATAAAAATCATTCTGTCCCAGCAGCATGCGAATGGTATCAGTATCCTTCTGCAGCTCAATCACGCCATGCTCACAAAGCTGAATCGGCTTCTGCTTGTTTTCCAGAAGAAAATCCGTGATTCCCTCCAGATCATAGCGAATCGTTCGTTCCGATACCTTGAATTTGTCCATCAGATCATTGATGGTACAGGTTTCCTGATAATCCCGCTTTTCCATTATCCAGAAAATGATTTCTCGTGCACGTTTATTCATTAGCTATCTACCTCACCATATATCATATAGAAAATATGTCAAAATGCAAAGGTTAATTTTCTGCAAAAGACTCCGCAAGAAGTTAATCAGCTGAAAACGGTTTCCTATCGTATAATGGAAGCATAAAGTGAGGTTGGTCATCATGCAATTTAAAACCTATGTTCAGAAAAACAAACCGGTCTATATGTATATCCACGGAGAATGCCTTTCCGCCTTCAGCTTTCAGGAAGAAATACGGGAGCTGAAAAAAGATTACACCCTCATCGTCCCCGTCTTAGACGGACATGGAAGTGAAGCTCAGAAACCATTCATCAGTATACAGCAGTGTGCAGAGGAGCTGCTTACCTATCTTCAGGAGTTTTATAACGGGCATATCCAGGTGCTGTCAGGATTTTCACTGGGTGCGCAGATTGCCGTTTCCATGCTGTCTATGAAGCCGGATCTGTGCGAATACGCCATGATTGAAAGTGCGATGATGCAGCCGGTAAAGCTGCAGAGCTGGAGTGCCTATGCCGGCATCTACACAAATGCACTGGCAAGAAAAAAATGGTTCAATAAATTCATGTACTACACTGTTTTCAATGATGATTTTGCCTTTGAGGATTATTATCAAAATTATCAGGCAATGACAAAGGAAAACCTGAAAAGCATACACCATACAGTCAGTACCTTTCAGCTTCCCGAAAATCTGGCGCAGGCTACATGTAAAACAGCAATTCTGGTTGGACAGCGTGAGAAGAAGAGTATGAAAAAAAGTGCCGATCTATTGAAAGAGGCACTGAGTGATGCACAGATTTTCATGCTGATGAATTATACGCACGGGGATTTCAGTCTTGGCAATCCAAGGGAATACCTGCGCTTTGTCAAAAGCTGGATACAGAACAAGGATATCCAGCAAAAGCGAAAGGTTCGTAAACAGAAGGAACAGCAGGAGGGGGATTACCTGCCGAACTGGAAGCATCTTGTGAATAAGATCAAGGATAAAAAAGCAAAGAAAAAGCTGCAGAAGGCAGGCTCTTAAAATAGAAAAAAGAAGCTTATCCATGCTATATAAAAGATAAGCTTTTCTTATGTATAATCGATTAGGCTATACATCCTGCAGCTGCACAAGAAGATGCCAGTCCATATTCTCACTTTCACTGTGAATACGATAGGCAAGCAGACTCTTTTTTAAAATATCCGAATCACTGCTTACAGCACTTAGAAGCAGCGCTTCATTCTGGAAGACGATATTTCCATCTTTTTCCTGAAATGAAATCTTCACCACATGATGGTACAGCGGCTTTCCGGAAGCATCCAGAAGCTCCCCGCTCACAACCAGATCCTTTGGAACAGATCCAAGCTTCACTGTAATATCCGTATCCTTCGATGAAACCTTCAATATGTCGTCATCCTTCACCAGCTTTGAAAAATCGCTTTCCTCCAGAATTTGTTCCTGACCATCCGCAGTGGCTGTATTCCCGGCTTTACTGCATGCGGTAAAACTGCCCAGGAAGAGAAACACCAGACACAGAAGCAGTATTTTTTTCATATGATACCCTCCATCCTTTTCCATATATATCGTAACATAGAGAGCAGGAATTGCAACCTCGCGTCCTGCTGTTTCGCATGCATTCTTACAATCTGAGCGAAATCTGTATCATAAATACATCATTGACGATGTGCTGACTGCTCCATTCCATGCCTTTACAACGATCAGGATGATGCAGGACACGGGACACGGAAACGGTATCCGAAGGATTCTTACTGGTGGTATCGGAATGTGATCGCAACAAACGGAAATGTGTTATAAATTAAACATGTAAGCAGTGCATATCATGTACGCTTACATGTTTTTATTCTCCTTCCATATACGGTGTAAGGGCTGTCCGGCTTTGGCATACAAACAGACAGCAAAGATTCTATACTTTCTATTAACACTGCCGTTTTTCCTTGCTTTTCATGATGAATTCCTACATAATGAACATGCAAAGGGGTGGTAACATGCGCTATCGAGATATATCCATACGTAAAAAAATACTGCTTTCCAATTTTCTTATGGTACTCATTCCCATCATTTTTGTATGCTTCATTCTGTTTTCCCTGCTGCTGGGATTTTCCTTTGTGACACACTCTCCGGCTGCACTCATCCGCAATGTCCTGTTAAACACCTCAAACTACGGACCTACACTGCTGATCAAAACAATGAACGACGAGCTGGCAGGAAGTGAGCACATCACGGACGAGGCCAGACGTATTCTCGCACAGCTTGAAAAATCAGGTCTTCATATTTTCGTCGAGGAAGCACACGATCAAAAAGCGGAGGTTTTATACCACAGCAGCGGAGTCAACCGGAAAAGCATGCAGAAGGAATTCGAAAGCATAGCCGAAACAAAGCAGTATGAGCTTCCTTATATCATATGGAATGCAAACGGCATGGCATATCAGGCTGAGCTGAAAAATGCGGCGGATAAAACCCTGCGCATAACCTTTTCCGGGAAGGATCTAACCTTCCCTCAGGACTCTTATGAATCCTGGGAGCATACCAAGCTGATGATCAAAATAACGATTGTCGCAACCGGTGTATTCATGGTATTATTCATTGTAGCACTGGGTGCCGTACTGACAAGAAAGCTGGCACAGCATATCCTGATTCCGCTGTATGATCTCAATCAGGCTACCAGTGAAATCCGAAGCGGTAATCTGAAGCAGGAGATCTCTGTGGAGAAAGAGGATGAAATCGGCGAGCTGTGCTCAAACTTCGAAGCGATGCGCAAGCAGCTGATCGAGTCGGAAAAGCTGCGGTCCCAATATGACCTGAACCGCAAGGAGCTCATTGCAGGCATTTCCCATGACCTTTCCACACCGCTCACCTCCATGCAGGGGTATGTCAACGGACTGCTGGACGGGATTGCGGATACGCCGGAAAAACAGCAGCACTATCTGCATATCATACAGGAGAAAACAAATGCCATGAATGCGCTGGTGGAAAGTCTCTTTCTCTTATCCAAGCTTGATCTGGGACAGGTGCCGTTTCATGATGAATGTGTAAATCTGGCAGACTTTTTACAAGACTGGTATCAGGAATGTGCTTCCCGCTATGAGCATGCAAGCATAAAGCTTACCGTCAAATGCACGCAGCCCGTGCAGGTTTTGATGGACCGTACACATTTTATTCGGGTATTGGACAATCTGTGTCAGAATAGTATAAAATATAGAAGTGAGAATCCGGTGCACATTGATGTCACACTGGAATGCGATAAGAAGGAATGCATTCTCACATTTCAGGACAATGGAATCGGAATCGATCCATCCCAGGCACCAAGATTGTTTGACAGCTTCTATCGCAGCGATCCTGCGAGAAGCTCCAAGGTGAAGGGAAACGGACTGGGTCTTTCCATCACCAAGCAAATCATAACCCAGATGAAGGGTGAAATAAGCGCCAGCGGTGAATTGAACAAGGGTCTGTGTATTACGATAAGACTGCCGCTTTTACAAGGAGGAACAACGCTATGAAACGAATACTGATTGTAGAGGATGACAGAGCGATTGCGGAACTGGAACGCGATTATCTGGAAGCGAATGACTATGAGGTTGAAATCTGTGAGGATGGTGAAAGCGGATTAAAACGCGCCTTGCAGGAGGATTTTGCTTTGATTCTGCTGGATGTCATGCTACCGAAGGAAGACGGCTTTCAGGTATGCCGGAATCTGAGAGCATCGAAAAATGTACCGATCATTCTGGTATCAGCCAAGCGTGAGGATATGGATAAAATCCGGGGTCTTGGTCTGGGTGCCAATGACTATATCGTAAAGCCGTTTAATCCAAGCGAACTGATTGCAAGAGTGAAATCACAAATCGCCAATTATGAACGGCTGACACAAGGAGCACAGAAAAAAGAGAATCTGCTGCAAATCGAAAATCTGATGATTGATTTAAACTCCCATGAGGTTTTTTTGGATGGTGAATCCCTCGTTCTCCCCAACAAGGAATTTGAGCTTCTCGTATTCCTTGCCAAAAATCCGAATATCGTTTTCAGCAAGGATCAGCTGTTTGAAAAAATATGGGGACTGGATGCCATCGGTGAAATCTCTACCGTTACCGTACACATCAATCGGATCCGTGAGAAAATCGAAAAGGACAGTGCCAATCCGAAATTTATCGAAACCGTATGGGGAAGCGGCTATCGTTTCCGCAAATATTAAACGCACACGAACGAATTATCAAATAGAAGCTAGTTATGCAGAAAAAAACAGGGATATCCAAAGCTATTGCACTCATAATCGCCGGATTCCCTTTTTTTTACAATCAAACATGACGGATATCTCCGTATATATACCGCCTTTTCACAACACATCATATTTTGTATGCCAATTCATATGTTTCTATTTACAGATTCATTTCCCTTCATAGCACGGTATGATTCACCAAGTAAAAGATACACCCCGTATATTCCCGTATTACCAGCACCTACAAACATCCGTCTGTAGATAAGTACACATTGTTTTATCTGGTGGAAACACACGCACTGCATTCTGCACTCTGAGCCTGAAAGCCAAAGAAAATGCAGGAGTCCTGCACATAGGCAAAGGTATTGTAAACTCTTTTAAGAAATAACGAGTATCAAAGCTATTCAGCGCTTCAATACCCGTTTGTCCTGAGAATCACCCGCTTACCATTCCCTGCTCCTCTATTTTTTCAAAATCAGATCAATCTTTGTCTGCAGGGTATTGATGCTTGTCTTGATATCCTCATCCGTCCCCAGCAGTCTTCGTATCTCACTGTCCGCTACCGAAATCACCTGGTCGTAATCAGTAAACTTGGTATTCGGAATTGCATGCTCCATCGTATCATTAAAGAAATCCATATTGAAGGTGGAATCCCCCGGGGCATCCTTCAGTAAATACTCCATCACCTGTTTGGAGCCCGT
The DNA here is from genome assembly GCA_012317185.1 of [Clostridium] innocuum. NCBI lineage: Bacteria > Bacillati > Bacillota > Clostridia > Eubacteriales > Clostridiaceae > Clostridium > [Clostridium] innocuum. Next base: position 1,027,629 of record CP048838.1, on the reverse strand, counting down.
GATATCCTTTAACACGGAAACGCCCTGAGAATATTTAAAAATATCCTTCTGTGCTGTTGTATCATAGCACAGCGATTTCAAAAATTCCCACGCCAGCTTCTTATGCGAGCTGCTGGCACTGATTCCCATACTCAGCGTATCCAGCTGCGATACATTATCCCCCTCTGGTCCCGCAGGCATTGGAATGCAGTCCCATTCAAAATTCGTATATTTCTTCACACGCCACGGATAGGGCTTGTAGGTTCTGTATTCGCTGAATTTCATCGGACAAAAGGCAACCATCCCCTTATCAAACATGGCACTGTTCACACTCTGCCCCTTATTCAGCTCCTCCAGCTTTCTCGTAAATTCCACAGCCTCATACACCTTGTCATTCGCCAGAGTCGCACTTGTTCCGCTGGCATTGAATATCGTCGCATCGTTGGAGGCAAGCGCATTCTGCCAGCCATAGCCGTAAACACCAAAGGTATCCAGGGAACCGTCATGATCCGAATCCAGTGTCACCTTTTCACAGATTGTATAGAAATCATCCCATGTCCAGTTATTATCCGGCAGGGCGATACCGAACTTGTCCAGCAGCGTCTTATTCACATACATCATGGTCGGAACACTTTCATATGGCAGGGCGTACTGCCTGCCATTCATCTGTCCGCTTTTCAATGCCGGTGTAAAATAGTTTTTCACCGTAAGCTTTTCATCACGCTGTATGTAGGAATCCAGCTCCTCCAGCATTCCGATATCCGCAAAGGTATACAAATCATCGGACAGCACCATGTATACATCCGGCAAATCACCTTCCAGTGCCTGCTGGGAAAGCCATTCGGAGTAATCCGCCTTCTGCAGACCGCTCACATATTCCACCCGCACATTCGGATGTGCCTTTTCAAAGCGCTCAATGGCCTGATCGATAATTTTGTAGCTGTCTCCGTTGGGAACATCCCAGTTGCTGCCGGCAAACATGCCGAATTTCAGGACTACTGTTTTCTGCTGCATATAGGAAAACCATCCGATTCCGCCGATACACAGCAGCAGCAACACCAGAGTGATCAACAGACGCCGTTTCATCCGTTATCGTCCTGTTCCGCTTTTTCCCGGTGTATATACCAGATGGCCAGCTGCGTACGATCGCGCAGCTCCAGCTTATCCAGAATAACACTCAGATAATTTCGTATCGTACCCTCTGTAAACTTCAGGATTTCTGCGATTTCCTTATTGGACAGCCCCTGTGCCACCTGCTGAATGATTTTCCACTCCGTATTGCTCAGTGTGGGAAGATCATCCTGACTTTGAAATTTCTCAGTAACCACATTATTCTTCGCCATCTGCGAAAAGATACGAATCGCCTTGCTTGCGACATTGGGATTGAAAATCGCACCACCCTGCAGCACGGTTTTTATCGCATTGGAAAGCTCATCCAGTGATACGCCCTTCAACAGATAGCCGCTGGCTCCGTATTTCAAAGCAGAATATACATATTCATCATCATCAAAGGTTGTCAGAACAATAACCTTCACATCCGGATACACTTCCTTCACAAACTTGGTACAGTGTACCCCATCCATATCCGGCATCCGCATATCCATCAAAATGACATCCGGCTGCTCCCTGCGTATTGCCTCAATGACCTCCTTACCGCTTCCTACGGTGGCGATCACCCTGAATTCTTCTTTTGTACTCAATATAATTTTCAGACTTTCGCGGATCAGCTCCTGATCATCCGCAATCATAATCTTAATCATCAGATACCCTCCCTGATTGGAATTTCTGCAAGGATCACAAACCCGTTGGATCCGTAAAACCGGATATCTCCCTGCAAGAGGGCGATACGCTCCTGCATGTGGTGCAGTCCAAAGTCCGGCTTAATAGTTTCACAGCCGATTCCATCATCCTCGATAATCAGAATCAGCGTATCATTTTCCTTTGCGATGGATATAAATATCTCCTTCGCCTTGCCGTGTCGGACCGCATTCGTCATTCCCTCCTGAATAATGCGGTATATGACCTCTTCCTCGTCCTTATCAAAGGTTAAATGCGGAAGATGACATACAAAATGAATAACGACATCGGTAACCCCCTGGAATTCCTGAATCATTTTATCCAGAGCTTCCTTCAGCGTATAATGCTCCAGTGCATCCGGACGCAGCTTATCCACGGAACGCCGCACATCCTTCAAGCCGTTTCTGGCCGTTTCCGCCAGCGTGCTCAGCTGATTCTTTGTTGCGGCCGGATCGATTTCACTCATCAATACACAGGCATCGATACCGACGGATAAGCCGGTCAGTGTGTGCCCCAGCGTATCATGAATTTCTCTTGCCAGACGGTTTCGTTCTCTGGTCGCTCCCATCTTTTCACGGATGTTGGCATATTCCTTCAGCTGTTCATTCAAATCCTGCAGCTCCTGATTCATCTGTAGAAATTTCTTGCTTTCATTGATTTTCTCCTGTACAAGAAAGATCATATACAGGATAAACATGATGATGTTCAGGGAAGCCAGCGTGTTATGGATACTGGACAGCACGGACTGCGTCATGGAGTTATAGCATGCGAGATAGTCATTGAAGGAGACGATGGCAAAGCGTCCGGACAGAAAATCATAATTCCCGCACAGATAGATGACAATCATCACGGCCAGACAGAGTGCCCGTTCCCGGTTGGTGCTGATATACGTCAACAGATCGGCCATCACAAGAAGCAGAATGCTGTTGGTGGAAAAGCTGAGAGACTGCATGATAATCAGACAGAGACAGGTTTCCAGCAGAAAGCTTCCCGCCAGCTTCCAGGTGGTCAGCTGAATCTGATGCCGCAGCCGCATCACAAACAGAAGTATCGGAAAACAGGCGACCGATGTAATCATGATGCGCAGAGGATTGGAAGGCAGACACGGTAAGGTCGAAAGAAAGGTCCTGGCCTCATACATATCACAGATGCGCAGTGTGGTAATGTACATAATGACACTGATAAACAGAATGATTGTCAGATTGAGAAAGCACATCATCCAGTGAATCGCCTTCAGCTTCTCATCATTGCTCCATTTCATAAACCCCATGATTACTGCCACCCTTCCAGAGAGAACTGATCGATATTATTTTCATTGATCAGCGTTACCGGTATTCTGGCCTTGCTGCTGTACGGCTTGTTTTCCAGTATTTTATAGACGATCTCCGCCGCATCCTTTCCCATCGTTTTCGGTGACTGGGAAACGGATGCCGTCATGATATGATCCTTGATCAGTGCCTTAGTTTCCGGCGATCCATCCACACCATAGACAAGTACCGACTGCAGACGATCCTTATCCTGCATGGCGGCAAGGGCACCCAGCGCACTGGGGTCGTTCAGTGCCATAACCACATCAAAGGAGATATCCTTATTCAAAAAGGCATCCATTTTCGGCATGGCGATTTCAAGCTGTCCCTCACACTCGATTCGCTCCACAACACGGTACTGCGGCTTATCCTTAATGGTATCGACAAAGCCCTGAATCCGCTGGACAGCAGAATAGGCGGTACTGTGCTGAAGCAATACGATATTCGCCGATTTCTTCCGCTTCATCATATCCTTGGCACACTGCACACCGGCATCGTAATTATCCGACATCAGAGAATACGCGACAAGATCCTCATCAAATACATCCGTATCCACAGTAATGACCGGTATATTCGCTTCCCTTGCCTCCTTCAGCTCCTCACTCAAGCCCGTAAAATCCACCGGATTGATAATCAGCGCACTGACACCCTGTTCAATCAGATAGTGAATCTGTTCCTTTTGCTTCTGCAAATCAAGTGCAGGATCCAGGGATATGAGAACATCTCCGTTTGCCTCGACGACATTGCGTACCTCATCATCGATTACATTGAAAAAGGGATTGTTCAGCGTCATATAGGTCGCCCCGATTTTCAGAGGCTTCTTGCTGCGATAGATGAACTGCTCGCTGGTATAGCGGCTCAGAAGTGACAAGCCGGCCACAACAAACATCAGGGCGAACAGAAACATGACAATGGAACGTATACTCACTTTCAGTTTTGACATAAAGACCTCACTTTTTATCAACCATTATTATATCATAAAAAAACAAGCCACTCTCTCTTTTGGCTTGTTCTTTTCTATTTTATCGTATATTTTTTGATAAAATAGGTTGCATATTGACTGAAGCTTTGCATTCGGTATGAGATACTCCGCGCCTGTATTGGTGTTGAAGGGTTTCATGTCTATTCCAGATTCAGGATTTTAGCAACGGATCAGATTATGAATGGGTTTTCTGCATAGGAATGTTACCAGCAAACATCTGCAGAAGTCATACCGTGCGATTCAAGCAATGTTGTAGATTGGAATTTAAGAAAGACCAATTTCTAAATTCACCACAATACCATAACTGCTTCTGCACTACCACCATGCAGAACCAATATCTTATTGCACGTATATTTTACAAAAGGTTCCCTGTAAATTCAACTTTCAAATGTCATTTGTTTTTTATTACATTTGTCATTTTTCCACATTCCGCTTTCCCGTAATTTCCTGCACGGTGATGCTCCACACAGCAGTAACGCTCCTTAAATCGCGGATTTCCTGCTCTGCCATGTCCATGCTCTGTGGTATAAAGGTCCTGCAGAGGGCAAGCAGCGCGCGATGCCGTTCCTCTTCATCAACCACCTCCTGCGCAATTCCTCTAATTGTACAGGATGCATAATAAACAGTAAACCCTTCTGCACAGTTCTCCATACGGGCAACGCTGTGCAAACAGACATTTGGATTTTCACGCATGGCCCTGATTTTTTCCCCGTCACGGGCACAGTGAAAGTACAGGGTCTCATTGATACGTGCTACCGATAGTGCAGTGGCATACGGTCTATTCCGGTAGCTCATGGAAAGCACGGAATATGCGCTTTGATCAAAAATGCGCCATGCCTCTTCTCTTGTTGTTTCTCTGTCTGTTCGTCTCATATGTCTCCTTTTTATATAAGTATACCATGAAACACAAGCAAATATATTCAAATATTATTTTTTCTTAAGTTCCTGCTTTTCCCACATCAAAATGATATACTATAGTTATAAAAAGGAAGGTTTTGAACAGGTGTGGTGATGTTTGGAAAACAAAAGGCAAGACTGCATGGATATGAAAGCTATGGCCGTATAATAAAAATCGATGATGGTTTTTATCTGTATCGCGGATTACCCTCCAAATATGTAACTGTGGAATATCACGTTAACCAGCAGCGCTACGAGGTCAGACAGCTGATTTACAGTATCCTTCCTGCTCATGAGAAGAAGCTGAAGCTGCAGGAGCGCCTGCGCATTAAAATCAGTGAGGACAATCCTAAAAATGCCTATGTCAGTGAGTTTGACGAGCCGCAATATAAGCTTTGGTATTATGTGGATAAAGCTAATAAATAATACCTGTTCTCAAATCTGATCAAAGCAAAGAGAAAAGGATGTTTGTCATACAGTATCAACAGCCAATGAAACAGATGCAAACCGGTCGTATGCAACCATACCTTTTATCAGTCACTTGGAATTGAAAGAAAGTGCGCTTGCGATTGCTTTTTGTAATTCCCATGAATGCCTTATGTGACAGCAGCTTACAGTAATCTGCTTTTATGATTTCTTTGACAGCGCATATTTTTAAACAGGAGTCCATAAAAAAGTATTCCGTTATAACAGGAAACATCCCTTATACAGAATACTTTTTTTATGTATTTTATTTTTTCTCATCCAGCTTATAGCGCTGTACCCAGCTATCGAATTTTTCCTCCGTTAAGCCATCATCACCGTTTTCCAGTAGATTTTCCAGCTTTCCTTCCTTCACATAAAAAAGGGAAGGTGTTTCGTTCATTCCCGGAAAGGTTTTCCGAATCGTATTCAAATCAGATTTCCGCTGTGAGGCAGGTGCTTCATCCAGAACAACATCATACAGTACAACGTTATGATCCAGCAGGTAACCATCCAGCATTTTCTTGAATTCTATACAGTGTGAGCAGGTAGTCTGCGTAAATACAATGGCAAAGCTTTCCTTCTTATCCACCATTTCCTGCATCTTTGCAACGGTGATATTTTCCACCCTTCCCGGCTCATCATCACGTTCATATTTTGAACTGCAGCCTGTCAGAAGCAGCAGTGTACAAGCTGCGATTCCACATAATCTGATAAATTCCTTCATATCCGACCTCCATTTGACTGATGCTATCAGTATAGCGTATTTTCCACAAAATGAAAAGCAGGGCGGCCTTGCAAAATCTGCCAGCTACTGCTCATGTAAAGAACCAATCTGCTGTTCGATCTTTTCCTTCACCATTTCCCGCCTGTCTGCCTTCACCTTATCCAGCAGATACAGCAGCATGCGCTTCAGCTCACCCATGTCAAATTCCTCTTCGAGAAATACATCCATAGCCATATTGCATTCTTCCTCATAGGTACGATCCATATTGGATGTAATCAGTACGAATAATCTTTCCGCAAGTCTTGTATCCATAACAGCTCCTCCGTTTCTTCTCTATCATCATAGCATATTAAGAAATGGATTTCCGCATTCTGCATAATTTTTTCTTCTACACAATGAAATCCTGTGCTATGCTTACAGTAGAAAAGAGGCGGAAGTGTATGATAAAAAAACAACCGGTGAATGCAAAGGGTCAGACAGAGGAGGAATTTTTAAAGGCATATGATGCCAGCCGCTACCCCTGTCCTGCCCTCAGCGTGGACATGCTTATATTTTCTAAATACGAAAACCGGCTGAAGCTGTTATTGATTCGCAGAAAAAATCATCCCTATATACAGCAGTGGGCCTTACCGGGAGGCTTTCTGAATATCAGGGAAGATATTCTGGATGCCGCCTATCGCGAGCTGAAGGAGGAAACCTCCATTGAACGCAATCAGGTGCAGCTATACCAGCTGCATACCTATGGGGCTGTCCACCGCGATCCCCGTATGCGTGTAGTTTCCGTTGCCCACGTTGCGCTGATCAATCAGGATGTAAAGGTTGAGGCAAAGGACGATGCAGATGATGCGGCATGGTTTGAAGTACAGATAAACGATAATACGCTTACCCTGTATCATGCACAGCATCGCATGCAGTACCATATGAAAACAGCGCGCAGCGTAAATCCGGATCAGGAAGCACTGGCATTCGATCATATACAAATGATACTGGATGCGCTGAGCTTCTTGAAGCTTCTACCGGCTGCTTAGAAAGTTATCCCGATACGGGACTGCTGGACAGATGATGCCGAATGACTGCTTTTGTCCTGCTTCTGAATAAGAAAACTATAAGGATATATGCAGAGTTGGCAATTTCGGGTTTTGACCATGACAAAAACACAAAGCGTTATCGGAGTCCTTATCCGGCTTTGTGCTTTTTCTCATGGAGGGATTCACTGTCTGTGGCATGCTGCTTCAGGCATTTTCTAACAGAACAGCAGCTAAACACAACACTGCAAATATCTGTTATGTACAGGTTTTTGAAGCTGCCTATTCTATGCTGCCAAAGCGGTCACGCATATCTCCCCATATCTGTTTGTAAGCTATGTGCTGAGCGATCCTCATGACAGCTTTACCGTCAGTGTTTTACAGACGGCAGCCGCATGCTGAAGGCGAGGCAGTTAACGGATGGGATTCGGCAACAGAATGTCACGTACCTTATGTACCGCCTTTTCATATTCCTCTGTAAAATAGCGAATCGTCAGAATAACAGGTCCGAAGCTGTTGAAATCATCCTCTGTCAAAGACCCTTGTGTATACGCCTGTACAAACGGTGTAAGCTTATTCAGATGCTTCAGCTTGTCCGCAGCCACAGCCTCACTCATATAATCACGGATTTCCACGTCACAATTTGCGAATCGCTTCTGCCACTTTGCAGGAATGGTCATGATAATGTCTCCTCCGATAAATTCAGACCAGTGCAGCTGATGGCGGTAGTAAGCCGTCAGCACTCTGGTTTTATATCCGCGTTCCTGAAATATCCGGTATACCTCTTTACAGATGGCCACACCACACCATGCAAATGCGTCCGGGTGTATGACGATATCCCTGCTCTCCGCATAGGATTTCAGCCAGTCCTCCTGCATTCCCAATAGAACCGCACACACCGGATTCAAATCTGCATTGGACAGCCCCTGCGCAGTTCGCCGCTTCATTCCCCGCTCGATCGCCTCAGCTGCCGCGACTGCCTGATCCACGCTGAAGCAAACGGTCGCCATCACACTGATTCCTTTGAAGGTAGCCTCCTCCATCGCCTTGATTCCTTCCTTTGTGGATGGAATTTTCACCTGCATATTCGGACCGCAGCTGTTTACCTCCTCTGCCATGCGTACCATTTTTTCCGTATTGCTGTAGTCATAGATGGATGTCTGAATAGAGAAACGCCCCTGCTTCGGATTCCCCTGTTCCCAAAGCGGAAGCAGAACCCTGCTTCTGCGTTTTCCCATTTCCAGTGTCCAAGCCCATATCATTTCCTGTTCATTATATTCAGGATGCTTTCCCTGCAGCTCACAAAGTATCTTTTCATGCTCACTACCTTCCTCATTGCACAGCATACGGGACACCCAGGTAGGACTTGTCGTGATGCCTGTGATCCCCTGTGTCAGACCATATGCATGATCAGCTGTATGGAAGGAATCCGTCCATAGCTCCGTCTGTGGATATTTCTCACGCATTTCAATCAGTTTACTCTTCATAATCGGTTTCTCCTTTTTCTTTTTCTAACTGTGCCTACATCATAAAGCATTTTTACACAAATGCAATATGATTCCTGTTTTTTCAGAATAAGCAATCAGAAAAGCTTGTTTTCAATAGTAAAGAAAAGAATTTATACAAATATTTACAAAGAAATCCCAACTCCATATGTGAGATTATATTGACGAAAGCCTTTGGCTGCGCTACCATGGAGCTATAGAAATGAGGGAGACTCCATGGCAAAAACAACACAGCAGAGAAGAAATGAAATCTATCGCATCATTGTATCACAGGGAAGCGCACGTGTAAGTGAACTGGCGGAGCAGCTGCAGGTCACAACCGAAACGATTCGCAAGGATCTCAACAGTATGGATGAACAGGGCATCATCATAAAAAATCATGGCGGCGCTGAAATAAAAAACACCTATTATCAGCTGCCGCTGGATGTGAAAATGAGCGAGCATGTATATGAAAAGCAGCTGATTGCACGCAGGGCACTGGATTTCATTCAGGACAACACTGTTCTTTTTCTTGATCCGGGCAGTACGATTCTATATCTGGCAAAATATCTGCGACTACGCAAGGGCTTGACCGTTGTCACGAATTCTCTTGCGATTGCGTCTATGGTATCGGAAACCACACATCAGCTGATGATTGCAGGAGGGCTGCTGCAGAAGCAGGGCAAGGCTGCGATCGGCGGTTTTACAAACAGCATGATTGACGCCATCCATATCGATACCGCCTTCATGGGCTGCGACGGATTTCTTGATTCGTTTGGACCGGCAACCTTTTCCCATGAGGAGATGGAGGTCAAGCAGCATGTGCTGCGGAAGGCACAGCAGAGGATTCTGTTATGCGATTCCTCCAAGTTTCGAAAATCCTCCTCATATACCTTCGCAAGGTGGTCCGATTACGACGTATTGATAACAGATCAGATTACTGAGCAGGAGCAGCATATGGTGAAGGAGGTCAGGCAGCTGATTTGTGTATCAGATGAGGACTATGAATTCCTATGATGCGACTGTAAAGACAAGAACGCTATGTTTATGCTGTGTCTGCCGGGAAGCCTCTCATCCTTTACAGACTGCAAAATAACACGGCGCAAGCACAAAAAATCAAAAAAGCAGGCAGACTGTGTATATAAGACCACAGGAAAGCCTAGCGAATTCTATGCTGTTTTATATCGGCATTCATCATAGTGTAATAGCGTAAAAAGACGTTACCTGTTCACATACCATCCAATAGCATCCAGAAATCGAAAGGGATGCTTAGTCAAGCAGAACTGCCACCGTATCCTTTAAGGGATTCGCAGAGGTTTTGCGAATCATGTTGTGGATGTATGTAAACAAACTATCATAGCATTCCATAACAGCCTTACCCTCTACCAGATAATCCACGCCATCGGCACTCATATACAGCTTTTCGGAACAATACAGCGGTGAGACAATGGTGCATTTTCCATACCATAGACAGGACGGCATGCGGTTTTCCTTTATCCATTTCATATAATCAGGCAGGCTTCTGCTTTTCAATGCTTCCACCTCTTCCTTGATTTCTTCCGCATCAAAATCATGCATAATCTGTGTCTGTTCCATAAGAAACGAGAGAAAATGCTCCTGAAACACATCCTTTTTGAGTGTAAAGAGAACGCTGTCCTCAAGCTCCTCTGCATCATAAAGCTGCATGTTAAACCATGAATTGAGCATGTCCGTTATCCTGTCCGTATCATATGCACACCCCCATCTGTCCTTTTTTAGCACATAAAGCTCATTCGTCAATCTCAATCTGATAAATTGTCCCATGTCAAGACACTCCTTTCCTGCTCGTGATAACAAAAAAAGGCAAGCACACTGATGGTATCCTCCATCAATGATACTTACCTCTCTAACAATCCATGAACCCCGGTATATTCCGGATTCCGCCAGGTTTCTCACCCTGTAGCCTTCATATCATGCTCAAAGTTATCACGATCACATTCCTAAAATTATTGTATCATATTTTTTAATAATTAAAAGAACTTTTGATACATTCACACTATTATCTTTTCTTAACAGAATAAAGAATGTGATAGTTATGAATGAATGACAGCCGCCAGTATATTCACGCTTTTTCCATATACATTGGCAGACTGAGCCTTCGCCCTTCCTCCATGCAATAAGCCAGCGTTTCAGCATCCGGACAGGCATCCTCCTGTATCGGGTATGCCAGCTCCATGCTTTTATACTTACCTTCCCCCAGTGCATGATATGGTAAAAGCTCTACTCTTTGTACCGCAGAACCCAGTGATGCCGCAAACTGCAGTCTTTTCCGCAAATCCCTTCGATCATCATTATATCCCTTCACGATGACCATGCGAATCCACATCGGCTTGTGCATTGCCGCCAGTCTTCCTGCGTTATCAAGAATTCGGCCGTTGTCCGCTCCGGTGATTTTTTTGTGTAATGCTGCATCAAAGGCTTTGATATCATAGAGAAACAAATCGCAGTATTCCGCAGCCCTTTCCATATGCTCCCATGCCACATCACCAGCGGTATCCACACATGTTGCTATGTGCTTCTGCTTCAGCAGACAGAGTGTATCCGCCAAAGCCTCAGCCTGTAACAGCGGCTCCCCGCCGCTGAACGTCACGCCGCCTTTGGACTCCTCATAATATGTGAAATCCTTTTCCAGCTGCTTTACAAGCTGTTGGCACTCCACCTGCATACCAACCTGTTCAAGGGCATCAAAGGGACATACCTCCTCCAGCTCCCCTGCCATATGCTGTGCACAGGGATGCATGTGAATAGCACCGTCCTCCATGTATACAGCTGTTGGATACGCATGCACACAGCTTTGACAGCCGCGGCACAGAGATGAAAAATGGAGCAGCTTATTGTACGGCAGCATCAGCTCCGGATTGGAGCACCATGCACAGCGCAGATTGCAGCCAATCAGAAACACGGTGGACCGTATTCCAGGGCCGTCCTTTGTGGAATAGCGCTGTATGGTCGACAGGTGAATGGCTACCATGTATTCTCCGTACGTGCGATAATGGCTTCCTGTGCTTCCGGCATCAGGGAAACAAACTGAGCACAGTAACCGGCAACACGCACAATCAGATCCGTATAATCCTGCGGATGCTCCTGCGCCAGACGCAGCGTTGCACTGTCTATGACATTGAACTGATTATGGTAGATGTGCTTTTTCGCAGAGGCCATCAGAAAGTCGACAAATTTATCGAGATTTTCCTCTCCTGCCAGTGCACCGCTGGAGAAACGCATATTCAGCAGCTGTCCTGCCGCCACCTGCTCGTTTGGCAGCTTGGCAACCGAATTGATAACCGCGGTAGGACCGCTTGTATCTGTCCCCTGTGTTGGAGAACAGCCCTCGTTTAACGGTGTTCCCGCAAACCGCCCGTCCGGTGTTGCGCCGACGACAAAGCCGTTTGGTACATAGGAGGTGATGTTGCTGGTCGACATCGTATAGCAGCTTACTGCAGGTCCCTGCTGATAACGCTGTGTACGATACTGCGGAAGCAGCTTCAGGTAGGAATCAAAAACATCCTTAACAATTTCATCCACCGCATCATCATCATTTCCAAACTTGGCTACATGACGTATTTTTTTATGAATTCTAGCAGATTCCAGAGACTGCCAGTTATCCTGCATAGCAGTCATCAGCTCTTCCCAGGTTACCGACTGCTCTTCAAACACCAGCTTCTTTATTGCGTATAATGCGTTTCCGACAACGCACGGTCCGATATTGGACTGTGAAATCACATCGTAGCGGCAGCCACCCTCCTTCAGGGTTTTCCCCAGCTTCATGGAGTCCTGTATAAAACAGCTTGCGAATGGATCAGCATCATATTTTACCAGAGAATCATCACAGATTGCATCGCATTCCACCGATATATCAGAATAGAATTTCAGCAGCTTTTCCCAGCCCTGCCACAATTCCTCATAGTTTTCAAACGTAACAGCATCCCCGCCTTGTCCATTGACCGACAGCATTTGGATGCCGCTTGCAGGATCCACACCGTTATGCAGCAGAATCTCCAAAACCTTGCCCCAGTTTACATAGGTCATCCCGGTAGCCCGATGCCCGTATTTCCCCGGAACACCGGTTTCCACACAGCCAATCGGACAATAATCCAGCGCATCCTCCTTCGGTATTCCCAAATCCTCGATTCCCTTTGCGGCAACCTCGTCATTGAACATGCTCGGCATGCCGCATCCGGTGCGAATCAGCAAGGCAGCCGCCTTCAGAAACTGCCTCGGTGTTTCCAAATGATAACGGACAGAGAAATTCGGTTCCGCTAAGGATGTCAGATGCATCGCCTCAATACATAGATAGGAAAGCTCATTGGTGCCGTCGCTTCCCTGCGGTGTTTTCCCGCCGACGACCAGATTGGAATAAAGCGGATAGCCCTGTGAGTATTTTGTATGACCGTAGGGACGCACCTTGTTACAGGAGGAATTCATAATGAACATGTGCGTGATGATTTCCAATGCCTGATCCTTTGTCAGCACGCCCCGCTCTACATCCTGTTCATACAGCTTTCGCATGTACTGGTCGAAACGGCCGTAACAGAAGGAATGCCCGTTGCTTTCAATCATCTGCAGAACATGCACCATATAGCACACCTCTACTCCTTCATAAAAGCTTCTGGCCCCCTGTTCCATCATGGTCCCGGCCATCTGTGCTATAACTCGCAGCTCCTGTCTTCTCTTTTCATCCTGCTCATGCTCCGCCATTTCCTCCGCCAGCTTGGCAAAGCGCTGAAAGAACAGCAGAGCCCCTTCCAGTGAAATGATAACCGCCTGATAGTAATTACGCTGTGCATCCTGCAAGTCAGTATTTGTCAGGGCATGCTTCGCCTCATCGATGATCGAACGAAACCCTCTTTGCAACAGCATTTCATGATCCGGTACAATATGACCATCCCCGGACATGGAGATGCCACCGCGGTGTAAAACTCCCTGCTTCTCTGCAAGACGGATATTCTCACTGAGATGTGCATTGACCTCATCCTCATGGGTATGCTGCAGCCAGTATGGTGCTATGCGTTTCAAATCCTGTTTTACTTCCTCGCTGATCTGAAACACATCACCACTTCGCTGATCGAAGGCTTCCAGCTCGTCAATGACCCACTGTATGGAATATTCCGGAAATATCGGAGCCGCGAAGTTTGCGGACGCCTGATTACCGAATATCAGGGAATGGGGCTGGATATAGATATCCATATGGGCAAGGGTGTGGGCGAAGGCCTTTGCCTTGCGAATGATATACGGTTCTCCTTCACTTTCCTGAAAGGATTGTGTATACAGAAGAGCACGCTGCGAGCATATACTGGCAGTGCGTTTCTCCATGACATGGCGAAGAGAATCGATGCGCTTCCAGTCAACGCCGGATGCTGCAGGTGTATAAAATAGAAAATCTTTCATAAGCGCCCTCCTCATAGCGATGCGCCTGCTTCTGGTATGGATCGTCTGCGTGTGCCTGCTGATTGCAGCATCATGACACCCGCAAACCGTCCATCCATAAATTCATGCAGGCTGCGTCAAAGAATCCAGCTGTGCTTTGATTCTTTCTATGCATATTATAATGGGATTCCAACCGGGACGCAAGCCATTTGCGCTCATATTATTTTGTTTATGCATATTTTTGTATGTTTAATCATGCATTATCATACATTTTCAATCATCAAGTTGCTTTTTAGCCAATATGTCCCGAAACCAGTATGCCGATTTCTTCGGAATCCGCTTTCCTGTTTCTATATCCAGCTCCAGCAGACCGTATCGGTTTTTAAACGCATTGATGGCGGACACATTATCAATATAGGACCAGACGAGATACCCATGACAGTGACAGCCTGCTTCCCTTGCTTTCAGCGCATACCGCAGATGTTCAGAAAGGAAGTCGATTCGATAATCATCGTCAATGCTTCCCTGCTCGTTTCGGTAGCGCTCCTCATGTGCAATACCGATACCGTTTTCACTGATCAGCCAGTCTGGATTGCCATATTCATTTTTCAGGCGCATTCCAATATCATAGACAGCCTGTTCGTAAACCTCCCAGCCGCGGTCCGCATTGAATTTGCGATCCTCCTTGATCCATGGCTCGTAGAACTGCTTTGGATGAAAGGGGCCGGAATACGGATGACTGCGCGCCTGCACGCGTATCGGAAAATAATAATCAATACCGAGCATAGCAATACGATGTGCTCGGATATGCTGCAAATCCTCTTCCTTATAGGTGAACATACAGTCATGCAGCTTAAGCTGATGCAGCAGCTCCGCTGGAAACTCTCCCTTCAGGTACGGGTCCAGATACAGACGCACATGAAACAAGTCGGCATACCATGCGGCTGTTACATCCTGAATCTCTCCGCTTTTCGCATAGACCGGCGTCATGTGCACCATAGCCCCCATGCGGCATCCATAGGAGCGATACTGCTCTATGCATGCGACTGCATACGAGGTTGCCAGTATCTTATGAAAATGTGCCTGATAAGCGGTTTTCGGATCATGAGTGAACGGATACCATATGGCATCCATATATCCGTTGTCTATTGGTATGTTTGGTTCTGTAAAGGCGAACCACCAGGTTACCTGATCCGCAAAACGCCGCAGCACCTCTTTCACATAGATGATGTAGCAGTCCAGCGTTTCTCTGCCTGCCCAGCCGTTAAAGCGTTCGATGAGCACTGCCGGAAGGTCCCAGTGCTCAAGGGAAATCAGCGGCTCCATTCCCTCCTTCCGAATGGTTTTGATCACATCAAGATAATATGCAGCTGCCTCCTCATCCACAATGCCGGCTATCGGATCCTTCATAAACCGCGCCCATTGTATGGTAAAGCGGAAGGCTTTCATATGAAGAGATGCCATGGTATGAATATCCTCTTTGTAGCGGTAATAGAAATCAGCCGCCTTTTCCGGTCCGACTCCATCATGCCATTTTTCCGGTGCTGATGCATAGAACAGCTCTGCCCAGCTTTTCTGCTCTTTGCTTTTTCCTGCCACCCCTTCGATCTGCCATGCACTGCTGCTTGTTCCGATTAAAAAATCTTCAGGTATCGTCCTTATCATAAAACCCCTCTTTTCTTTATACTCTTATGATAAATCAGGAAGGGCAAACAGGAAAGCGTTTTCTTACTATTTCGTCTTGGTATTCATAGAAATTACGCATTTACATATCCTATACGCTGTGGTGAATTTAAAGCAGATGTCTTCCAATACGTAAAAACACTATCCAATATCTCATACTGCACTTTTTCTCGATAGCTTCTATAAGTGCATTTGATGCGGAATCAAGTGACAATCAGCTAAGATAAAGCAAACCTATCTCCTTATTCAAAAGAGACAGGTTTGCCTTATCACCATCAAAATAGAACTATATAATTTCATATATCTGATTCACTGTATAAGTTTACCGCATTTTTAACAAAAGCAGCAGACTGCCCGTATGTTGACAGCATATGATAGCTTCGTTTCTTTCTTACTTTAGGGTGTTTGCAAAAGGGAGACTTCAACTTCTATTGATAACTACAATCGTATGGAAGTCTCCCTATGTTAAGTTTACCTGTAATCGAGAAAGAGCCTATTACTTTCTTTTAATGCTGTATAGATTTCTGTAATTCTGCTCGAATAGCTGTTTAAGTATTTAAGAGCAAACTTTTTAGCGCTCCTCAAGAACATCCTTTTTCAATACCTTTAGCAGCAGTGCTGTGATGACAGAGCCGACAAGTATTGCAACAACAAACCAAAGTTGATTTTCTACGACCGGAAGTACAATGAATCCACCATGCGGTACCGGACATGCCACATTTCCAAAGGCCCCGATCAATGCCCCGACGATATTTCCGATAATACATGCAGGATACACAGCCTTCGGATCTTTGATAGCATACGGAATTGCTCCCTCTGTTATCCCCAGACATCCCATAATACCTACAGCTTTCGCATTATCACGTTCTTCCTCACTATATTTTTTCTTAGCAATAATCGTGGATAAAAAGATTCCAATCGGAGGAACAGCTACCAGAATTCTGAATATTCCATTAGGCTCCATGATCCCTTCATTGATCATAGAAAGTGTAAACATGGAGACAGCTTTTGTCACAGGTCCTCCAAAATCAATTTCACTAAAGAACCCCATAAACACTGCCAGCACAGCTTTCCCACTGCCGTTCAAAGTCACCATCAAATCTGACAGCGCCTGCATCAGAAAGGAAATCGGATATCCTATTATAAAATAATAAGCAAGGCCTAGTACAAGGACAGTTGAGATTGGAATGACCAAAATAGGCATGATGGAGCGAATCGTTTTCCCTACCTTTAATCCCTTCATCCATTTCGCCATATAGCCCGCAAGCAGACCTAAGATAAGTGCTCCCAGAAATCCTGCCTTAACCTCAACACCATTGATCATGATAGCATTGTTTGCAATATAACCTAAAATGAATCCCGGTGTAAGACCCGGTTTCCCGGCTACAGAATATGAAATATAGGCAGCGAATACAGGAATCATCATCGCCATTCCTGCTTTTCCCAGCTGATTCAAATAGGTCAGCAACGGCCCATTAGGAACAAGTCCTGTTTCCGTCTGCGTTGCACCCAATAAGGAAACTGCCAGGATCACACCACCGGCAACGACAACCGGCATCATAAAGGATACGCCACTTAACAAATGCTTTTGAATATCTTTCCAAATCGTTTTCATAATTATCAATTTCCTTCTACGAGTGCAACCGCTCTATCTACCAGCTTTTCCACATGCGAAATTGCTTCATCCACATCAGTATGTAATACACGCTTATTCTCAAATCGTTCCTCCCCCTCAATAACGACACTGACTGCCAGAATTACAACATCAGCTTGAGCTACATCCTCTTCACTTAGTTCATTTTCTATCCCCAAACCGCCCTGTGTTTCGATTTTCACATCAAAGCCTCTTTTTCTGCATTCCTTTTCCAGACACTCCTGTGCCATATATGTATGTGCAATCCCTGTTGGGCATGCTGTTATTCCTATAATTTTCATGTGTTTTCCTCCATCACTTTCTCATTAATTTCATGTAACATAACGAATACCTCGTGTTCATTATCCGCATTCCGCAATCGTTCCCTGAAGCTGCTATCCATCAATTTTTTACTGATTTCCGAAAGAAACCGGAGATGCAGGTTATTCTCATTTTTTTCAGGCACGGCAATCAGAAATATCAAATCCACCTCATTATTGTTTCTCGTATCCCAGATAAATTCATGCTTTGTTTTCATGAAGGATACAAATGGTTCTCTGACGCTGCTGCTCCGGCCATGCGGTATAGCTACTTTAAAGCCTACAGATGTGGGTAATATGTGTTCTCTTTCCTGAACACTTTTTAAAAACAGGTTTTTATCGCTTAATAATCCAACAGTATCTGCCATATCTGCAATATATGTGATAACTGTTTCACGATCACGGATATCTTTGTTTAAATATAAAAGATTTTCTCTAATCAAATCGGCTTCCTCCAAATATATATTTTATAACAGCCTTCTTATTCTTCATGGAAGACAGCTTTTCTATCATTTCCTTTGTTTTGATAAGTGAAAAGGCTTCTTCCAAAATAACCTTTGTTTTTGCTGTATCCTCGCTGTTCAATGCGAAAAATACAATCACCTTCACACGGTATTTAGACCATTTCACCGGCTCCTTATTGATCCATAAAGCCAATTGTGTTTTTCGTACAGTGGAAACTGCGCCATGAGGTATTGCACCTCCAACCGCGATATCCGTTCCTCCTTTCTGCTCTCTTTCCCATACACTGGTTTCAAAATGCGCATCTACACAGCCTTCTTTATTCAGGCCCGTACAGACCTGATGAATAATTTCATCCTTTGTTATTTTCCCACCATTAATATAAATATTTTTCTCATGCAAATACTGTGGGATTTCAATAAAGCGTACATCCGCTTCCTTGGGTATTGATAACTTTTTCTTATATAGCTCTTCAATCCTCTGTATATCAGAATCATTGATCAGCATTGAAACAACTACAACCGGTTTATCAAGGCTTTTCAAAGGTATGGTTGACACTATAAAATCGATACTCCTTAATTCAAATGAGTTGATCGTATCAATCGATGCGGCTTCAATTATGTCTAAAGGCGGCAGGACACTTCGTATCCTGTTGGCAATCAATTCCGAAGTTGTTATCCCGTTTGGACACACAACCAAAATACGCTTACTCTTTTTTTTCTTCTCCAATGCATTCTGGAAATGAAGCATAAGAAAGCCAACCTCATCCTCAGTAAGCGTGACCCCAAGCGTTGTCCTTATAGAGTCCATAATCATCCAGGTCAAATCAAACATCAAATGATATTGCTGCTTAATTTCAAATAACATCGGGTTAGTGATATAAATTCGATTTTTCAACCGATATATCATCGGTTCCAGATGCAGACAGAGATTGTAAAACAAATCCTGATCCTGCGTTAAATCAACATCGACGCAGTTTGACATTCTTTCAATTAAATTCTCAACTATATGCTTAAATGGATTTCCCCGTCTATGTAAAGAGCTGTTGAGCATAATCCGATTTGCACTCAAATACATAGAAAGGAAATATATATCGCCATCCTCATAAGTGATGTTTAAATCCTTCTTCAGAATACGAAGTAAATCATCACCAATCAGATAATACATCATCGCCATTATCTGATCGCTGTAAAATGCATTATGGATAATTTTGTGATGGTATCCTTTTCTCAAGCGATGACATAATACAATCATGACATTGAACAGATTGATTAAATAATGCTGTGCAGCAATATATATGTTGAAATCATCCAGCGCCTGAATTGTTGTGTAGCATGCTGTTATGATATCTGTATCATAGAATTCCTTAAACAATGCCAGCATTGCATCATCCGTGAATGTCAGATTTTCCGATGCTATCAGATATTCATTAAATGAGATTAACGCCTTTTGCCATTCTATTTCTGTCCCCGTCAGCCTGGTACCGTTTTCATCTCCAATCAGTGACACTGTCGCATCATTTAAAATATGCTCTTTTATGTAATGGATATCTGCAATAATCGAGCTTACCCCCACCATATAACACGCAGAGGCTGATTGAAAGGTGATTCTATTTTCATAAAACAGTAGTTCTTTCATAAGCTGCTTTCTACGCTGCTCCGGCCGATATTTATCCATATGCTCTACAAAGCGGGCCTCTTTTCTGTTTTTCAGCTTTAATCCGGCACTAGGCTTTTTTTCAAATTCTATTCCCTGATTTTCCAGCTGCGCAATATCATTATGTATTGTTCGCTTTGATACAGTAAAAGTATCAGCAAGACTTTGAACAGTCATATAATTTTCGCTGTATGTTAATATTTCCAGTAGCTTTTTTTGTCTTTGCGCAGCCTTCAAGTGAATCTCTCCTATCTATAATAATTCTTTTTCGAATACTTCTAAAGATTTCAACATATGATCCTTTCGCATGTTCTGAATATCTTCCTTCTCAAAAAGACCGCCTGCTGTTCCTACATAAGTATAACCTGATTGTAAAGCTTTTTTCACATTTCCTGCCTGAATACCTCCGACCGCCATGAGAGGAAGCTCTCCCATTGGTTCACAGAGCTTTTTTGCATAATCAAAGCCTACTTCATTCGCTGGAAATACCTTTACGATATCAGCTCCCATTTCCAAAGATTCTGCGATTTCGGATGGTGTAAAAGCCCCGGGAACTGCAATCACATTGTGCTGCTTGCAATAATCGAGCATCTTCTGATTCATTTTTCTCGGAGATAAAACAAAGACTGCCCCTGCTGCAATCGCCTGAACCAGCTCATCATATGTCTGAACGGTTCCAGCGCCAATATGCAATCTCCCTTGAAACTCATCAGCAATCTTTTTGATGATTTCATATGCATTGCTGGTATTTAAAGTAATCTCCATGTTTTTCACATAGCTGCTGTTAATCAGAACTTCAGCAACACAGCGTACCTGCTCATAGGTATACCCTCTTAAAATCATCGTCACTTTCGATAATTCCATATCAAATCCTCCTTTACAGGAAAATAGTATCACGCATTCACACCCTCGAAAATGCCTTTTTTCTGCAACAATATTGTTGCAATTCTATTTACTGCTCCCGTATTTTATGCAAGCAATCGCATATAGAATAGTAGTGGGACACATTCATCACCTTTACCGTGATATAAGAAACTACAGGTCATACTGATCAAATTATCAGCATTTCTCCTTAAGGAAAAAAGCAAAAAAAACCAGTGCCTTTCACTATTTGCGAAAATGCTTCCGGTTTTTTTATACAATATCCATATATTGCTTATTCCACAAATTTCATATTATCTGGCAGGTTTTCCACAGTCTCATCCAGCCTATTGCAGAATATCTGTTCAAAGGCATCCGCATTTGTGAATTTGCAGAAGCCCTTTACAAACAGCTTGCTGTCATCGATCAGCAGATAGCTGTGATTGCTGTTTTTCATCGCAATTTCCTTCAGTTCCCTGGTTCCCATTTCCGCAGTATAACACTGCCCGCTGATAGGGTCCATGCCTGCACAGCCGATAAAGGCTCTGTCGAAATTATACAGACCAAGCATATTCTGCGCCATCGGTCCCTCACTCATGTGATATTTCGCATTGAAATCTCCACCGATGATGATGATTTGTGCAACCGGATCGTGCAGCCGCTGTACAATCAGCTGGTTATGCGTCACGATTTTGATGGGACGGCTTTGCAGATAGTCAATCATGGCAACGATACTGGTTCCTCCATCCAGAAAGACACATTCACCATCCTCAACAAGCTCACTGGCACTGCGGCAGATTCTGGATTTTCTGTCAAAATTGATCAGCATACGATCCTGCATCAGCAGCTCTCTGGATTCCGTCAGAATCTGATTCAGGCTTTCTCTGACAGCACCGCCGTGCACTCTTCGCACCTTTCCTTCCTGCTCCAGCTCCATCAGATCGCGTCGAATCGTGGTCTCACTGATGTTAAGCTGCTTTGCGACATCCCGTACATGGATGGTTCCTTCTCTTTCCACCTTCTGCAGCAGATATAATTTACGCTCTGTAGACAGCATACAATCACCTCATTTATGTTAACAGTATAGCATACGCACGACAAAAAGTCCGCAATATGATGTAACAAAGGTTAGACAAATCAGAAAGAAGAAAGAGCATTCCTGACAGCAGGGCTTCGTTATGGCTATGGTCATCTCTGACAGCTTTCCCTGTTTTTAGACCCTTACGGATGTTCAATGGAAACACATCAACACCTGTTTCATCCGCCATGGAAATTCACAACAGCATACAGACACCCTGCATGAAACTGAATATGCCTGTCACTATCTAGGGCTTCATCTATCAACCGTTATGGCTATATATATGTATATAACTTACAGAAATACAAGTCTCTCTGGAATATCGTCAATACATATTTATGCAGACAGCATAGCTTATACTGTATCAGAAAGCGAGGTGAGCAGTATGCATTATGATGATTATGCCTGCATGGACAATTGCTGTGCAGAGCAGGCGCCATCCTGCAGCAGTGCTGAGAGCTGCTGTTGTGAGGGACCACAGGGTCCGCGAGGATATCGTGGAGCTACCGGACCAACGGGTGCCACAGGATCAAGTGGAGCAACAGGCGCTACCGGTCCCACAAGACCTGCCGGGTCTTCGGAAACCGTTTGCTGTGACTGTAAGGAGCAGATAAGAAATATCCTCCAGCAGATCATTACGCTTTATCCGAATCAGGATTTATTTATTACGTTGGAAAGCGGAGTTGCCGCTGTCGGACGTGCAGGCGCACTGCTATTGGGACCGAATGGACGTACCGGCGTATTCGAGGTTATAAACTCTCAAAATACTTCCCAGTATCTATCAATCTGCAGTATTGATACGATTCAGATCAATGATGCCGTGTACAATGACGCCATTGTATATTTACCAGAGCCGGTGCCTGCCTTGACGGATTGCTGTGCTGATTGTGATGCTGTTATCCGTTCTCTACTCCCGGTAGGAAGAGAAAATGTCTATATCACTACCAACACACAGACGCCTTCCATTGGAACGGTTATAAGAAATGAATATGGTATGATTGTTCTTGCCAATCAGACAAACAGGAATATCACCTTTGTTTCAAGCTGCAGTATAGATTTATTTATCCTGTAAAGGGATGCGCGGAGGTTAGGACATCTCCGCTTTTTTCTGCCTCCATAGCAAGCCGGCGGAGGTATTGCCATAAAGATGCCTGGAAGCAGGTGAATTTTCCCTGTGTTATGTAAAGAAATTGCAACGGATATGGGAGAATGTAAATACAGGATTTGTATGTTCCCCATATACTGGAACGTATTATGCACTATGATGAATACGATGACAGCTGCTGTGATCCATGCAGTATGCCCTCCTGTCATCCATATGACTATACCCCGTGCTGCTGTCCGGGGCCGCGCGGTCCACACGGTTTTCAAGGTCCGACCGGGGCAACAGGACCTATTGGAAATACGGGGCCGACAGGAAATACAGGTGCCACAGGTCCAACCGGGACTTCTGTTATCACGAATGCACTCTCCGCACTGAATATTTCCGCTGCTACCGTTTCGGTAACATCCGATGGAACGAATATTCCTCTGCCTGTTCAGCCCTATATAAACGGATTTATGGCAAATGCTTCGAATACGCAGTTCACAGTTAATCAAACAGGTACCTATTTCATATCCTATGTTATCAAAATGACATCTGGATTGCCAATGTCATCAAGAGTAACACGGAATGGTACGCCGATATTAAACTCTATCAGTACGTCCTCAACATCCTCAAATGAATATAGTGTATCATTCATGCAGTCTTTAACAGCAGGGGATGTTTTATCATTACAAATTTACGGAGTAAATGGTACGGTTACCCTGCAATCCGGCACCGGAGCATCATTAAATATTGTTAGAATAGCCTGATGTATAGAAACAAGATTCTGACATTTTTATCACAATACCTGAATATTTGCATTCTATTAATTGATATCCTCTGGTCCTGCAATACCATTCACATCATGTGACTGGTATTGTTTTTACGAGGGGATACCCCAAAGGAGTATCCGATGAAAAGTCTGAAGACGCTATCCTTTCGTTCTATGTAGGATGTACTTCAGACAGATTAGAAAAAGGAGTGCTTTTTTTGCTTTGGGATATGTATTTATATAAAATCCGGGACTTTAACACGACACGAATTTTTATCTTACATATACTGTACTGTTTTAGAAAGTGAGGTGAGCAATATGCATTACGATGATTATAATTACCATGATGACTGCTATGGCGAGGATGCTTCTTCCTGCAGCTGTGACTGTAACAGCTGTTGCCAGGGACCGCGGGGACCACGCGGATTTCGGGGAGCAACCGGACCGACGGGTTCAACAGGGGCTACCGGGGCGACAGGACCGGGTGTAGGCGCTACCGGGCCTACCGGAGCTACCGGGCCTACCGGAAATACCGGAAATACAGGACCGGCAGGATTACGCGGAAATACCGGACCGACAGGAAGCATAGGAGCTACCGGAAACACGGGAGCTACGGGCATGACACCTGTGATTACCGTTGCAGGAACCATTACCGGAGATCCGGGAACACAGGCCAGTGTCACTGAGACATTTACACCTTCCGGCGCTTCATTGCTGTTCACTATACCGGCAGGACCAACGGGTCCGACCGGAAGCACAGGCTCAACCGGAGCTACGGGAAATACCGGACCCATCGGGCCAGCAGGCGCTACGGGGGCGACTGGTGCCAGCGGCATAACAGGAGCTACTGGAAATACCGGAGCGAACGGTGTAACCGGACCAACAGGACCTATGGGTAACACCGGAGCCAACGGCGTTAGCGGACCAACAGGCAATACGGGGGCGACAGGACCGACCGGTGCGACGGGAAGCACGGGGCCTACCGGACCAACGGGACCTGCCGGGGCTACCGGTATTACCGGAGCAGCTGGTGGAATCGGTCCTATCGGACCGACCGGGTCAACAGGCAGTACCGGAGCTACCGGAGGGATTGGACCAACCGGAAGCACAGGGGTAACAGGACCGACCGGGGCTACCGGAAACACGGGAGCTGACGGCGTAACAGGTCCGACCGGAGCCACGGGAAATACCGGCGCCGATGGTGCTGCCGGGCCTACCGGACCGACTGGTGCTACTGGAAATACCGGTTTAACAGGTGCTACGGGACCGACCGGGGCTATGGGAAACACCGGGGCTGACGGTGCTACGGGACCAACTGGTGCCACGGGAAATACCGGACCGGATGGTGCTGCCGGGCCTACCGGACCGACAGGCGCTACGGGAAGTACCGGTTTGACCGGAGCAACGGGACCGACAGGAGCAACCGGAAACACCGGGGCTGATGGTGCCACAGGACCTACCGGAGCCACTGGTGCTACTGGAGCTGATGGCGCAATCGGTGTCACTGGAGCAACCGGAGCTACCGGTCTGGCAGGAAGCTCTGCAATCATTCCTTACAGCTCCGGTATTCCGTTATCACTAACAACGATTGCTGGCGGACTTGTTGGTACACCGGGCTTTGTCGGCTTCGGCAGCTCTGCGCCAGGTGTCAGCATTGTAGGTGGTGTTATTGACCTGACCAATGCAGCGGGAACGCTGACAAACTTTGCATTTTCCATGCCAAGAGCAGGTACCATAACTTCCATTTCTGCTTTTTTCTCAACCACTGCCGCTTTGTCGCTGGTTGGCTCCACTGTAACGATCACAGCAACACTTTATCAGTCTACAGCACCAAACAATTCCTTCACAGCTGTCCCAGGAGCAGTTGTGACACTTGCTCCGGCAATAACCGGGGTAATCGCTATCGGAACGATATCCTCCGGTACAACAACAGGTCTATCGATTGCAGTTACGAACCAGACCAGACTGCTGCTTGTATTCACTGCTACTGCTGCCGGATTGAGCCTTGTCAACACAGTTGCCGGCTATGCCAGCGCAGGAATCGCTATATCCTGATAGACAACTGCACATCCGAATCGTTTTTCTTTCATAAAACCGGACAATCAGTTAACAGCTGATTGCCGGATACTTAAAAAAATCATGTCTTTTCATCGGAACCGGGACAATACCATTCCCCATTTTTAAGCTCAGCCATATACTAAAATGAATTAACATAAATGAGGTGAACGATATGCATTATGATGACTATGATTTTGATGACAAAAACTGCTGCAATGAATGCAGTTCTTCATCCTGTGACCAGGGTGACTATGATGTATGCTGCTGTCCTGGACCGCGGGGGCCGCGGGGATTCAGAGGTCCGGCAGGAGAAGCAGGTGCCACTGGAGCTACAGGAGCTACCGGAAATACAGGTCTCACCGGCGCTACGGGCGCTACCGGATTATCTGAGACGATAACCATTCGTTCCACAACAACAGCTGACCCGGGAACACCGGCACAGGTACATGACAGCGGGGGGCCAAATCATGTACTGGATTTCGTTATTCCCCGCGGTGATACCGGAGTTACAGGGGCTACGGGACCGACAGGACCCGGCGTAGGAGCTACCGGGCCGACAGGCGCAACTGGTGCTACTGGAAATACAGGGGCAACAGGCCCTATCGGAGCTACAGGACCAACTGGGGCAAACGGAAATACCGGACCGACGGGTGCCATTGGCGCTACGGGTGAAAATGGAGCAACTGGGCCTACCGGACCTGCCGGACCGACAGGGGCTACCGGAAGTACAGGCGCTGCCGGAGCAACCGGTGTAACTGGTCCTACCGGAGATATTGGGCCGACAGGACCGACGGGAGCCACCGGTAGTACAGGCGCTGCCGGAGCAACTGGTGTAACTGGTGCTACCGGAGATATTGGGCCGACCGGGCCGACGGGAGCCACGGGACCAACTGGGGCTACCGGAAATACAGGTGCTACAGGTACCACTGGTGTTACAGGGGCCGATGGTGCCATCGGACCGACAGGTCCTATTGGTGATCCAGGCCCACAGGGGGAACCAGGGCCGCAGGGAGAACCCGGACCACAGGGTGAACAAGGACCGCAGGGTGAAACAGGAGCTACACCGATTGTAAGAGTTGGAAGTACGACAACCTCCGAACCGGGTACTCCTGCCGATGTGTCCTACGTTGAAACACCGGATGGCATCGAGCTGAATTTCATCATCCCGCGCGGGGATACTGGACCAGGCGGTGGCGGAGGAGGTCTACTTGCCTATGGTGGTAAGTATAATGATTCCGCCCAGACACTGAATTTGTTAATCGGTGCTGAGCAGCAGCTGCCTCTTCCTGTGGATATGTCTGCTTCCAATGTTGATCTTGCCCCTGTGAATGCATTAACCATAGTTACCAGCGGTGTCTATGAAATCAACTATATGTTCAACGCTTCCGCTTCACTGGGGGCTGCCGTTACCCTTGCTGTACGACGCAACGGTGCAGCCATACCGAGTACGGAAGAACGCCATCTGCTGGCAATCGCAACAGAGTCCATCTATTCCGGCAGTGTGATTGAACCCTTATCAGCCGGTGATATAATCGATATGGCAGTCAGTGCGGCTATCGCCTTAACGCTGACCCTGAGTACAGGCGTTACTGTCACACTGAGTGTGAAGCGTCTGAATGATGCTTTGGCAAACTAGCAGCACTGTCTAAAAGAAAAACACCTCCCTTCTGCTTAAATGCAGCTATGAACGGGAAGTGTTTTTTCTTATACATGCTTTTCAAAGGAACGGGCAAGGCGGTAGCATGCAATGGAAAACAGAAAATAACCAAGGATGGAAAACAATAGATTCCACATTCCGGAAACAGATGTCATACAGCTTTCATTATACAGCAGCGGATACAGACTCACCGCATCCAGAACATGAATACCGGCGGCAGACAGCAGCAGTGGAAACAAAAAAATCAACAATGCCGATAACAGCGTAAACAGCTGCTGACGGACACGGACAGAAACCATAAAGCAGAACATGATAACCGGAAGCAGGGCACACATTCGAAGGATTGCCGCCATTATCATAAAGCCTGCAATATGGATACCGGCTGGCAGCTGTGCAAACTCCTGCAGGGACGTAATCGACGCTGTAATGCATGGAAATCCATAGGTTTTTGCATGAAGGAGCAGCTGTGGAAGACGCGCCATGATAAACAGGGCAGTACCGCATAGTAATGCAAGTATCAGCTTTCTGTTTACCAGCGCCTTTTTTGCATGCACGCATGTCTGTAACAAAATCTGCCGTTTATTGCGATATTCAATGCATTGAAGATTCGCTATACTCAGCAGAAACAGGAAGAGAAAGATCAGTGTACTCCAGCGATCAGATACAAAAAACTGTCGCCGATAGCCAAAGGGAGCTACAAACTGACGTGAGGAATCCTGCTTTACATATTCATATTCCTGCAGCACCTCCTGAAAGGTTTCCTCCTTTAACAGCATGTTGGAAATCGGCTCCACCTGGCGGCGATACTGCGCCATACTGATTTCTTTTTGATCAAGACGCTGTTGCAGACGTGCCTCCTGTTTGTGCAAATCCTCATAATAGGTCTTTTCCTTCTGAAGAAACTGCTCCTTTTCTTTGATCAGCTCCCCCTGCAGCGTTTGCATATAAGAGGAACACAACCGTTCCTTTTCACTTGTATACAGCTGCGTATGCGAATAGCTGTACAGCTGAAATCCGGCAAAAGCCAGCAGGACGAGCGCTATTTTCTGTACCCAGAAAAGCTTATAGCACTCCTGTACCCATAAACTGCAGGTGACGGGCATATGTATACGCTGTATCCATGCCGGAAGCTGACAGCTGCGACCAGAGCGCTCCACCATGATATGCAGCAGCACGAACAATAGTACAGCCGTAATGAAAAGCAGGCTGCCGTAAAGCAATGTTAGGGATACAGGCTGTTGAAACACATTGAAATTCACATAGCCCTGTAACAGCTCAATCACCTGAAACAGGCGAATCGGATTCAGATAATACAGTACACGGAAGGTCCCGGTCGGAGATAGGAATATATGCATGAACAAGGATAACAGAACACAGGCAATCATACTTAGACAGCTGATTACCCTATGCTTAAAAACCGTGCAGAGAAGCAGCATTGCCTGAGCGAAAATAAAACAGATGCATATCTTCAGAAAGAAAAACAGCAGAAGAAACTGGAAAATGCTGTTCGGCAGCGTGGATTGCTGAAAAGCCGCAAGCGATTGCAGGGAAGCAGACAGGTGAATGCCGCCATACGCAAGCTCCATAAGCAGAAGATTACTGCCGTAAAACAGGCCAACAATCACAGCTGAGGATACTGCAATGGAAGCCGTCTTCGTATTCATATAGGTATGCCGGCCACGTAAAGTCCCATACAGCATCGGCTGCAGCTTTCTTTGACTCTCCTGCTGATATACCATGGTCGCAAATAGAAAAATTGCAAGCATGACAAGTACAGCGGTTATGGGATATGATAACGCCTTCAGCAAGGCATCCTGCAGCTGGAAATCAATAGATACTGTATGCATTGCCGCATAATCCTCTTTGCTTTTCTCTATATTGCGGATGGAGAAGCTGTCTTCCTTTGCAAATATGGAAATAGCGGATATCGTTTTTGCCTTCTGTTCGACCTCTTTGAGAAAATCCGCATACCGCTTCACCGTATCCGCCTGTTTTATAATCGGCTGCAAGAAAGCATTTTCCGCTGCCAGATCACCGGTATATAAAGAAGGTATAGTTCCGTTTTGATCAAGCTCGGGATACTGGTCGCGCAAGGCTGCAATCCGCATCTCCGCCTGCGGGTCGTGCTGTGTTTTCAGATTGCGGATTTGTTCACGTACAAAGGCGAGCTCCACATCGTGTGCATGCCCCTGCAGATACGTGAAGCGCTCATCACTGGATAAGGTCTGCAGATGGGTGGATAATTTCTGATAGGCTGTTGTTTCTGCACCCTGCTGCCCCCATGTTTCGTAGGAAAGAAAGCCGATATTGCATAACAGCAGCAGGAAAAGAAACAGCAGAAACCTTTTATTTTTCCACAGCTTATACAGCTCCATTGCATACAGATTTTTCAACATGATGCTTCCCCGGCAAACAGATGCAGATACAGCTCCTCCAGTGAAGCGATACTGGGATGGCAAAGCAGCAGCTCATCAACACCACCCTGTGCGATCAGCTTGCCCTGCTTTAAAAAGATAACCTCATCTGCAATGGATTCCACATCACTTACCACATGGGTTGCAATCAGCAGGGTATGCTCCTCCTTCAGCGAATCAAACACACGACGAAGAGACACCCGCTCCTTCGGGTCCAGGCCTGCCGTCGGTTCATCGAACAGCAGAATTTCCGGACTCCCCAGCAATGCCTGCGCAACCAGGATACGCTGCTTCATACCACCGGAATATGCACCGCAGCGCTGCTTGAGGTGCTGTTGCATATTCACAAGCTCTGCGACACGCAGCACCTCCTTTCGTATCTGTTTCCTGTCGATGTTTTTCAGCAAAGCCATATAGGTCAGAAACCGTTCCCCGCTGAATTCATCATACAGTCCCTGCTGCTGCGGAGCATAACCGAGCAACGCATAATACGCCTGCTTCAGCTCACGGATATCCTTATCATTGTACAAAACACTGCCTTCCTCATAGTTCAGCTGATTGCACAGGATATTCATCAACGTTGATTTTCCGGCACCGTTGGGGCCAAGAAGTGCATAGATGCCATGAGAAAGACGCAGGTCGATATGATGCAGCACTCTTCTATCCGCATAGGATTTACTTACATTTTTGATTTCCAGCATGCTGCTATTCCCCTTTCACAATGACATCCACCGGTATATAATCCGCCTTGTTGTTCCAGTAGTCCTTCTTTTTTATCAATCCATAGGCATAGCTGCTTGCCTCATACTGATCCGTACCTGCCCATGTCTTCTTTACCTCTCCGACCTGATCATAGATGACATAATACATGTCCCTGGATTCTCCAAGCAGGCGGATCGGCTCCTGTGTATCCGACATTTGCAGCGTAGCCGGTTTCAAGCTGTCATCCTTCAAGCTGTATATATATTCCTTTTCTCCCAGATACAGGAACAGATGGTCATCTTCACCAAACATCAAGCTGGCTGATGATGTATCCAGCTGCTTTCGAGCATATACCTTGCCATCCTTCATATTCAGCTGCTTCAGCATGCCGCCGGTATCCGTATAATAGATACTGTCGTTGACAAAGACACCCAAAGTATCCGCATCTGTATGAAAGCTTTTTTCCACCCTTCCGCTATCCACGTTGACGCGTTCATACGCAATCTCGGCCTGCTGTGATGCGCGGTCATAGCCTGCAAAATCCCCCTTATCCAAAAGCTCTTCCGGATCTTCTTTATAACGGTAGGCATTGACGATGAGATTTCTTCCCATACACCCCAGAATGCTTTTGTTTTTCATATCCGCAACCACCTTTTGTTCGCCGCTGCTCAGCTGTATGGCATACAGCTTTTTTTCACGGACCACCTGTACGGCGGAGCTCATTTCTCCCTCTTCGGTACTCACATTCTCCGTCTTCTCCACAGGAACATACAACACATCCCCGGCTACTGCCCAATCCTCATAGCTGAAGCCATAGCCGCTTGGAAGCTGACAGAGCTCTTTGCGGTTCTTACCATCCAGATCCATTTGTAAAATTCTAGCAGGTACGGTTACAGTCTCATTTTTTTCATTAACAACACTATCCTCATTTGCTATCAGATATACATGGTCCTGCTGAACGATCAGCTGCGTAATCATATCCAGACCTGCATAATATGAGGTGCAGGAAGTGTCATTGTGCCTGCACTCCGGCTTATCACATAAAAAGATTTCTTTCTTATTCTCATAATCGGTATATAAGATATTGGAATACAGGTTCCCTCCACCGTTATCGATGGTTTTTATACGGTAAAAGCCCTGTTCATTTCCATCCCCCTGATTGAGGGAGCGAAACGACCATCTCTTTAGCTGCAGCGCTTCATTGGAGGCACTCTGCTTCTGTGGTTTACCGCCAGCTTTATCCGATATGGCTTGTTCCCTGCTTACACAGCCTGCAAGCAGTGTAATACAGC
This sequence comes from [Clostridium] innocuum, assembly GCA_012317185.1. Lineage (NCBI taxonomy): Bacteria > Bacillati > Bacillota > Clostridia > Eubacteriales > Clostridiaceae > Clostridium > [Clostridium] innocuum. The sequence goes on along the minus strand of CP048838.1, from coordinate 995,894 downwards.
AAAGCAGCATGCATAGTTTTTTCATTATATCATCTCCTTGCTGCTACTTTAGCATCCGGTTGTATCACAGTTGTATATTCTGCGAGTATCTTTTGTTCACTGTTAATACGATGCAGCTTTGACAAAAACCAATAGAAAAAACGCCGATATTCAGCGTTCTCAATGCTGTATATAATTATACAATGTCGTAGAGATATGCTGCCCCAATGGTGTGATTCCCATCGTAAATCGTGAGGAATCCCCTAAATTCTCCACCTCGCAATACACCTGTACCTTCGCCTGATAGGATTCATAGCCATATCTGGTATAGGTCCAGTCCTTTAGGGAATCAAGACCCAGATACTGAATCATATTCCAGGCGAATTCCTTACGCTCCTGTTCGCTGTACTGCTTTACTTCATGCCTGTAAAATTCAAGATTCAAAATCTTTTCGGTCTGCTTGTCCAGTGTGAAATCCCCGATATTATCATTCGCTGTATTTAGGCGGTATACCTGATTCAGCTGCCAGGCACCGCTTTTTTCACTCATTTGGGACAAAGTGCCGAATTCGACGGAAAAGGGCTCCCCCTTCTTCAAATCCAGCAGCTCATAGGGAAAGATTCCCTGTGCAAGCAGCTGATTCAGCTCCCGGCTATATTTCTTTTTCACCTCTGTAAGCTGACTCTGCTGCTTCTCTGTATAGGCACTCATATCGGACAGATGAAAGCTTTCATTATCCATCATGGTTTCATTACCCTGATAGAAATTGGCATATACTCTGGAGACAACCGGATAGTTTTTGGCGATATCCTCCGTGGATGACTGCCACACGATATCCTTATCCACTGCAACGCTGTCCTGGATGTAAAAGATACCCAGCGGCAGCAATACAGACAGACTGCAAACGCCCAGACACAAGGCAAATGCAATTCTAGTTTTCATGATCGATCACCTCCAGCAGCATCGCAACAACCGTTCCCTCATGCAGTTTACTGGTAATCAGCAGGGGACTGCCATGCAGATCGCAGATTCGCTTGACGATACTCAGGCCAAGACCTGCACCGCCCTGTTGCCGGGCTCTTGACTTATCCGCCATATAAAACGGCTGGGATGCCTGCTGGATATCATCTTTCCGCATACCAATTCCATGATCCGTTACCGATATGCGATAGCTCTTCCCGCACAGCTCTCCCTTTACTAATATTTCCTGATCGGCGTCGGATGCCTTGATGGCATTATCGATCAGATTGCGCAGGGCACTGAAGAGTAGCTCCTCCAGCGCATACACCGTACAGGAAGCACAATGGAAGCAAAGCCGATCCGTAATGGAAACAGCATCGTAATATTGGCGCAGCTGCTTCACCACACTGGCAATAGAAACGGGCTGCAGCTGTATGTCCTTTCCGCTCAGGGATAGAAGATCCATCAGGGTATAGGACAGTTTTTCCAGACGCTTGCCCTCTGTATAAATATAATCCGCACATTTTTTCTTTGTGTCCACATCACAGTCATACGTGCGCAAGGTGTCCGCAAACCCGAGAATCGCCGTCATCGGTGTCTTGATTTCATGGGCAAAATTGCTCATAAAATCCTCCCGCTGTGCAAGGTTTACCTCCAGCTGTTGAATGGTCTGCTGGGTCGCTTTTGCCATCTCATCAAAGCTGCGGCTCAGCTCTCCGATTTCATCATCACTCTGGATACTGGTGCGTTCCTCATAATTCCCGGATGCGATGCGGCGGCTTGCCTCATGCAGCTTCAGAATCGGTTTGCTGAGATAGACGGACAGCCGCTTCAGCAGCAGAAAGGAGAACAGCAGGACGCACAGCAGTGTGAGAAAAAAGGTTTGAAACTGCCGGTTTCGCTCCTGAAAGCAGGATGTGATATCATAACCGCTTTCCAAAAGGTAGGTGAATTTCCCAACGGTGATCTGACTGCTGACCAGCATGATACGGGAATCGTTATAGGAGACAATGCGATAGGTCTGCGGGTCATTCAGCGAATGCTCTTCAAACAGCTTTTTCTCCCCTGTCGCATACAGCACGGTATGCTTTGTATCCAGCAAAGCATACTGGGTTTGCGGCTGGTTCATATGACTGGCAACCTGCTGAAGATAATACATTGAGCGGCTTCTTATTGCCTTTTCATCACTCCCAAAGGAGGTCAGATTGGATGTGGCATCCTGTGTCAGCTTGGATTCCAGAGAAAAGGATTCCAGATCGTGCGTCTGCATATTGCGGGATATATAGGATTGCAAAAGGTGGTCATGATTCTGTACCATCATAAAGGTTGCGCCGGTGGAAAACAGAATCGCGATAACTGCAGTGCTGCTCAGTGTGAGCTTATCGCTGAACTTCATCCTTCACCTCCAGCATATAACCGATTTTATACACGGTCTGAATCACCCTGTGCCAATCCAGTTTCTTGCGCAGACGCTGTATATGCAAATCCAGGGTGCGTGTCTGTTCAAACTCCTCCTCATGCCAGACCTTTTCATACATCGTATCCCGATACAGTGCGATATTTTTATTTTGAACCAGATACAGCAGCAGCTCATATTCTTTTTTTGTCAAAGCGATGGTGCGGTTCTCCTTTTCCACCAAACGGGTCGCTGTATGAATCGTGACGTCCAGTACATGGATATCCTGCATACTTTTATGATAACGACGCAGCACATTTTCCACTCTTGCTGTAAGCTCATCCACCGCAAACGGTTTCACAAGATAATCATCCGCTCCCATATGCAGACCCTTTACGCGGTCCTGCACACTGCCCTTTGCCGTGATAAAAATTACCGGAATCTGCAGCTGTGCAAGATATTCCATCAGTTCATAGCCATTGATTTTCGGAAGCATAATATCCAGCAGAACCAGATCATAGCTTTGTTTCTCCACCATTGCTACCCCCATTTCCCCATCCTGCGCATACTCGCATTCATAGCCGACTCTTTTCAGATTCAGCATCATCACCTCTGCGATGGCCCGTTCATCCTCAACAATCAGAAGCCGCATGCTATCACCTCTTTTCTGTATGATACATAATTCTTGTATCCAAATTGTATCCTGTCACCTTTTATTTTACCATACTTTATAACCATCCCGTACAGCTCCATGAATTACCTTGTCAACTTAAAAATACAAATACAGCAATCTCTACTGTGTATCTTAAACAGTATTGCCATTCATCAGCACATCTTCATGCAGGAAAAGGCCTAGTTAATTAAAACATTACCTACAGTCATGTATACAGAGATAATGCTGATTACTGAAGAGCCTGAAAAGAAAAGTCATCCCTTTTTTTATACAGGATGGCTTTTCTGTTGTCTTCAAAGTATTTTATTATGGAAAAGGAATGCGTATTTATTATGAAATTATATATGCTTTTTCCCTTATCTTTTCAAATCTTCTCAAATGTCCGAATAGCCCAATTTTACAAGCTATTCGAGCATTTTGCTTTTGTGGTAAACCTCGCATAACAAGGTCTGACTTCTTATATTTTTCCTATCAAACGTGGTTAAAATCATGGTAAATACTTCTATGCAATTAAACGCTGAATCTCTGATTTTGCGGTATCTAAAGATAATGGCTGTGTTAGAAGTCACACCGAATGAAATGCTGTCACGCACATGGAAATTTGCTTCTCATATAGAGAAAGAAGTCTGTCTGTTCGTCAGAGGGGAAGAACGGTTAAACGCTGAATTAAAATACGGGCACTATGATAACTACTTTGACAATGAGGAAGAATGGCTGGACTATGAATTATAGCAGTTACGGAGTATATCACGGAATATATCAATGGCAAAGACATCGCAGCGTCCGTCCTTTACCCAATCAAAGAATATGTCCAGTATTTGAAATTTCAGAAGATTTTAGACCACTATGATGAGTTTTAGAGCCTTGATATGTTTGGAGAAAGCACAGAGGGAAACAAACACATTAACCCTTATGCTCCATTCGGCCAAGGCAAGGTCATTGTAAATATGAATTTTGAAGATGAAGACGAATAACTTTTATCCTCTCATGGAAGATACAGCAAACAAAGAGTCCGATTAAGAGTGCAAGCAGCACCACCTACGGTGGCAAGGCTCTTGACAGAACTTTTTCTTTACTGTTTTGGGGTAATCAAGAGGAATAAAGGGGTAGTTTATTGCCATATTGTGTGTAACACGAAAATAAAATTTCCTATATATCCATTGACACGAGTATGAAATCATACTATAATTCAAGTATGATTTCATACTTGAAGGAGAGATAACATGCAATATAAACAAAATAAAACTTTACAGGAATTTGACCGTCTAAATCGGTTAGTAAATGAACTGTATCACGAAATTGCTGTCAAACAAGGTATATCCGATAGCGCGTATTCTATATTACAAGCAATGCTGATTTTGGGAAACGGTAATACACAGACAGATATTTGTAAATATACTTGTTTAAACAAGCAAACAGTCAACTCCTCTGTAAAAAAATTAAAACAAAATGGGTTGATTGAATTTCATCAAGGAAATGGTAGAGAAATGAAAATCTATTTGACTTCTAAAGGTCAAAATTTTATAAATGAAAACATTTTGCCTATTGAACAGGCTGAAAATGAGGTTTTTGATGAAATGACGATCCAAGAACAACGGGAGATTTTGCGCTTAATTGAAAATTATTTAAGTTCTTTCCGTCATAAAATTGAAAAATTACAAGGAGAGAAATAATGATACACAAGATACTCAGTACTTTCGGTTTAGGCATTCTTGGTATTGATCCCATAACAGCAGTTTATCTTTTATCTATGGGATTACGCAACGAAAAGAAAACAAAAGTCACTTTATTTTTTTTGTCTTTTGCAGGGTTCAGCATTTTTGTCGGTGTAGGGCTTGCTATGATTTTAGGTGTAGCTGCAATAGATTTTATAAAGAGTGTAACGCCAAGTGATGATAGTCCCCTATGGGCAGTTTTAGAATTTGCTATCTCTATTTTTATTCTGATATGGATTTCAAAAAAATTGTTTATAGATAAAAAGCAAACCGAAAATCAGACAAAAGAAACCGTTAGTGGAAATGTTTTAAAACATATTATTACGGGTTTTGTATTTGCAATCAGTTCTTTTACAGACCCTACATTTTATGCGGTGGTGCTTATAAGTGGCGAAACAGATAATATTTTTATCTCCATTCTGCTTTTAACCATTTGGTTTTTAGTCAGTCAGTGCTTGGCAGTGATTGTATATATTGCAAATCAATGCAATCTTCTGAATAAGCTGGTTCATTGGGTTGATAAATTCAAAAACAGAAATCTAAAGGGAGTTAAAAATGTTTTTTATATCATTCTGATCGTCATTGCCATCTTGTTAATCGTTGATACGGGATTTTATTTATTCTATGGTAAATACCTATTTTAATCTTTAAAATCCCTTTACTTCTTCTATAAAAGGAAATTTCTGTATGAAATATATCAAGAAAAAATCAGAATACTAAAAGCCGGTATAAATATCTATTTTTTTAAAGAGATTGCAATTCCTTTACCCGTACAAACCATTTATTTTGTGCGGGCTTTTTCACGTTCTGTTTCTGTACTAACAAAAAGATATAAGCATTATTTCCACTGCGAAATAACTAGTTTATATATTTAGGCATGTGTAGAGGGGAGATGAAATTATGAGGACATCTTCTTTCGAGCATATTGTCAGATTACAGTTTAATTCTTTACTAATTGTTATTAAAGGCACATTATCAAGTCATAGAAGGCAGATTACCAAACGTTTCAAGCATGAAGTGCTGTTTTGTGAATTACCTAAAATGAAACGGATTGAGTATAGTATGAATGATGACTATTCACATGAACTTGTATCATTTCAAGTGCTGGATTTTGTAATTCGTATATCTGATCAAAAATTAAGTACAGCATCGAAAGAGTGAACAGAAAAACAGCGTAGTACTATCTTGTTGCATTTCTTTCAAGATATGAGTGACAGAGAAATTTCAGAACTGTGTCATGTACCGCGTTCCGCTATCAACAGTAGACGGGATAGAGGACTGAAAAAATCACAGCAGTTATTAAACGCAAGGAAATAGGACAAATGAAAAAAGATTATGGTTATCCCTCTTATGACCTCATTTGCAGAGTGACTAGCGGAGATGAAAAGGCAGTCAGAGAAATATTAGATTGCAAGAATAAAGGGAGATACACAGCTTTTATGGGTTCTTTCTCGATTGTGGGTAAACTTGAAATAGGGAGAGTTCCATACGATTGTAGTTATCAATAGAAGCTGAAGTCTCCCTTTTGCAAACACCCTAAAGTTAGAAAGAACCCTTTTATGTGCTATCTCCCTTATCGGTTTTATTGTCATATCAAGGCTCATTCAATCGTGGCATATCCAGGTAAAATGAATGTTTTTGCAATTATAAAATTGCTTATAAGTATAGTGTTTATGCGAATAATTCAAAAATACATATAAAAATTTCTCTTAAATTACAGACAGCTTATTTCTTGTCAGATTTATTTAATCGTTTTCTGAGTGACTCAAAGGTATCACATTCCAGAAGTAAAGTGGATACGATATGCATCTGCTCCTCAGTTAATGCCTGCAGCCACGTTGCGCAAGCCTCATGATACTTCATTTCTATGAGTTTGTGTAAGAGCTGCCTTTCTCCTTCCAACTTGCCTTCTATCCTACCTTCTATCTTTCCTTCCATCCTGCCTTCTATCTTTCCTTCCATTTTTCCGGCAGCTTTTCCCTCTTCAAAGCTGTCACGCAAGCCGTTGCGGTAACGTGCTTCTCCCATTTGAATCGCCATAGCCGTTGACCACAGCTCATCATCCTTCTGCATTTCCTCATACTTATCCACGAATACCTTCACCAGCCTTTCCTTCGACTTCAGTATATCATTTTTTTCATTATTTTCAAACAGATACAGCAGCTGTTCAAAGTCATTCAACTCATTCAACTTTGGATTTTCTTTCCCTTTTTTCAATATTATCAGCCACATAGAGAAATATGACATTTGTATGAACAATATGAAAAGCCTCAGCACTTCATGTGCTGAGAACCTTTCGTTTACGGTATAGAAAAGAAATTCACAATTATTATGTATAGAATAACTTATTTCGTATCAGTTTTATTTAATTGCTTTTTGACAGCCTCGAAGGTATCACATTCCAGAAGTAAAGTGGATACGATATGCATCTGCTCCTCAGTTAATGCCTGCAGCCACGTAGCGCAATCCTCATGATATTTCATTTCTATGAGTTTGTGTAAGAGCTGCCTTTCTCCTTCCAACTTGCCTTCTATCTTTCCTTCCATCCTACCTTCTATCTTTCCTTCCATCCTGCCTTCTATCTTTCCTTCCATTTTTCCGGCAGCTTTTCCCTCTTCAAAGCTGTCACGCAAGCCGTTGCGGTAACGTGCTTCTCCCATTTGAATCGCCATAGCCGTTGACCACAGCTCATCATCCTTCTGCATTTCCTCATACTTGTTCATGAATACCTTCACCAGCCTTTCCTTCGACTTCAGTATATCATTTTTTTCATTATTTTCAAACAGGTATACCAGTTGTTCAAAGTCATTCAGCCTCTGCATTTTCTTCTTTACGATGTCATTGATTGCCGGCGTATGAACAAAGGTACGAAGGATGAGCGGATATCCGCTTTCATCTTCTCCCTGCTCATTGCGCATCTGATATTGATTGATCAGATTTCTGTTGTTCCATGCATACTCATCGATGAATATGATTTGATAAACCGGCTTTAATTGATCATAAAACTCACCGCTTTTCAGCTGATTGTTCAACGCTCTGGCTCCGTAAAATTCAAAACGCATCATTTCCGCTATTCCCTTACAGGTCGTCTGCATCTCGATATTGAAATGACGATTTTGTTCATCCTTCACGTGGACATCCAGAATGATGCGCTTCTTTCCGATGATGTCCGGATCCAGGTTGGGATTGAGTACGGTGCTTTCCTTTACCCTGATACCGGTAACACGTTCAATGATGGTGTTGCGGGCGTACACAGAGCCTTCATCCTCGCGGGAAAGGGTGTACTTAAAAAATAGATCGTTACTGTAGTTGAGTTGATTCATTGCATTTGACATTTTTATGTCCTCCATTCTGTAAGGGCTCCTTACCCCCTTCTATACGTATGGAATCTGTCAAATTCCTAAAAAATCCGCAAATTTTTGATAACTTTTTCTATTTTTCACGTTAAAAGGGATTTTATCTAAAAAGCAGGCAGAATACGCCCATCTCAGTGGTCGATGAACAGATGGGGGATACTCTGTTCACCCTACGGCGCACTCTGTGTACCTTACAGGCATGAATGCAGCCATATTTCTTTTCATCCTTGATTTCTTTCTATTTACAAGCAGCTTCAGCCGTATACTTTCCTGTCACCGATTAACATAACTTAAGAAACCGATGGTATTTTTTACTTCATTTTTATTGTCTACTACGCTAAACTGTAGATGACTGCGTTCAGAGGAATGCTGCTGGATATATCTGTTTATCCTGCACATACTTGCATACGAAAGCATTACGAAAGCGAGGCTTATGATATGGAATTATTTGACATCCTGCAAACCGCGGAAGAGGTAAACGGCATTGATATGAAAGCTGTTTTGCAGGCAATGGGAATCAGTGTAAACGTAACAAAGCATACAGAGCAGGAACAGGCAATGATCTGTTCGTTTGTATCCAATTTCATCACCCTTCCTGCATGGAGGGTGGATAATGACGATATTGTGAAGGCACTGCTGAATGTTCTGGTAGAAAAATATAAGCTGCCGCTATCCTTTGTAGCTGCGACGGCAGGAGTGCAAAAGGAGCAGCTTGCGACATTTCAAAAGGGCGGGGAGATTCCCCTTTCCACTAAATACACACTGGCCGCGCAAATCAGCAGACTGAGTAATATGATTTGTCCCTTTGATGAAACCATGCAGGCATTGAAGCAGACAGGCAGGAAATAACTGCTTTCCCTACTGCAAAGAATGAATCAAAAAAATCAACCACAGTGAATACACATCGGTTGATTTTTTTGTGCTCTCCTAAGTGTGAGTAGTATCCGTCCGTCGGTATGCTTTTCTTTATGATACCGCGCTGCGGGCATGAAAAAAAAGGCAGCAGTTGTCAGACATTCCGCATACGCCAAGAAATTTTCAATCAGACAAAGCGGAACACCCCCATTGAAAGCAGCTGTGACAGGCTGTACAACAGCCGCATGTTATCTTAAGTGCTTTTTCGCTTCCTCAAAATCCTCAAACACCGTGCGGTTGATCTGTGCAGAATCAATACGGCAGAAACCACCGCATTCTCCATAGCTGTCAATACTGAACACGAAGCCGTTTTGTTTGGTTTCCACATCGATAACATGTCCATCATGAATCTGCCCCTCATCCAGGTAATATACGAGAGTTCCTTCCTTCATAAGCATCATCTCCTATATTCAGAATATGCGCAATATTGAAAAAAGACAAGTAAAATGCAAACAGCTTCTCCTTCATCCGATTCCTGTTCAAAGGAAGAGGACTGCATACTTAGAAACAGTAAAAGATCAAGCACATCGATAAGCCGATGCACCTGATCCTTTTGATTAAGCTGATTTCAGGAGAATACCTTAAAGCGGAAAAGATACCTTACTATCCCTGTATGCCATTTCTTTCCTCATCCCATTCCCGGATGACCTCCTCCAGAATGGCTGCGGCAGTTTCCACCGTATGCTCACATTTCTTTTCCTTGCTGTGATACACCGGTTTAATTTTCGCACAAAGACGGGAACCCATTTTATTCTGAAATGCTATGACCAGCTTCTGCGTCAGTGTTCTAAGAAAAGAACAGTCGTGTGCCTTTGTTTCCACATAGCGAGCGGAGACTACACAGGCTGCACCGCACAGGGCACCGCATACATCCCCAATCTGAAAGCCGCCGCCAAAGGCTGCTGTCATCTTCATATCCCTGTCATGCAGGTCAAGACCATACACCTCATTGCCTGCGCGAATGATGCTTTCCGCACAGTTGTATCCCATATGATAATATTTCACTGCTGTTTCTGCTAACATATCGAACCCTCTTTCTCTTTCACGTATTCAGTATACCAAAAGTTTCTTTTGAAGAAAACCATGAATTTTTCTTCTGTCACATCCTCCTGTGGAAAACTGCCGGATTTGCTCCGGCAGTTTTCGCGTTGCATCATGATGTGCCGTCTGCTTTTACAGAACTGCACCCCTATCCGCCGATATTTGCCTGCATACCGAGTTGTCGGGCATATTCCAGATAACACATCAGATCCTCTTTTTGCAGCATTTTATTCGATAAGGTATACGGTTTTCCCATCTTTTCGTATTTCACCTTTCCCAGTGTATGGTACGGGAGAAGATTCACCTCGCAGACACCAATGGATTTCAGATATCGCAATGCGGATTCCAGTGTGTCCTTTTCATAATTGAACCCCGGTATGACGGGAATGCGTACAATTACCTTCTGTGGATCCACCTTGAGAAGATAACGCAGATTTTCCTTAATCAAAGCTCCATCCGCACCGGTAACCGTATGCAGAATGGTATCATCCGGATGCTTGAAGTCAAATAGAAAAAGATCAATCAGCGGCATCATGCGTATCAGCAAATCGCTGGAGTAGTTACCGGTCGTTTCCACGGCGGTATGAAAGCCCTCCTGCTTGCAGGCACGAAGCAGCTCCCATAATGCTTCCTGCTGAACAAACGGTTCACCACCGCTGAAGGTGATACCGCCGCCGGAGTTTTCATAATAGTCCCGATCCCTGCACAGCTCCGCCATAATCGCTTCCAGCGTCATTTCCTTTCCCTGAAATGCTATGGCATCCTGCAGACACACCTGTTCACAGGCACCGCAGCGCTGACAGCGGTCTTCCCTGTACGTGAAGTTTCCCTGCGCAAACGTGATGGCCTGATGCGGACATGCCCGCTCACACAACCGGCAGCCAACACAGCGCACGGCATTGTGAAACATTGTGCTTTTCACACTCTGTGTCTCCGGATTGGCGCACCATGGACAAAACAGTGGACATCCCTTCAGAAAGAGTGTTGTGCGAATACCCGGACCGTCATGAGTCGCAAAGCGCTCAATATTCGTGACGTTAATCATACAGCATCCTGCTCAGCAGCTCATCCTGAATATCTCTGGTAAGATTCACGAAGACAGCACTGTAGCCGGCTACACGCACAATCAGATCCGGATACTTTTCCGGATGCTTCTGCGCATCCTCCAGTACGCCGTGATCCACAACGGTCACCATCAGCTGGCAGCCGCCCTTCTTAAAATACGTATCAAACAGGATTCGGATTTTATCCCGATCCTCATTGAACATGCGCGGTGTGAATTTGATATTCTGCACACTGCCGCCATGATATTTTGCCTGAAATCTGCTTAGGGAATTCAAACAGGCTGTCGGTCCGCTCTTTGCGGCGCCGCCCTGCGGATTATTCGCAGGATTCATAAAGACACCCGTTTTCCGTCCATCCAGACTGGCGAAGGTCTGATGACCCCAGTCTGTATTCGTTTGATTATTGGAAATAACAATCAGATAATAGCCAAGACCCGCGTCAATGCCCCGCTGCCGTATTCCCTTAGCGACAAACTCATATAAATCATTGGCAAGTGCATCGCATTCCGGCTTGTCATTTCCATATTTGTCTGCATGCAGCAGGTCTCTTCGCAGCTGCTCATAGCCTTCAAAATCTGCGAGCTGTGCCTCATGCAGCTGTTGTAGTGTGTATACCTTATCCTCATATACCAGCTTACGGATCGCATACAGAGCATCACTGGCATTGATGTTTCCATAGGTTTCATTGGTACCGCCCAGAATCTGTACACCACCGTCAAGCAATGCCCTTCCACGGGTGATACAGTCATCCATCAGGATCGAGGTAAACAGAAAGCTTGCCTCCTGATTCATCACCTCATAGGAATGCTTCTGTGCCTCCACACTGAGGTCAAAATAATAATCCAGCAGCTCCTTATAGGTATCATACAGTTCATCAAAGGTGGTAAACGCACTGCACTCCGGTATGGAAACCGGACCGTTTTTCGCCTTGCCATCCATTGGATCAATCCCTGCATTTAAGGTGATATTGAGAAGCTTCAACAGGTTTAAAAGGGTATTCGGTGTACCGACGCTTTTTCCCTGAATCACGAATTCTCCACAGCCGAAGGGAACATACTGCTCCGCTATCTCACGGGATACACGCATGCCGTACATGACTGCCTCAATATTGACATCATCATTGTACAGCGTCGGATAGGTTGCACCGGATCCGATGCAGTCATATGCCATATCCATGATATCCGCCGGGGTATTTTTACTGAAGCGCAGCGTAAACTGCGGCTCCACGTAGCGGGTATCCCGACAGACACGCAGGCAGATACGCGCAAAGGTATCGCCTTCCTCTGGATGCTCTCTTCCTTCTCCGCCGACGATGATACGTCCATTTACCGTTGTACGGCGGTTCTCAATCATTTTCCACAGAGACTTCAGATACCGGTACGCTTCCTCCTCCGTAATCAGATCGTCCTCCAGATCACGCTGCAGATACGGCCCCAGCACATCATCCATGCGACCGTAATTGATAACCCCTGCCACTAAGGCATAAATCCAGAACAGCTGCAGCGCCTGATGAAAGGTCGCAGGCTTCTGTGTGCGGATTACCGCAAGATCGCGTTCCATCAGCTCCAGATCCTGCAATCGGCTGCGCGCAGCATCCAGCTTTGCTTCCCGCACCAGCTCAATCTGACGGTCGATAACCTCCTGCAGTAGCGTTAAGCTTTCCACACAGCTGTTTAAAAAGGTATTGGGCTTCTGTGAGCGGATCAGCTTTTTCAGCCCCTCCAGTCCATATGCCATGAGCTTTTTGTAATTCAGCATCATACCAGATAAGCGTGCAGTTGCCATCAGCGGATAGGAGCAATCGATAAAGCGGCCGATGGTGGACTCATTTAAAACATCTGCACAATATATCGCCTTGGTGTCATGCTCCTCCCAATAGGCATACAGAGCATCCACTCTGGCCTTTTCTTCCTCGCTGTCGAGCTGTTCCTTAAACGAGCGCAGCTTATGGAAAACACAGTAATGGGAAACACCGCCGATGCTGGTCACACTGCCAAAGCCAATCGGCAGAAAATCCAGACGTCCGGCCAGCAGATCATCATCCTCTATGCTTCGAAACAGAGCAGGAAAAATAGTACGCAGGCAGCGAAGTTCACGTTCTGCCTTATCCAGAGCGGCACTATCCCTGTGAGCCTGTGTATAGGCCTCCATGATGGCAAGCTGTTCCTGTGGTGATTTTTCGCACGGAATCGGTTTGGATACCTCAACATTCTGCGCGCCGTCAATACTGATTTTCTTTTTCATACTCCTGTGCCTTCCTTTCTTATATCATGAGATCAGTGCTTTGCCTTTTCTGCATCTCTCCAATTATCCTGATAGCCGCCAAGCAGATCGACAAAACGCTTTGCAGTCAGATGCGGACGGGTGATGGCACTTCCTACGACAACAGAATGCGCCCCCAGATAAATGCACTTCATCGCATCCTCCGGCGTATAGATATGTCCCTCCATCATGACGAATGCTTCATCGCGGAAGGTACGGCACATCTCCGCAAACATACGGTAATCCGCACCCTCGATATGCTCTGTTTCCTTTGTATAGCCGTACAGCGTCGGTGCAACGATATCCGCACCGTTTTCCACAGCGCGTGCTGCTTCCTCCATGTTGGAAACATCCGCAAAGATAATAGCTTCCGGAATTTCCTGTTTCACGGTTTTGATCAAATCCCATGCCTGTGTGTTTTCATGTGTAATCTGTGATGTACAGTCCAGAGCGATGATTTCCGCTCCTGCCTCCCACACAGCTCTTGCGGCATCCATCGTCGGTGTGATAAAAACATCCGTATCGTCATGCCAGATTTTCCATAAACCGATCATCGGCAAATCAACCTTATCCTTAATTGCCTTGATCTGTTCCGGAGAATTCGCGCGGATTGCCACAGCTCCTGCCCATTTGGCTGCCTCCGCCATTTTTACTACGATGTCATCGGTATAGATAGGGTCATCCTTCTGTACCTGACAGGATACGATCAGACCGTCTTTCAGACCGTCCAGCAGTGCTCTTTTCTTAGGATCAGTAGTTTTCATTCCATGTTCTCCTTTTCTGTGTCCTTCTTACAATTTTATTATAGAAGTATGTAGAAAGGATGTCAATCTTTTTATATCATTTTAATTTATTTTGATTCATATTGATTCATAATGTGTGATATTTTTAAAATTTATATTATGAAACTCTTTATTCTTTAGCAGTTTTCGCAATACTGCAATAATTATATTGACTTAAAGCGTGCTCCAAGTGATTTAGTGAAGCTGATGGTTATTCATTACCATGGTATTGCTAGTCACTGGTTCTTTGTGTGATATGATAACAGATACATACTTTATAGAGGAAGTACAATCATGACAATTGCCGAAGTAAGCCGTATGTTTGAAATTTCCGTAGATACGCTTCGCTATTATGAAAGAATCGGACTGCTTCCTGCTGTTCCGCGGACTCCCGACGGCATCCGTGATTACGGTGAAAAGGATTTGGGATGGATTGCGTTCATCAAATGCATGCGTAGTGCGGGACTGCCGACTGAAGCTTTGATTGAATACGTGGAGCTGTTTCAGCAGGGAGATGCCTCCACACAGGCACGGCTGGATATTTTGAAGGAACAGCGTACCCTGCTGAAAAAAAGGGTGCTGGAAATGCAGGCTACCCTGAAGCGGCTGTATACGAAAATCGAAGGCTATGAGGACGGGCTTGCAAGAGCGGAGAAAAAGCTGAGGACGTGATATCTCCCCAAGTGAGCGCAAGCATTACATGCAGTTATGTACATAGAGGGCAGGTGCCGGTTCGATATTCCTCACCTGCCTTTTAAACGCTTTCTCATTCATTTCCTTTCAGAATATATTTTGCTGGAATTGTATTATAAGCAGCGTATTGTGTATTATTCCATCTTGTTCCCCACGAAACAGAAGGGGTGCTCTGTGCTTTGATTCTGCGGTGTCGGATATCGGACATGGGGTATCTTCACAACAGCAGGTCATATCCGGTGAAAGTGTATTTCCAACAGCTTTTATCCTCACTTTTCCTGGTACCGTCTTCACTGCTGGGCATTTGCCATGTGCAGAATGTCCCTGTACACATAGGATAAAACGGATAAGGAAGTATTTGAAATCCGACAGGATGAGGTGAAAAGATGACATATCAGGATGAATATTATGACGATTATACAGACAACTATGCAGTGTGTGAGGATGAGCATGCTCTGCAAGAGGACATTCCAACAGATACCTGCTGTGAACCCTATTCCCATACATGTTGTCCGGGGCCGAGAGGTCCAAGGGGCTTTCGCGGGCCTGCAGGTCCGACAGGACCTATGGGACCGACAGGGCCGGGCATTGGAGTAACCGGACCGACGGGGCCTACCGGAGCTACGGGAAATACCGGGGCAGATGGGGCTACGGGGCCAACCGGGCCGCGGGGAGCAACAGGGGCTACAGGAAATACCGGAGCCTCCGGCATCACAGGGGCTACAGGGGCAACTGGTGAAAATGGCGCTACCGGACCGACGGGTGCAACAGGACCTGCCGGAAGTCCTGGACCACAGGGATTGATCGGACCAACGGGACCTACCGGAACCCCCGGTGTCACAGGACCGACGGGAAACATCGGACCAACCGGTTTAGATGGAAGAGATGGACCGACGGGTGCGACCGGAGCAACCGGCATGACCGGAGCAACAGGGGCTACCGGACCACGCGGGGCTACCGGGAATACAGGGGCAGATGGTGCAACCGGAGCGACAGGAACAACGGGTGCGACCGGGCCACAGGGACTTAGAGGATTGCAGGGACCGACAGGACCTACCGGATTAAGAGGTGCAACAGGGCCAACCGGAGCGGATGGAGCAATCGGTCCAACAGGACCAACCGGAAGCACAGGTCCGATTGGGGCTACCGGAGCAACCGGACCACGCGGTATTGAAACACAGTCCTTTGCCAGCTTTGCTGATTTTGCAAGAGCCTTTGAAAATGCTCAGCCAATGCCGTTATACCAAAGCATTGCGGATACAACCGGCAATATCACATCAACCTCCACGACTTCCCTGCTGCTGCAGCCGGGCTTCTATCAGATCTCACTGGAGGTCAGCACAATACTGTCTACAGCCGGCTATATGCAGATAACCCCGGCCTACAACGGAGCACCGCATATTGAATTTGGTATTTATTCACGAACAGGTTCCCCACAGAACACAGCTGAAGGCAGCAGTCATTTCATAATCGAGGTGACACAGGCAACCCCGTTTACCGTCAATTACAATTCCAATGTAGCAAATACGGACGGTCAGCTGACACTGGTCATCGTGAAGCTGGAGCGTTAAATAGACACCAGTCAGGTATCGATGCAGGCTTTCTGTGATAAATTATGAAATATAAAAAAAGGCGGACATTTACTGATGCCGTCTTTTTTCGTTGGGGGACTGCATCGCAGTCTCTTCCTTTCCGATACATGTGATCATCTTGGGGATGGATCATCACATACCCATATTTTACAGAAAATTCTGCCCAACGATAAGCTTTTCAGCGTAACTTGATACATATCTTATATTTTTTTAATCATTGCATTTCTCACAGGAAATCGTCAAAACGTACAGATATGCTGCTCCACAGATACATGCTTGGTTTTGGAATGCTTTAAAGCAACAAAAAATCCTGACAGCCTCGTCAGGTTTTACTCGATTGTGGATACAAGGAAGGAATGGAGAATTCAATACTATAGCATGCATCAATAGAACCTGTATTCTCCATTTTACTAACATCATAATGCAGGAAAGAACCGTCTTGTCAGGAACAGGCTTCTTTTACGCTTCCTTTTGTGCGCCGTTTGTATCCTGGATGCCAATCATAACACAGCCCTGTATAACTGCCCCCTGATCAACACTTATGGATGCGGCTGTGATATCACCGCTCACCTGTGATTTTTCACTCAGGCGAATATGCCCTCCCGCATGAATATCTCCGCGAACAGCTCCGCCGTTTTCCAATGCAGTCGTTGTGATATTTCCTTCCACTGTGCTTTCCTGTGATATCTTCAGTGTTTCTTTGCATTCAATATTACCATGTATTTCAGCCTGTATAACAGAGGCATCCTGACAGAGGATATCGCCTTCCACACTCCCATATATCTGAATACGCTTGCTGCATTTGATATTCCCCTTTACACGACCGTAAATTGTCAGGTCATCATCCGTACTGACATCACCTGTTACTTCTGTATGTTCTCCAATCAGAGAAGCACTTTCCTGCGGCTTTACAGGTTGCTGCGCATCTTTGTTTTCTTCCATTTTAGTCATATCCTCCTTCTTGGGTTCTGAATGAACCACTTCATCCTCTGGCAGATCATGTACATGATTCTGCTGTCTGGATTCATATATTCTTTTCTGTTTCTGATACCAGCCCATAAGCATCCCCCTTTCAAGGAATTACAGTCTTCTGATATATGTATAAATATATCATTTTGGCATAATAATCAAAATACAAAAAAGGCAAAAAAACGCTTTATTTATCGGTTAATTTCACTTTTTTATCACAAAACTTGACATTTGTATAATCCGTATATTTTAACACCATGTTGATTTTATAAAAGATGATGCATCAAAGGACCGCATCCGTGTTTTCACCTTTATATTTATCTCTATATTTATAGAAACAAGCTGTATGATAGAGGTTTTCCTTCAAGCATCGAAACTGCCTGTGTTCTTTTTCAATGCAGCGGCTAAAATGAAAAGCCGGTTTACAGGATTGCATACGTTTCTGTAAATCGACTGTTATTTTATTTCTTATGATGCTAAAAGGTATGTTCGTGCTCGCTCTGCAGCACCTTTACATATTTATAAAAGGTGGCCTTTTTCAGTGAGGTCCTTCTGCGGTAGGTCTCCAGCGGGATATGGTTCTTCTGACAGTATTCCACCTGTTCCCGGAAATCCTCCGGCAGGCTTGCACGCGGTCTTCCATAGCTCCCCGCTCCCTCTTTCTTCTTTTCCAGCGCCTTTACGATCCCCTCATACTGTGCCTTCTTCTGCTCTTCCCGCTTCTTTTTCTCCTCACGCTTCATCAGATACAGGATGTCCAGATACACATCCGGTGTTATCCGTGCATCCTTCACCTGTATGTGGATATCCTTTTCTCCACAGTAGCGCAGCTTCTCCTCCAGGTCGCTTTCATCCTGTGCAAATGCACTGAACGACAGCACCTCCAGCACATCCCGCTCCATCAGCTTCCCCTTCAGTTCTCCCCAGTTATCCTCATATCTTCTTACACACATGACTCAGCTCTCCTTACTTCTCTTCTTCCCCCAGCTTCTGCCTGTTTTGTTACTGTCCTTCCCTTTACTTCTACATATTATCACATTTAAAGAATAGTGGAGATACGAAAAATACCCCTAAAAAAGGGGTTTCTAAAACGTTTAGAATACAGCATTACAAAGGCATTGAACAATTTGAAGTAGTTAACGCTCTGAAAATGATTCAAAAAAAGTGCGGGATTTCCGCACATTATATTCCCATATCCTGAATGATCAATGCCTCCAGCTTTTTCCACATCCAAATATCACTAACAGCATCGAGAAGCATACAAATTCCGGTTCCCACAACCATAAATTCACTATGTAAATGAAATTGTAAGGCAAGTGCAGCTGTAGCTATCATCTTCGCAGCCGTAACAAGCGCAGCAATCCACCATTTTGAATATTGCAGATGCCGTATTCTACCTGTAATAATCAAATTGCTGAAAGCATGCAGAAAGGTGACAAAGGCCAGAACAGCCGGCAGTGTGTCATAAACCTCCTCCGGATTCGTCAGCATCCACACCCCCAGAAAGCTGACCAGCAGACACTCTACCAGGGATAGTAGTGAAATCAGAAAACGCTCGTCCTCCTCCAGAAATAAAATAAGCTGCGGTACACCCTGAAACAGCAGCATAACGCCTCCGATAAACGTCATCAAATCCGGACTAACCGGATACAGAAGCATAAACATTATACCAAAGCAGCTCCACATCAATGATTGATACAGACCATTCCATTTTAGTCTATGTACATATTTAATAGAAAAAAGCATACGATCCCTCCATGCGTATCCCTATGGTATCACGAACAGATAGGAAAAGAAAGCTTGTACTGCAAAAAAGTCATAAGAAATTTTCACCGGCATTCATAATGAAGCTGCGGGCTAAACACAGGTTCGGCAGAAAGAAAAATGTAAGAATATCGCATATAGGCTTCATCTGTCAAATATGATATAATTTTACCTATAGCGGGAGGTAGAGAATGAAAATACTGGATACCCTTGGAAAAACAAAGAAAGCTATCGGCGGCGTTGTGGCCATCTGTATACTGGCTGCGGTCATCTTCTTTGCAGGAACCGTTTTCGGAGGAAAACAAAGTGAACCGAAAATCACATCAACAGCACTGACACAGCAGCTGCAGGAGGTCAATGACCTTGCCGTCATGGAATATAATTATACGAAGGTGGGGAAATTTGAGAATTCACTGACCTTAAACGGATGGAATATCCCGTTGACAAAAAAAAGCTTTCTGCTTACGTATGCAGGACAGCTGAAGGCCGGTGTGAGAATGGATCAGGCCGAGGTTGATGTAAAAGGAAAAACGATAACCGTTTTACTGCCGGAGGTTGAAATTCTGAGTAATATCATCGATGAGAAGAGCATAGAGGTATATGATGAAACAAAGAATATTTTCAATCCGATCAGCATTGAGGACTATACGGCATTTGCAACTCAGCAGAAGGATAAGGTAGCGGATGAAGCAGTGGAAAACGGGCTGCTCAGTGAGGCGGCGACAAAATCGCAATCCGCAATCCGTAAATTCTTCAATATGATACCGGAAATCAAAGAGCAGTACAGCATCGAAGTAAAATTCAAATCATAAGGAGGAAAAGGAAGTTATGGTAAAGCACATACTGTTTGTGAAAATGAAGGATAATTCCATCGAGCAATGTGAGAAAGTGAAGGCATTGTTCTTATCCATGAAGGAGCAGATTCCATTTCTGCGGGAGGTGCAGGTCGGAATTGACTATCTGCATTCCCAGCGTTCTTATGATGTCGTTCTGGAGCTTGTGGTGGATGATCGGCAGGCATTGGAGGACTATCAGAAAAACACCTACCATGTAGAAAAGGTAAAGCCTTATATTCATGCCGTGCGAAGTGGCAGTGCAACTGTTGATTATGAATACTGAGGAATGCAAACGTTTGCGGCTGCTTTCTCATTTAAGAATCCGTATTCTATTGTTAACACAATTGGCGGATTCCCTTTTTGTTTTCCTGAAACAGTGCATTTCATCAGAAGCCAAAGCTTCATATCGGTCTTATTTCTCTGCCAGATACAAGCGTACACCCATGGAGCTGTATCTCTGCTGTATCTCCCCGCTCAGCTTACTGTCACTCAAAATTCCCTTGATATCTGACAGCTGACAGATCGTTTTAAATGCCTTTTTGAAAAACTTGCTGTGATCTGCACAAACTATTGTTTCCTCTGCATGCTCATGCATCATGCGCTTCATTATATTTTCATCGGTTGCAGAGCTGGTGATTCCGGCAATCGGATCGATTCCGTTGGGTGAAAGAAAAAATACATCACTGTTCATTCGCTTCATTGCCTCAACTGCCACATCATCATGGAACGATTCGTGCTTCTTATCCAGCCGTCCGGCCATTAAAAACACCTCTATATGCTCACAATGAACAAGGGCATTGGCTACAGGAAGAGAATAGGTGATAACCGTACAGCGGCAGGATGCGTCTGCCAGCTTCTTTGCAATAGCACAGCAGGTGGTACCGGCATCCAATGCCACATTCATCCCTTCTTTGATCAGATGCGCAACGGCGTAGTCGGCCATCTTATCCTTCAGATCCATATGGAGCGATTCTCTGGCAGAAAAAATAGTATTTTGCGGCATTCTTCCAATACTTACCGCACCACCGGGAATACGTTTCAGCAGCTGCTTTTTTTCTAGTACTGTCAGGTCGTTTCGAATCGTTGCCGGTGAGACATGAAACAGCTCACACAGCTCAAGAACCTGCATATGCTCCTGCTCCTGGAGCACTTCACAGATTCTCTGATGCCGACGCCTTGCTTTCTTATCATTATTCATTCCACTCACCTCATATATACAAGTTTATTATAACAGAATTGCCAAAGACTTTGTGTTTATGCACTTTAATTTTTGTTTTTTTTAAGAAAACAACAAATTTCCTCTCACATAACAAAAAGTTTATACATTCTTAAGAAGATACGAAAAGAATCTTAACGATTATTGGCCATAATAGACAATAAAGAAAGTTTAGGTGATGAAATGGAAGTTACGAACACAGCCATCAAAGGACTTACACAGAAGCAGGTAGAAGAACGCATAAGAAATCATCAGAGAAACAGCGTATCGCATTCTATTACGAAGACTCACGGGCAGATTTTCAAAGAAAACATATGCACCCTATTTAATCTGCTTAATATATTGATTGCACTGGGACTGGTGCTGGTAAATGCCTGGTCGAATTTATTTTTTCTAGCTGTGATTATCTGCAATATCGTAATTGGCATTCTGCAGGAGCTGCATGCGAAGAAGCTGGTAGATGACCTTTCCCTGCTTATGCGGCAAAAGGTTTCCGTCATGCGGGATGGTGTAGTATGCAGTGTAGATGTTCAGGATCTCGTTGTGGATGATATCATGGTTCTGTCCAGCGGTGAACAAATTGTCTGTGATGCCGTCCTTATACAGGGAGAGGCTGAAGTTAATGAAGCCTTATTAAGTGGTGAATCCGATCCCATTCATAAACGCAAAAAGGATCAGCTTTTATCCGGAAGCTCCATAATATCCGGAAAATGTTATGCACGGATTATCCATGTCGGTGAGGAGAATTACGCAAATCGTATCGCCAGTGAGGTAAAGGAAGTCCGTGCAGTTAATTCCCGGCTGTTAAATGCCATGAAGCGTATTACAAGATTGAGTGGTTATGCAATTATTCCCTTAGGTATTTTGTTGTTTCTGGAGGCCTGGGGATTTCGGGGAGATTCCATACAGGAAAGTGTTATCACAAGCTCCGCTGCATTGCTGGGAATGCTTCCCAAGGGTCTTGTTCTTTTGATCAGTGTATCCCTGGCGGCGGGAGTAAGCCGCATGGCAAAGCATAAGGTTCTTATACAGGATCTGTATTCACTGGAAACACTGGCCAATGTCGACACATTGTGTCTGGATAAGACAGGAACCATTACCACCGGAGATTTAAAGGTGGAAGCACTGCTTCCCCTTTGCGATGAAGCGGAAACAGATATGGAATATATTCGCTCCTTTTTACACTACAGCGACGATAACAATGCAACCTATCAGGCGCTTTGTGCGCAGATCAGTCCCTGTGCGCTACATGAGCCGAAAGCGAGGATTCCATTTTCCTCGCTTCGCAAATGGAGCAGCGCATATTTTGAAGGCTATGGTTCTCTGGTTATGGGAGCGCCGGAAAAGCTGCTGGAGAAGCTGGATACTTCCTTTTCTGCTATTATGGAAGAAGGTAAGCGAATGGTTGTGATCGGCAGATGTGCTCAGGTGATCGACAAGGATGCGCCACTCCCAATCATCCAACCCTTGTATGCTGTCATCTTTACCGATACCATACGTCCGCATGTAGAAAAAACGCTGCAGTTTTTTCGGGAGGAGGATGTGAATATCAAAATCATATCCGGTGATCATATAACTGCGGTTTCCGCTATCGCCAGGCAGGCAGGACTTCATAACTGGAATGCCTGCCTGGATATGAGTGGAATCGGTGATGATCCATTCGTTATTGAGCAGCTTGCTGAACAGTATGCTGTATTCGGCAGGGTAACTCCGTTACAGAAAAAGCTGCTTGTACAGGCATTGCAGAAAAAGGGTCACGCAGTCGCAATGAGTGGTGATGGTGTAAATGATATGCTTGCATTGAAGGAAGCGGATTGCAGTATTGCAATCGCACAGGGGAGTGATGCTGTTAAGCAGATGTCACAAATTGTATTGCTGGATTCCGATTTCTCAGCTTTGCCGATGATTCTGAAGGAAGGACGCCGCGTGGTGAATAACGCGACAAGAGTTGCCGGAGTGTTCTTTATTAAGACCATATATTCCATCCTGCTATCAGTCCTCTGTATTGTTATGAATCTTCCTTTTCCATTCATCCCGATTCAGATAACCCTGATTGATCTTGCAATAGAAGCCTTTCCATCCTTCCTTACCATGCTGGAACCGGATCACAGGAAAGTGAATGGTGATTTTCTTTCCACCGTACTCCGCAATGCGCTACCCAACGCGATTGCCATTGTATACAGCTTTTTGGCTATTGAGTTCATGAGTGACGGCTTTTCCATCCGCTATGATGAGGCGGTTACAATGATGTATGTATGTGTTGCAGTTATTTCCATGCTGGCTGTATACCATTCCTCACGTCCCTTGAATCGTTTGCGGACGCTGATCTGCATTTGCATGACTGCAGGATTCATATTAGCCATTCTATTATTTCATAATCTGCTTCATATCACGTTACTATCCTTTCGACTCCTTATCCTGACCGCAATACTGGCGCTATCCGCTATTCTCGTACGTCAAATCCTAATGCTTTTACTGCCATGGATTCCCGGCCTTCGTCCTCAGCCAAACAATGCGAGACAGCATTCCCTATCCTGATGTTTAAAAACAGGCAGAACGGTGTATACTCTTACTGTTCTGCTTTTCTCATGCAGAAGCTGATTATTTCGAATTATATCCGTTTAATTTTTGCGTTTATCATCTTTTCATTATAAAAGATTATGGTATAATACTAAAGACGGCATTTATTTTTATCCCATAATAAGATTGTATCCAATCAGAAACAAGTAGAAATTACGTTTCTGATTGGATACGGGATATTTTACAGTTATCCTTGCAGTTAAAAGGATATACTACAGGTCTTTTCAGCCTTCGCTCACCTTAGGCCTTATTCCTAGCAATTTCAAACAAAAACCAAGATATTTCACAAATGTCCCTGTACCTCATCTGGATAGAGGGTCCGCCTCCTAAGAAAGTGTTGAAACATACACCTTGGAGGCAAAGGGAACCGGTAACAAGTAAAATTAAATATAGATTTTCTAGATGTCGCTATAGCTCAGCTGGATAGAGCGACCGCCTCCTAAGCGGTAGGTCGGAGGTTCAAATCCTCTTAGCGACGCCAAAAACTCCGCCGAAAACGTTGATTTTTCAAGGTTTTCGGCGTTTTCTTTTTCCCAAGAAAAATCGAACACATAACAAACAGCGATTAGCAGGAAGCATTTTTGCTAATCGGAAGTGACCATGGTGAACTCGAACGATTGATTTTTGTCACCGATTAGCTTGCTAATGATTAGCAGAAAAATTTCGATTTTTGCTAATCAAATTGCCTCTCCTGCTAATTTGCCGAAAAATCATGCAAAAAACCTTGCTAATTGGATGGGCGAATGTTACCGAGTAAAAGGCATTTTTTTGAAGTTTATTTCGTCCTTTTGCTGGCATATTTGAGGGGGTACACCGCTTCTCGTATAATGATGCTGTAAGGAGGTGCATCGTATGAGAGAAAAAACATTTCATGTTTATGTGGATAGCCATGATAGAAGTCTTTTACTTCAAAGCCTTGTAGAATTGAAAAATCTGTTGATCCAACAAGGCCGATATACAGATTGTGTCGATGAACTAATTTTCAAGGTAATCAATGCACCAGTTAAGAAGCTAAAAATCAGTTGAAAGCGCTCCTAAAAGTTATATAATAAGAAGTGAATATTTATTTGGAGGTTCCTATCATATGGATGAAAGAGAAAAGATTATTCGATTATGGTTTGATATGTGGCTTAATCAACAAGATTTAGGAATTGATGATATCTTTACAGACGATCTCATCTATATTGAAAGCTGGGGGCCTAAATACGAAAATAGAGAACTGTTAAAGCACTGGTTCAATGAATGGAATACTCGTGGAAAAGTTCTTATATGGGACATTAAGCAATTTTTCCATAAGGACAACCAAACCATTGTGGAATGGTATTTCAAAAATAAAATGAATACTGGAAATTTTGAAGAGTTTGATGGGATTTCTTTAGTTGTATGGACAAAAGACAACAAAATAAAAGAACTAAAAGAATTTGGATGTAATCTAAATAACTATAATCCATACGAAGAAAGCGATATTCCCCAATTTAGAGATGAGAAAGTGAATTGGTTTTGAGCCTTACAAATATAAGTTAAACCTTAAAAATTAAATATTGTTTACATAGCCGATTGGTATAAAAGCCAGTCGGCTTTTTTGCGTTCTGAGGAACCTTACATAGCCGCCCTGACAAAGCGGCTAAATCTAAAAGAAAGGAGGACGCACCTATGTCAAATTGCAAAGTGATTGCTCTGACCAATCAAAAAGGTGGTGTGGGTAAAACAACCACAGCAGTCAACCTGGGTGTTAGTCTGGCACAGCAAGGAAAGAAAGTCCTGCTGATTGATGCGGATGCACAGGCCAACTTAACTATGGCCTTGGGGTACAGCAGACCAGATGACATTCCCATAACCCTCTCCACCATGATGCAAAGTATTATCGACGATAAAGCCTTTGATGTTTCACAAGGCATCCTGCATCACCATGAGGGCGTGGATCTGCTTCCGTCCAATATTGAGCTGTCTGGCTTTGAAGTCAGGCTGATCAATGCCATGAGCCGTGAGCGTGTCTTGAAAACCTATGTGAATGAGGTCAAAAAGAATTACGACTATGTACTGATTGACTGTATGCCCTCTCTTGGCATGATCACCATCAATGCTCTGGCGGCAGCTGACAGTGTGGTTATCCCAACACAGCCCCACTATCTTTCTGCGAAAGGTCTGGAGCTGTTGCTTCGCTCGGTTTCTATGGTCAAGCGGCAGATCAATCCCAAACTGCGGATAGACGGTATCTTGATGACAATGGTAATGCCCCGCACCAACATTTCAAAAGAAATTACCGCTTCGGTGAAAAGTGCATACGGGCAAAGAATCAAGGTTTTTGATACCGAAATCCCCCATTCTATCCGTGCGGTAGAAGCTACCGCAGAGGGAAAGAGTATTTTTGCTTATGACAAAAGCGGAAAGGTAGCCGCTGCCTATGAACAATTAGGAAAGGAGGTGGCAGAAATTGGCGAGAAGCAACGGACACAAAATCGAGCTGACCGCATACGATGACCTTTTCCAGACGGACGAAAGCCGTGCGGAAGCCAAACTGAGTAAGATACGGGACATTCCTATTGCGGAGATTGATGAGTTTCCAGATCATCCGTTCAAAGTTTTACTGGACGAGGATATGGAACAGCTTGTTGAGAGCATCAAGCGAAATGGAGTGATGACCCCGGCAACGGTTCGGCTGAAAGAGGATGGGCGGTATGAGCTTATCAGCGGTCACAGGCGCAAAAAGGCATGTGAGATTGCCGGGATTGAAACTCTGAAATGCGAGGTGAAGGAGCTGACCCGTGACGAAGCCATTATTGTGATGGTCGAGTCCAATCTGCAAAGATCAACGATCTTACCAAGTGAGAAAGCCTTTGCCTATAAAATGCGTCTGGAAGCAATGAACAGACAGGGCCAAAGAAGGGATTTAACTTCGTCCCCAGTGGGGACAAAGTTACGCTCTGATGCAGAGTTAGCTGAAAAAGTTGGAGAAAGCCGCAATCAAATCCAAAGGTATATCCGATTGACCGAGCTTGTTCCTGAAATCTTGCAGATGGTAGATGAACGGCAGATTGCTTTTCGCCCGGCGGTAGAAATCTCTTATCTGTCCGATGAACAGCAGTATTCCCTTCTGGAAGCCATGCAGTATAACGATGCGACCCCGTCACTTGCACAGGCTATCAAAATGAAAAAGTTCATGCAGGACGGGAAACTCACAGATGAGGTTATCCAGTCGATCATGCAGGAAGAAAAGCCAAACCAGGGGGAAAAACCTGCTTTCCGTGATGAACGGATCACCAAGCTCATTCCCAAGAGCGTTCCCAGAGGCAGGGAATCGGATTTTGTTGTCAAGGCGCTGGAATTTTACAACCGCTACCTGCAGCGGAACAAAGACCGGGAACGATAGCCACACATCGAGGGTGAGGTCTGTCCGTTGGTGTGGATAGCCATATTTTCGCTTTCCCCCTCTCCACACCTCACCCCCTAATTACTACCAAAACTATCCGAAAGAAAAAAATTGGCAGTCGTTATAGACTGCTTTTTTCGGTTAGTAAAGAAACTCACAAACAAAAAGTAGGAGGTAATGTATGAAATTCCCCAAATTATTCAAAAAGGCTGCGGCCCTTGTCATGGCTGCGGTCACAACCTTCTCTGTGCTGCCAGCGACAACAGCATTTGCTGCGGGAGATATTGGTACGATTTCCTTTGACTTCACTTATGACAGGAATGGAAATGCCATGCGCTATAACTCCAGTGCAGTGTTTGACGGTTATACCGCAGGCGGAACAGGCAGTTACAAGTACCGTATGTATGTAGACGGTGATAATGCATTCTGTATTCAGCCGGGTGTACCGCTGAAAACAGGCAATACCCTCAAGAAAAATTCTTCCCAAACATGGAATGCCCTTTCTTCCAGCCAGAAAAAAGCAGTAGGACTTGCCCTGCTCTATGGCTATCAGGGGAACCGCAGTCATCTTTCGGGAAGTGATGATGAGAAATGGCTTGCCACACAGACCCTTGTCTGGGAATTTGTGACGGGATGCCGTGAGTCCACAGGGGCTTACCAGCAGACAAGCCAGAAAGCGTACAGCCTGCACTTTGGTTCCAATTATCCAAACAGCGGTGCTGCCGAGGTGTATAACCAGATCGTTTCTCTGCTGTCCAAACACAATACCATTCCGAGTTTTATGTCGGGTGGTGCGGATGACATTACAAAAGAGCTTTCCTATCAGGATGGGAAATACACCATGACACTGACGGATAACAATGGTGTCCTTGCAGACTATTCCTTTGCCACATCCGACAGTAAAGTGCGTGTGTCCAAATCCGGCAACAAGCTGACGATCACATCCGAAACAGCCTTTGACGGTTCGGTAAGGATCACCGCCACAAGAAGCAATGTGCCAACGGTCAGCAGCAGCGCAAAACTGATCGCCTATGGTGATCCCAGCCTGCAGGATGTTGTGACCGGTGTGGAAAATGCAGATGCAGTAAAGGCATATCTGAATGTGGAGACACCTACCGGTACAATCGCACTGAAAAAGACTTCTGAGGACGGAGTTGTTGCAGGAATTTCCTTTACGATCAAGGGCGAGAACTTCAACAAAACCGTTACCACAGACGAAAATGGTAATCTGACCGTGGAGGGATTGTTCCCCGGCACTTACACCATTACGGAACAGTCCATTGATAAGTATGAGCCGCAGGAAACCCAGACCATTACGCTGATCGGTGGCAAGACCACCACAGTTAACTTCAATAATACGCTGAAAAGAGGAAGCCTTGAGGTTGTAAAAACTTCCGAGGACAGTCTGGTTGAGGGCGTGACGTTCCACCTTTACGGAACATCATTAAGCGGTTTACCGGTAGATGAGTATGCTGTGACCGATGCCGAGGGTGTGGCAAAATTTGAAAATATCCTGATCAGCGGCGATACTCCGTATGTCCTTGAGGAAGTAGATACCGCTATCCGCTATGTGGTTCCGGCAAGCCAGACCGCTCCGGTGGAATGGAACAAGGTCACAGAGCGCAGCTTTACCAACATCCTCAAAAAATTCAATGTAACTGTCACAAAGACAGACGCTGAAACCGGGACACCCCAGGGGGATGCTTCCCTTGCCGGAGCAGTTTATGGCATCTATAAGGGCGAGGAACTGATCGACACCTATACCACAGACGGAAACGGACAGTTTACCACAGACTATTATGTGTGCGGCAATGACTGGAGTATCCGTGAGATCAGCCCATCGGAAGGCTATCTGCTCGATGAAACCATCCATCATGTAGGGGCAGAGCCGGAGCTTTATACCGTAGAGCTGAACAGCACCGCCAACGATGTGAATGAACAGGTGATCAAGGGAAAGATTGCGATCATCAAACACACCGATGACGGAGAAACCCAGATTGAAACACCCGAAGAAGGCGCAGTATTTGAAGTCTATTTGAAATCGGCAAACAGTTATGCCGACGCTAAAGACAGTGAGCGTGATCTTCTGACTTGTGACGAGAATGGTTTTGCCCAGACAAAGGACTTGCCTTACGGGATCTATACGGTCAAGCAGACATCCGGCTGGGAAGGCCGTGAGCTGATGAAACCGTTTGATGTGTTTATCAATTCGGATGGACAGACTTACCGCTATCTCATCAACAATGCCAACTTTGAAAGCTATATCAAGATCGTGAAGAAAGACGCTGAAACAGGCAACACCATCCCGTATGCCGGTGCCGGTTTCCAGATCTATGACCCTAATGGCGAGCTGGTAACGATGACTTTCACTTACCCGGAAGTCACAACCATTGACACGTTCTATACTACGGCAGACGGCGAACTGATCACTCCGCAGACACTGGAGTATGGAACCGGATATTCCCTGGTTGAAGTACAGGCTCCATACGGCTATGTTCTGAATTCTGAACCTGTCTATTTCGATGTGGTACAGGAGGATTCTTCTGAGGAAAGCGGCATTACCGTCATTGAGGTGGTCAGGGAAAACGTAGCCCAGAAAGGAACCATTACCGTTTCCAAGTCCGGCGAAGTGTTCAGCTCTGTTACGGAAGCCGGAGGCATGTATCAGCCTGTTTTTGCAGTCGGCAGCCTGGAAGGTACGGTATATGAGATCACCGCGGCCGAGGACATCTATACACTGGATGGAACCCTTCGGGCTTCTAAGGGCGAGGTTGTGGATACCATTACCACCGGTGCAGACGGGACGGCAACCAGCAAGGAACTGTATCTTGGCAGCTATGAAGTAAAGGAAATCACGGCTCCGTATGGCATGGTTCTCAATGAAGAAATTCACTCGGTTGAGCTTATCTATGCCGGTCAGGAAGTAGCGGTGACCGAAACTTCCACCAGCTTCTACAACGAAAGGCAGAAAGTTGAAATTGACCTGACCAAGAGCCTTGAAGTCGATGAGGATTATGGAGTTGGAAACAACGGCGAGATCTTTGATGTTTCCTTTGGGCTTTATGCAGCCGAGGAACTGACCGCCGCTGATGGAACGACCATTCCGGCTGACGGTCTGATTGAGGTGATTACCCTTGATGAGAATGGACACGGTAAGGCAGTCAGCGACCTGCCGATGGGCAGCTATTATGTGCAGGAAATCAGTACCAATGCGGCCTATCTGAAAAATGAAACCAAATACCCGGTTGTCTTTGAGTACGCCGGTCAGGAAACCGCTGTCGTTTCCATTACTGCCAATGAGGGC
This sequence comes from [Clostridium] innocuum, assembly GCA_012317185.1. Taxonomy (NCBI): domain Bacteria; kingdom Bacillati; phylum Bacillota; class Clostridia; order Eubacteriales; family Clostridiaceae; genus Clostridium; species [Clostridium] innocuum. Next base: position 965,427 of record CP048838.1, on the reverse strand, counting down.
GAAGCCATTGAAAATGATCTGATCTATGGAGCTGTCAGTGGAAAGAAATCCGATGAGGATGGAAATGATTTAGGCGGTGCGCTTATCGGTATCTTTAAGACCGGTACAGAGGAATTTACAACCGAAACAGCGATTGCAACTACCACATCGGAAGATGACGGTAGTTTTTCTTTTGCCAAAGTACCATATGGAAACTGGATCATCCGTGAGATTGAAAGCCCGACGGGTTATGTACTCTCCGATGAAGAAATTCCTGTAACCATCAGCAAGGTAGACGAGGTTGTGGAAATTGAACTGGTCAATGAGTTTATTACCGGCAGCATCGAGCTGACAAAGGTGGATGAAGATTATCCTGACAATAAGCTGACCGGTGCTGTTTTTGAAGTCTATGCAGATAAAAACGGTGACGGAAAACTGGATGACGGCGATGAACTGCTGGGAGAAATGGGCGAACTGGGCGATGGTGTTTACCAGATGAGCGACCTTCGCTATGGAAAATATCTTGTCCGTGAAAAGACAGCGCCCGAAGGATTCCTGCTTGATGAGAATGTTTATCCGGTGTCCATTGAGGAAGATGGAAAGGTCTATACGGTTGAAAATGAAGCAGGTGTTGGATTTATCAATGCAGCGCAGAAAGGCTCTCTGAAGATCGTAAAAACTTCTTCTGACAAAAAGGTAGAGGGCTTCTCCTTCCGTGTGACAGGAACAAACGGATATGACCAGACCTTTAAGACCGATAAAAACGGTGAGATCTTCATTGAAGGTCTGCGAATTGGCGAATACACGGTATATGAGGTCAGCGACAGTGTTTCTTCTGGATATATCCTGCCTGCCGACAAGCAGGTAACCATCAAGGTAGATGAAACAGCTACCGTAGAAATGCACAACGAACTGAGAGAAACACCGAAAACAGGAGACGACTTCAATCCTGCTCTTTGGATCGGGCTGGCGGCGGTTTCCGTGCTTGGTGCCGGTGTCTTAGGTTTTGTTGGCTTTAAGAATAAAAAGAAAAAGGAGGATTAAAGCATGGAGGTAAAAACAATCCTTGCAATCGCACTTGTTGTGTTCATTGCAGGTGGAGCCATCTGGCTGAACATCCGCCACAGAAATAAGAAGTGATCGTGGAGGGGCGGCAAAACATGCCGCCCCTTTCCTTTATGGAGGTATTCAATGGAAAATCTGAAAACCATCGAGGGCAAGATTAAGGCCATTCTGAAAAAAGACGAGGAAACCAGGGATGATGATATGCTGCTCTACCTGAAGGTGTGCAATGCCTATCTGAAAGGTGCCGGGGCAATGCCTCTCGCTGAGGTCATGACCCAGTACAAATATCTTGACTTACCGAGTTTTGAGAGCGTATGCAGGATACGGAGAAAACTTCAGGCAAAGCACCCGGAGCTTGCGGGCAACAGCCATGTGCGCCGTGTCCGGGCCGAAGGAGAAAAAGACTATCGCAACTATGCAAAAGAATCATGAGGTCTGCCTATGAATGAAGAAAAGCGCATCAATGCCGGTTATGAGATTATAGAAAGCTGTACTATCGGGAGTACGGAATTGGTGATCGGTCATAACCCGAAAGCCCCCAACCCTTATGTCTGCTGGTATTGCAAAAACGGAACGGATTATTTCTGGGGCTGCTATGTCAATGAACTTTCTGCGGCGAGGGAGAAACTGAATGAGCGGTATCAGACGGAATGCCGTCTGCCTTACAACAACCCTTCTCCCCCAAAGCAGAAAAGCAGTGATGACCGTGAACGGTAAAAAGAAGAAATATGACTGTACGACCTGCCCCTATCCCCGATATAAGGACAGGTCAATGATTTTCTGCGATGTCTGTATCCGAAAAATCTTAGACGAGCAGAACAGGAAAAAACAAAGAAAGGATGATGCTGATGAATGACGAAAAAAGGATGATCGGCAACTATGCTGTGGAACAGAGTATCCACATCGGAAAGAAAGAAGTTGTTTTCTGTGTCGATAAACGTGCGGAACATCCTTATGTAGTCTGCTACTGCGATTACAATAATCCGTTTTCCGCACCATGGCCAACAGAAGCCGTAGGAACAGAGGATTATCTGGAAGCCATGCAGCTTTTTTGTGACCGTGTGCAGGCACAGATCGAACAGACACGAGCTGAGCTGGAAAAATTCAAGTTTGACCCTACCCCCTTTACAGTCGCTGACTGTATCCCTGACATGAGGAATAAAAGCATTGTGGGCAAGGTGGTTGTGATCAATGCAGAACCGAAGCGATATGAATATCAGCACGCTGCTTACCAGCTTGTACTTGCGGAAGGCGGAAACGGGGCCACCGGCGGCAGAGGTCAGGCAGTCTTTGGCACCTGCCTTGCTACCGGCGAGCATAGCCGCTGGGAAAGGTATGATGTCCTTGGTGAGATCAAGCCGGAGCGTATGCCCCAATGGGCCAAGGATGCCTTGAAAACCATTCAGAAAGCGCAGCCTGTAAAAGCTGCAAAACAGAAAGAAATGGAACGATAAGGAGGATAGATAATGGCGATCAACCAGAAAGCAGTCAAAGTCATCAATAAGATTCTGGACGCTGGTTTTACCGATGAAAAAGCAATCTCCGCCATGACAATGGACGATATTCTTTCTATCCAGGGCATTACCGTGGCGGACATTGCGCTCATCAATGAATTGCAGAAAAGCATAAAAGCAAACAGGGTGATTTCCTTTTTGACGGAGAGGACAAGGAATAATCCTGAAAATCAATAAGGAGGTGGAAATGAAATGGCTGCAAAGTATCAGCTGATTACCGAGCTGTATCGGCGCACAGAAATTTCGGTAGCCAAGAACCCGCAGACATGGCAGAACTTTCTTGCCGCTGCCTGCCGGAATTACAAATGCCGCTTTGACGAACAGCTCTTAATCTTTGCCCAGCGCCCGGATGCAGTTGCCGTGGCACAGATTGAAACCTGGAACAAACAGTTCCGGCGCTGGGTAAATAAAGACAGCAAAGGGATTGCGGTATTTGACCCCAAAGGCCGCAGGAATACCCTGAAATATTACTTTGATGTGTCAGACACACACGAAGGTTATTACGGCAGCCGTCCTGTTCCGATATGGCAGATGGAAACCCGATACGAGCAGCCTGTGATGGAACGGCTTTCTGACAGGTTTGGAGAACTGGAAAGCACCGATCTTGCTTCTGCCCTGATGGAAACAGCGAAAAATGCCGTAGAAGATCATCTGCAGGACTATCTTGCACAGCTTAAAGATGTGACGGCGGACAGTTTCTTAGAGGAACTGGACGATTTGAACATTGAGGTCATGTACCAGCGGCTGGCTGTAAACAGCGTGGCATTTATGCTGATCAGTCGCTGTGGTCTGGATACGGGCGAATACTTTGACCGAGAGGATTTTCAGGACATTGTGAATTTTAATACCCCTGCCACCATAAATGCCCTTGGTATTGCAACAAGTGACATTGCGGAAATGGCACTCCGGGAAATCTCACAAACGATCCGGGATGTGCAGGTGGCAGAAAAAACACAATCCCGCACCTTTGCGCAGGAAATACAATCTTCGTATGATAGAAGCACAAAACAACCCGAAAGGAGCGATCATCATGGAGAACATCACATATACCCGTCAGGGGGATTATCTTATTCCCGACCTGACATTACCGACAGAGCCAGAACTTCCGCTTGGCAGATACGCATTGATGCACCGGGATTATCTGGAACAGCACAAGAGAGTGACCTATCTGAACCTTCTGACACAGGGCAGGTTGAACGAGCATCTGTACCAGACGGAACAGGCAGCGCTCCAGAGGCTGGAACTTCTGACGAAGCAGCTGTCAGCCGAGCAGGGCGTGACGGAGGAACTGAAAGAGAAAGCACAGATGCAGTGGGTGGGAATGATGAACAACATTCGCAGCCAGGCGGAGGAACTGATCCTGAACGAACTGATCTACCGTTAAGCACAGCCAATGAAGAAGAAGTCACAGCCAATCTTCCTACCGTAGAGGAACAAATCGAACAGATTGCAGAAGCAGAGGACGAAAAATCCTCTGCTTTTTCTGTTTCACAGGAAGATATTGACTCTGTCCTGGTAAGAGGAAGCGGCTTTGAAAATGGAAAGTACCGTATCTACCGTCAATTTCAGAAGCATGAGGATAAGAAAGCCAACATTGCCTTTCTTAAAAATGAGTACGGCACCGGCGGCGGTACGCACAGTTATCCCGATGGGACACAGGGCGGGACATGGCATGACAGTAAAGGGATCGGAATTGAAAAGCATGGTTCCTATACAAAGCCCGACCTTGTACTTTCGTGGTCAAAAGTAGAAAAACGGATCAGGGAACTGATTCAAAATGACCGCTATTTCAATGCCAAGGAAAAAGACCACTATCCTGAATTTCTGGAAAGTGTGGAAGCTCCCCAGTATGAAATTGATGCACAGCGGAAAATGGCAAGGCAGCGTTTTATTGATGCCCACCGTGACCTTCCGCCTGCGGATAAGAGAGATACCCTTTCTTTGCGGCTGTCTGATTTTATCCGTGATCTGGATCATTACGAAAAAGATCTGCTCAAAGAGGTGGATCGTACCGACCTTTCCGATGTTCCTGCCGAACAGATGGAGCAGCTTCTTTCAGAGCCTGCCACTGTCCAGCAGATGCTTGATTTTCTGACGAAAGTGCAGAGGCAGACCGTCAGCGTTTACAGCCGGAGCAATGCATGGCGCTTTTCCCAGGAACTTCTGGAGCTTCACCCTGTCCGCTACCTCTATCACGAGGGAGATACGGTGTATCTGGGAGCAGATAAATATGAAGTATCTGCCTTTGATGAAACTGCTGTATCCCTTCAAAATCCTGAATTTCCCCTGTTTGGAAAAGAAATGAGCCGGACGGATTTTGAAGAAAAGCTCCGTGAAAATCCTGCCAATGACCACCTGAAGGTCATCATCACAGAAATGCAGGGCAAGGAAACACCTGCCGAAACAAAGCCTGACCGTCTGGTATTTTCTATCGGCTTTTCGGAACATCCCGCCTTTTATGACCGGGAACTGAAGGATCGCTATACCAATTTGAGCTTTGCCCTTGGCAATTATCTTCTGGGTGTTTTGGACGAGAAGCAGCACCGGGAAAGACAGGTGGAAGAAAATCATGTTGGATGGTATCACAAGACTGATTTTGAGATTACGGCCACTATCGGCGGCGAAGATTTTCACTATGAGGGACGCTTTGACATTGGAGATGGCGAGGGCGATCTGATTGCCCATATCAAAAACTTCTATGAATACTCCCTCTCCCCCAACTGCCCATTTATTCCCGAATGGAAGAAACAGGGCGAGGATTTCTATCGTGAGAAAATAGAGAGCCTGCAATGGGGACGAGATGTATTCCTTCCCTATCTGGAACAGCATAAGACTCTGACGCCAGAGGACGAGAAGCTCTTTGCGGAAATCATGGCAACCGAAAATGACTGGTTCCGTGTCCCGGAGAATAAGAATACAAGCCTTGCCGGGCGTTTGGTGGACTTCATTGAGGAAGTTGATCCATATGAGTATCAGGACACCTTGGAAGTTGGAGAAACCAAAGAGGATGCCATTCAGAAAATCGAGGCAGATTTAGCTGATCCGGCGCATGTGCAAAGTTATGTGGAACAGCTGACGCAGTGGCAGGAAGAATTGGAGGATGAAGAACAAAAAGAGATCTGCAGACAGCTCATTGCTGAATTGCAGCCCACTGCCGGGCAGGAAGAAAAAGAACAAGATGGAGTTTCACAGGATTCTTCCGACCTGATCGGTAAGGAAATCGTGATCGACAACCGAAGATACCGGATTGAAAGTGTAGGAGAAATCAGCGGTGATGTGTCTATGCGTGACATCACGTTCCAGAACCATGTTGGTTTCCCGATCAATCGTGTGGAAAAGATCAGTTATATCCGCAGGATTTTGGAACAGCAACAGCCACAGGAGGAACTACTGGAACAGGCAAAAGCCCTGATCGATAAATTTATCCATGAAGAATACGACAGCGAATTAGGGGCAGATTATGAGGATTTGCACAGCGTAGGGCTTGCCTATACTACTTCCGAGAATGAGGAGCATGATCTTCAGATCAATGCGGATCTGGTGGATTGTACACTGGATATTTATATCGACAGCAGCCTGACTCATCGAGAAAGGTTCAACGGTCTTTCGGATATGATTGAACGCTGTCTTTCTGATCTGGAATTTGGAGACTTAGTAGCAAAGGCAGAAGATCAGGTTGAACGATTGAAACCGCTTGAATCACAGACCGAAGAAAAGACAGAAAAAGCAGTTGTTCCTTCTTCTGACCGGCACAATTATCGGATTACAGAAGATACTTTAGGTGTCGGTGGTGCAAAAGAAAAATTCAGAAACAACATGGCAGCCATCCAGCTGCTCCATGAGCTGGAATTGGAACATCGTCTTGCTACCCCCGAAGAACAGGAAGTTCTTGCCCGTTATGTTGGCTGGGGCGGTCTATCCATGGCCTTTGACGAGAACAATGCGGCCTGGGCAGAAGAATTTAAGGAGCTGAACGCCAGCCTCTCCCCGGAAGAATACCGGGCAGCCATGGAGTCCACTCTGACAGCGTTCTATACCCCGCCGGTTGTCATCAAAGCCATGTACGAATCCCTTGACCATATGGGATTTTCCGGTGGTACGATTCTGGAGCCGTCCTGCGGAACCGGCAATTTCTTTGGTCTGCTCCCGGATCGTATGGCAGGCTCAACGCTTCACGGTGTAGAAATCGACTCTCTTACAGGAAGAATTGCAAAGCAGCTTTACCAGAAAGCCAGCATTGCCATTGAGGGATTTGAGCAGACAAAACTTCCCGATGACCATTTTGACATCGTTGTCGGCAATGTACCGTTTGGCGATTTTAAGGTCAATGACAGCCGTTACAACGCCCAGAAATTCCTGATCCACGATTATTTCTTTGCGAAAGCATTGGATAAAGTCCGCAGCGGCGGCGTAGTGGCCTTTATCACTTCCAAGGGAACGATGGATAAAACAAGCCCGGAGGTGCGGAAATATATCGCACAGAGGGCAGAACTTTTAGGAGCCATCCGCCTGCCAGATAATACGTTCCGAGCCAATGCAGGGACAGAGGTCACCAGTGACATCCTCTTTTTGCAAAAGCGTGACCGCATTGCAGATGTGGAACCGGATTGGGTACACCTGGATACCGATGAGAACGGGATCACCATGAACAGCTATTTTGTACAGCACCCGGAAATGATCCTGGGCGAAATGAAAATGGAAAGTACCCGTTTTGGTTTTGACTCTGTCTGCAAGGCATACAAAGATATTCCACTTGCAGACCTGTTAAGCAAAGCTGTCCAGAACATTCAGGGAGAAATCCCGGAGTATGAAAAAGGGATCGATGAAATCTCGGATGAGCCGGACGCTTCTGTTCCTGCCGACCCGAATGTGCGCAATTTTTCCTTTACCATGGTGGATGGAAAAGTCTACTTCCGGGAAAATGACCGCATGACACCGGCCACAGTATCTATGACCGCAGAGAGCCGCATCAAGGGATTGATCCAGATCCGTGACTGTGTCAGAAAGCTCATCGAGTATCAGACGGAGGATTATCCAGAAGAAATGATACGCACCGAACAGGAAAACCTGAACCGGCTGTATGATGCGTTTTCCAAAAAATACGGGCTGATCAACAGCCGTGGCAACTATCTGGCCTTTGCATCGGATGAGAGCTACTTCCTGTTATGCTCTTTGGAAGTGCTGGATGATGAGGGTAATTTCAAACGAAAAGCAGATATGTTTACGAAGCGGACGATCAAGCCCCACCGAGAAGTTACTTCTGTGGAAACGGCCAGTGAAGCCCTTGCCCTTTCGATTGGGGAAAAAGCGCTTGTTGACCTGCCTTATATGGAGCAGCTTACAGGCAAACCACAGGAGGAACTGGTACAGGAATTGCAGGGCGTGATCTTTCGTATCCCTGCTTCGGAACCGGCAAAATATGTGACTGCTGACGAATATCTGTCCGGCAATGTGCGGACAAAACTTCTAAGCGCACAGGCTGCGGCAAAGGAAGATCCGGCGTATGAAATCAATGTAGAAGCCTTAAAGCAGGTGATCCCCAAAGACCTGTCAGCGGCAGAAATCTCCGTCCGTCTGGGTACCACCTGGATACCGCAGGAGGATATTCAGCGGTTTGTCATGGAGCTTCTTACCCCTTCCAGCTATGCAGCAGGAAGAATCCGAGTGCGCTATACTCCAATGAATGGCGACTGGTTTATTGAAAATAAGAGTTCCGATTTCGGAAATGTCAAGGCGGACAGCACCTATGGTACAAAAAGGGCTTCCGCCTATCGTATTATTGAGGACACCTTAAACCTGCGTGATACCCGTATTTTTGATTATGTGTATGATGAAAACGGCAATAAAAGAGCCGTATTCAATGCCAAAGAAACCACGGCAGCGCAGGCAAAGCAGGAAGCTATCAAACAGGCATTTCAGGATTGGATCTGGAAAGATCCGGCACGAAGGAGCCGACTGGTGCGGTATTACAACGACACGTTCAATTCCGTCCGTCCCCGTGAGTATGACGGAAGCCATATTGTATTTGGCGGTATCAGCCCGGAGATCACACTCCGGCCCCATCAGGTCAATGCCATTGCCCATATCCTGTATGGCGGCAACACACTTCTTGCCCACAAGGTGGGCGCAGGAAAGACCTTTGAAATGGTTGCTGCGGCACAGGAAAGCAAGCGCCTTGGATTATGCAATAAGTCGATGTTCGTTGTTCCCAATCATCTTGTGGGGCAATGGGCTTCCGAGTATCTCAGGCTGTACCCAAGTGCCAATATCCTTGTAACCCGCAGGCAGGACTTTGAGACGGGCAACCGGAAAAAGTTCTGTTCCCGCATTGCCACCGGCGATTACGATGCGGTCATTATCGGGCATAGCCAGTTTGAGAAAATCCCAATGAGCATTGAGCGTCAGAGAGAACAGCTTCAACGTCAGATCGATGACATTGAGCGTGGAATTGATGATGTGAAGGCAAGCAAAGGCGAACAGTTCACGGTCAAGCAGCTGATGAAAACCAGAAAGGCGATTCAGACAAAACTGGATAAGCTCAATGACATCAAGCGAAAGGATACCGTCATTGATTTTGAACAGCTCGGCATCGACAGGCTCTTTATTGATGAGAGCCATTTTTATAAGAACCTGTATCTTTATACCAAGATGCGAAATGTAGGCGGAATCGCCCAGACGGAAGCCCAGAAATCCAGCGACCTTTTTATGAAGTGCCGCTATCTGGATGAAATCACAGGCAACCGGGGAACGATCTTTGCCACGGGAACCCCGATCAGCAACTCCATGGTCGAGCTGTATTCGGTACAGCGCTACTTGCAGTATGATGCGCTTTTACGGAATGGATTGCAGCATTTTGACAGCTGGGCATCCACCTTTGGTGAGACAGTCACCGCTTTGGAGCTGGCTCCGGAGGGAACCAATTACCGGGCGAAAACCCGCTTTGCCAAGTTTTTCAACCTGCCGGAGCTGATGCTGATGTTCCGGGAGGTGGCGGATATTCAGACCGCCGATATGCTGAAGCTCCCTGTTCCGGCGGTCAAGTACCACAACATCAAGACCAAGCCAAGTGAAATCCAGACGGAACTGGTCGCTTCCCTTGCCAAACGAGCAGAAAAAGTCCGTGCAAGGCTTGTGGAGCCGAATGTTGACAACATGCTCAAGATTACCAACGATGGGCGAAAACTTGCCCTTGACCAGAGAATGATTGATCCCATGCTGCCGGATGATCCCAACAGCAAGGTGAATGCCTGTGTGGACAACGTGTACCGTATCTGGGAAGAATATGCGGATACGAAAGCAACCCAGCTGGTGTTCTGTGACCTGTCTACCCCGAAAAATGACGGGACTTTTAATGTCTACGATGACATCCGGGAAAAGCTGATTGCCCGTGGCATCCCTGCCGAACAGATACGGTTTATCCATGAAGCCACCAGTGATGCACAGAAAAAGGAACTGTTTGCAAAGGTCAGAAGCGGCGAAGTCCGTGTGCTGCTGGGTTCAACCCCTAAGATGGGTGCAGGTACCAACGTACAGGACAGACTCATTGCCATTCATAATCTGGATTGCCCGTGGCGTCCATCCGATCTGGAACAGCGCCAGGGACGTATTGAGCGCCAGGGAAACATGTTCCCGGAAGTTCAGGTTTACCGTTATGTGACGGAGCAGACCTTTGATGCCTATCTCTATCAGCTGGTGGAATCGAAGCAGAAATTTATCTCCCAGATCATGACCAGCAAAAGTCCTGTTCGCTCTGCGGAAGATGTGGATGAAGTGGCCCTTTCCTTTGCAGAAGTCAAAATGCTTGCCACAGGGGACGAGCGTTTCAAAGAAAAAATGGACTTAGACATTCAGGTTTCCAAGCTCAAAGTGCTGAAACAAAGCTATCTATCCGAGCATTACGACCTTGAGGACAGGATACTCAAATACTTCCCGCAGACCATTAAGGAGTGTGAGCAGCGGATTGTCTGCTATGAAGCCGATGCTTCCCTTGCCCGGCAGCATCAGCCACAGGGTGAAGAAAAGTTCTGTCCGATGACCTTAAAAGGGATCACTTATACGGAAAAAGCAGCTGCAGGCGAGATGCTTCTTGCGGTCTGTAAAGAATATCCGATGGCTGAGCCTGCGGAAATCGGCAGCTATCGTGGGTTCAAACTGGAAGTTTTCTATGATACCTTCAATGCCCATTACTGTTTATATCTTTGCGGGAAGGCAAAGCACAAGGTGGATTTAGGTACTGATCCGCTGGGTAATCTGACCCGAATTGAAAATGAGCTTGCGAAAATCCCTGCAAAACTGGAAGCCGCAAAAACCAAAAAAGCAGAAACGATAGAACAGCTTGAAATCGCTAAGATTGAGGTGGAAAAGCCGTTTGCCTTTGAAGATGAACTGAAAGAGAAATCAGAACGGCTCAATGCCCTCAACATCGAGCTGAATTTAGACCAGAAAGATCCCGCTGTGCTTGACGCAGAGCCGGAGCAAAGTGAGGAAGCGCCTGAAAGAAAATGCGTAGGCCGGGAGCGATAAATTCCCTTTTTGCACATTTGTATTGCAGAAATATGGGCAGTATAATAAGTGTAGAATTGAAACTATCGGAGGTGAGAGCGGTGTCTGACGAGTTCAGATTTGAAACCTTTGTAGATGCCCACAGCAATATCTTTCGTGAATATCTAAGCTCCGTGATTGCAAAACTGCCGGAAAGCAATGAGGACTACCGTGCCATTCAGGAACAGATGGAAGCGATATTTCAACAATATCCCAAAGTGCTGGAGGCTGTTGATACCGAAAAAGCAGCGGAATTATCCCAGCAGGAATGTGCGGCTCTGATCAAGGTTATGGAGCTTAGAAACAATCTTACAGATATTGAAATGCAGACGGTTTACTTCCGTGGCTGTTATGATGGCGTTGGGTATCTGAAAAAAGCAGGAATTTTATAACCGACAAAGGCGGCATTGGCGTATAGCTGATGCCGCTTTTACATAGCTACAAGAGTGAAAAATTGCTTGATATGTGGTATGATTACAAAAAAGCAGTAGGGGGATTTTTAATATGACTTCTGATGAAAAGCAAAAAATATGTGAAAATATTTTTCTATATATAACTACAGAATTAGACGATTGGATGGATACTCAAATTTTTACAAGGACATCAATGAAGGAATTGGGAGAACTATATTATAGTCATGTACTCAATGAGGTTGAAAATGCAGATACTGATTTATTAAACGCAGTAATAAGAGCTATAAAGCCAAGTGATATAGAATGTACAATGCAGGAGGATTATTACATGGCATTGTGCAAAATACTTCACCTGAAAAGATTGCCATTTGAAGTATGGACGGATGTTACAAAAGAATATGATGAAATATTTGTCCAGAAGTATAGTGTAATAATACAAAAATACCGTGCTGAAGTGAACAGAATAGATGCAGAACTTAATCAAACGAAAGCAGATTCTGATAAAATAAAAAACTCAAAACCAAGCTATTCATTAATGAGAGATATTTCTACTGATGAACAAAAACTATATGAGCTTTATTTAAAGTGTAATTCTTTGAGAACTCGAAAAGAAATGCTAATGTTTATCATAGATTATGTATCTTCAAAATTGTCGGATTTTTGTGATATGCAAGATGCTCAAAGTGTTGAAATGGCTAAACAACAGGAAACATTGAAATTAAGCAAAGAAGGCACTTATGATGCAAAATTTTTGTTTTCGCCATATCGAGATTATGTAGATATAGCAGATGATGATTTAGACAGACCGTATGCGCTATTTTTCAAAGTTAAAATATACTTTATTATAGAGAAAGCACGAAAACAATATCACCATTCCTGTTATACAAAATCAAGTAGTGAAGCTATAGAAGAATATACAGAATATATAGAGCAAATCCCCAAAATAGATGATTTACATGCACACAAAAACAGTGATCTTGAGAGCTATAATATGGATTTAGATAAGTTGATTTGTGACTATAAACTATTAGAAGAACTAAAAGATATGCTGCAGTCAAGTGTATGCCTTCGAGGAAGAAAGAATATTTTGCTAAAATCAGTAGAATTATATGAACGCGGCGAATACGAAGTTTTAAATAACATTTTACCCATACAAATAGAAGGTGTGTTTGCGGATTATTTACATGATACAACAACATTTTTGCGCTTTTCTAAAATGGATATTTACCCTAATGCAGTATTGAAAGATAAAATCAGGCATCTGCAAGAAGTTAAGAGCGATATGTATCCAGAAGCAATTGAATATTTTATGTATTATTTTAACAATATGATTCGTAATAGAGTTGCTCACGGAAGATATAAAGGAAATCACGAACGACAGACTCAAGATGAGATTTTTGCAAAAGAACTGATATTGGATATGGCAATGTTGGTGCATATGTTGTCCCGTAAAAGCGAAACGGAAAAAATGTATCGTTTTATTCATGGATATAAAAAACACTATGAACGAATCATACACACACCAAATGAGCATAAGTGTTTTGGAGCATTATTTAACGATATGATTGGAAATAAAACAGTTGCAGACTATGATACTCTTGATACATATAGACCCATTCAAGTATCATACTGGTTAGTAAATCCATACTACGAAAAAATATATGAACAAATAGATGATAAAGAAGATTTATTAGAATTAAGGAATGAGTTTCTATGTAAAGAATTTTGGGAGTATGTACTTGAGAGACTTAATGACATCATTAACGAAGGATATGACCATTTAGGAATAAATATGGAGTTTTTATCAGTAGTTAATGGTTTGTTTAGGTGTAATGTTACTCCAGAGGTTAAACAAACTTTAGGTGGAGTAAATGCAGCGTTACAAAAAATAAAAAACTTACAACAACAATAGCATATCGTCTTACATAGCCGAGAGGTTTTCATTACGAAAATCCCTCGGCTTTTTCTATTTCAGGAGGTGATTGTATTGAATGAGAAGTAACAGACCCTATGTACAGCTTGACCCTGCCGTGATCGAGCAGGCACGGCAGATGGACTTGCTTTCCTACTTGCAGAGGTATGAACCAGACAATCTGAAGCATGTGGCGAGGAATGTTTACTGTACCAGAGAACACGACAGTCTGAAGATTTCCAATGGTAAATGGTACTGGTGGTCAAGAGGTTTTGGCGGTGTTTCAGCTCTCGACTATCTGATCAAAGTCAAGGAATACAGCTTTGTAGAAGCCGTGGAAGCTCTGGCAGGTATTACCGCAAGCTGGAGTCCGCCGCCTGTTTCTGCACCCAAAGAGGAACCCAAGGTGCTTCTTCTGCCACCCAGGAATAAAGACTGTGACCGAGTGATCCAGTATCTTTTCGGGCGCGGCATTGACTTTCAGATTATTCAGGAGTGCATTGCAGACGGTACGATTTATGAAAGTGCCAGGTATCACAACGTTGTTTTTATCGGCAAGGATGAAAGCGGAACCCCTAAGTATGCTGCCTATCGTGGAACGATGGCCAGTTCCTTTAAGGGTGATGCATCGGGAAGTGATAAGCGGTATTCCTTCCGCCTTCTGGCAAGAGAGCCTTGCCAGTCGGTGCATCTGTTTGAAGCAGCCATTGATTTACTCTCCTATGCTACCCTGCTTAAATGTGAAGGTAAGGACTACAAAAAAGAAAATCTGCTTTCTCTTTCGGGCGTGTATCAGCCAAAGAAAGAGATAAAGGACAGCAAAATCCCCATTGCCCTTTCCACCTTTTTGAAGGCAAATCCACAAGTAAAGACCATTTTTCTGCATCTGGACAATGACAAAACAGGCAGGCTTTGTACTGCCGCCTTAAAAGAATTGTTGCAGAAAAACTACCAGATCGTTGATGATCCACCGCCTGTCGGTAAGGATTTCAACGATTTTTTATTGTCCTATTTAGGAATTGCAAGGCCGAATCGGAACCATGAAAGGAGGGATGCCCGTTGATTGTCCACTGATTTTTAGCAGGAAAAACCACGGCATTGAAATCAAATTGAAGAAAGAAAGCGAGGAAAATTCATTGAAAAAATTTAAGGTTACTCTGACTGGACACTATCAAAAGACCATTTCCGTTTATGCGGAAACCCCGGAACAGGCAAAAGAAAAGACAGAAACCATCCTGTTTGACACTGACCTGATCGACTTTTCGGATGAGGATTTCATTGGCGGTGAAGCTGCCATCACCGTAGACCGGGAGGACGGTCTTGAAGAATCTGTCGAGGAAGAAACGGATGAGGACGACTGCTGTTTGGGTTGCCCGTACTTCTGTTCCGTTTGCGGAGAATGTGTGTATGAGGACGAGTGCGAGGAGTGATGTCTTACCAAGCACTGAATTTGGTTATCCAGATAGCTTCTGGATGCCAAATTCGCTTGTTAGGGGGCAGCCCCTAATACCCCGGCAGAAGAAAGGAGTTTAAGAATGAGTGAATTTATTGCGTTTACCCTGGGCGGAATTTTCGGCGTTGTACTGATGTGCTGCCTGCAGATCAATCGGCTCTACGCCAGAAAGGATGTGGAAAATGAGAAACCGAAGCGTACAGATCCTGTTTCGTCTGAATGAGGAAGAAGCACAGCATCTCTATGAGCTTGTAAAAAAATCCGGCCGCTCCAAAGAAGCGTTCCTGCGGGAAATGGTCAAGGGCTACCGACTTTGTGAAAAGCCCGATCCTGAATTTTATAAAATCATGCGGGAACTGTCTGCCATCGGCAACCGTATCAACCAGCTTGCTGCAAAAGCCAATGCCCTGGGATTTGTAGACGCCCCCATGCTTTCACAGGAAGCAAAGAAGTGGCATGAGTTTCAGGTGGATGTCCGAAAAAAATATCTGCTTCCTCAAAGGCAATCAGGATAATGGCAGTCTGTGAGATCTGGGATGTACGGGGCAGGCTTGACCATCCGATTGACTATGCCGAAAACCCGGAAAAGACTGCCAATCCCAATTACTCGGAAACAGAACTTCAGGCTTTGGTGGATGTGATGGAATATGCGACCAATCAGGATAAGACGGAGCAGCGTTTTTTTGTTACAGGTGTCAACTGTGATCCTGCTTCTGCCAGAGAGGAAATGATGATCGCCAAAGCACAGTGGAATGATGAAAGTGAGATCATCTGCTATCACGGGTTCCAGAGTTTTAAATCGGGAGAGGTCACGCCCAAACAGGCACACGAAATCGGAGTCAGGCTTGCACAGCGGATGTGGGGCGACAGGTTTCAGGTAATCGTTGCTACCCATCTGAATACGGACTGCCTTCACAATCACTTTGTTGTGAACTCGGTTTCTTTTATGGACGGGAAACATTACCACGATAACAAAGCCAATCTTCGACTGCTTCGCCAGCGCTCCGATGAGCTGTGTCGGGAATATGCCCTTTCGGTCATAGAACATCCAAGCGGCAGAAAGAAACCCTATGCGCTTTATCAGGCGGAAAAGAATGGGATGCCTACACGGGACAACGTGGCAAGGCAGGCGGTGGATGAAGCGATCAGCAAGTCCTTTACCCTGAAAGACTTTGACCGTCAGATGGCGGAAATGGGATACCATGTCCGGTTTGATCCGAACCGGAAATACTGGACGATCATGGGGAAAGGCTGGAAGCGCCCCAAGCGGCTTTATAAACTGGGAGATGATTATACCAACGAGAGGATCATGGAGCGCATCCGGGAGAACTCCTATGCAGTGAAATTTTCCCGGTTTGCCGGGCCACAAAAACCAATCCCGGTGTACCGCCTGAAAGGCACTCTGAAAGGAGCAAAGAAAATCGGCGGGCTGCGGGGGCTGTATCTGCATTACTGTTACAGGCTTGGTATTCTTCCGAAAAACAGAAAACAGAATTATGCAAGGCTTCATTATCTTTTAAAGGATGACCTGATGAAGATGGAAGCCATATCGCAGGAAACAAGGCTGCTTTGCCGGAATCGCATTGATACGGTAGAGCAGCTTTGTTCTTATAAGGAATCTTTGGAAACGGAAATGGCTGACCTGCTTCAAAAGCGCAAGGGGCTTTATTCCCAATCCCGCAAGATGAGCGGTGAAGAAAAGGAAGCGATACAGTCACAGCTTTCCGATCTTTCCAAACGATTGCGAGTGATCCGAAAGGAGGTGAAACTGTGCGAGGGGATCGAGGCCCGTAACGATACCCTCAAGGAAAAGCTGAAAACCATACGGGCAGATGAAGAACAGCAAAGAAAGGAGCTGATGATGAATGAACACAAGCGGCGAAGCGGCAGAACAGATCGTCCGAATGAGCTTGGAGGGATTTGAAGTCGCCGCCAGGATTACCGGAGCCGGAGCGAAAAACATTGCCATCCTCTTGTATTCCATTCTCAAAGAAGAAAAGAAAACCAAAGGTAAGGCAAGACTCACCAACATGCTGCGCTCTGGAAAGGAACTGAAAGTCTTTACCGTCAAGAATGGTGATTTAAAGAAGTTCACACAGGAAGCCAAGAAATACGGTGTCCTCTACTGTGTGCTTGCTGACCGAAAAAACAAAGATCCCAATGCCGAGGTGGATGTGATCGCCCGTGCGGAGGATGCATCTAAGATCAGCCGTATTGCGGAGCGCTTCAAACTGGCATCCGAAAGCACGGCGTCTATTGTGACGGAAACAGAAAAGTCCAAAGATACGAAGGACGGCCAGCCGGAGCCAGACATCGGAGTACAGGAAAAGGCAGAGAAAGATAAACTTCTTGACGCACTGATGGGTGCGCCGGTTCAGAAGGAGGAACATGCCCCGGAAAACCCCTCTGTGGCAAAGACCGAAAAATCCCCTCAGTCCGAGCCTATCTTAGAGCAGCCAAAGAAATCCGCAGAGGGGGCTACTATGACTAAGGAAAAACCTTCTGTCAGAGAGGAACTGCGGAAAATCAAAGAGAGCCGTAAGGAGCAGGAAGCGGAGGCTTCCCCTTCCCTGGACAAAAGCTCTGCTTCTGACAGAGCCAAGAAACCGCCAGCAGGAAAAACAGAGCATAAACAGCCGCCAAGGCGGAAAAAGAAACCAAAATCCAAAGAAACGAGGTAAATGATGATGAGTATTTATGATGTATTTAACGGCGGCAGCAAACCGTTTGATAAAGCACAGTGGGCTGCCCAGAAGCAGGAACAGCGTAAGGAAGCCTATGAGCTGATCGACAGTACCTGTGCGGAAATGATGACAAACGGCGACAGTTTCCGCCAGTACCTGGATGTACAGAGTCGTTTTGACCGTTACTCGGTTGCCAATGCCATTTTGGTATCTGCCCAGAAACCCGATGCAGTGCAGCTGAAAGATTACAGCACATGGAAGCAGAATCGGATCTATGTCAACAAGGATGCACACAAGATCGTCATTCTTGAACCGGGGAAGGAATATACCCGTGAGGATGGTTCAAAGGCAGTCGGCTATAATGCAAAGGTTGTCTATGACATTTCCGAAACCTCTGCGGCAGGAAAAGTGCAGGCACCGGAGAGAAAAAACATGCGGGAGCTTGTTTCTGCCCTGATCGATGCAAGCCCGGTTCCCTTTGTTCCGGTTGGCGATCTGGAAATGCCTGCCTACTACGACAGTAAGCAGCAGACGATTTTTATTAAGACCGGCCTTTCCGAAGAACAGCTTTTTGTGAGCATGGCAAAGGAAGTTTCTGCAGCGGTCTTTGACTTCAAACACAATGAAAGCCGTGACGCTTCCGATTTCAAATCCTTCTGTGTCGCCTATATGGTCAGTGAGCGCTATGGCGTAGATACCAGAGGGTTCAGTTTTGACCGGCTTCCGGGTGAATTTTCGGAAATGGATACGCAGGTGTTCAAAGGCGAGCTTAACTCCATGCGTGATGTTCTGGGAGAAATCCAGAGTGACATGTTTAAGAGCCTGGAAAAGAGCAGACCGCCTAAGAATAAGGAACAGGAACGCTAATCGGAGGTAGGGCCTATGAAAGAAGAACGATACCATATCGCACTGGATAGGTACGACAGGAATATCGTGATCAATGCCTTAAATACCTTGCGGACACGGCAGATACAGGAGGAACGCCCCACTGAGCCTGTGGATGAGCTGATCGACAAGGTAGCCAATGCCCCGACAAAGAAAGTCAGGGTGCTTCCCTGTAAGTGTCATGAGGAACGATAACGACCAGAAAATGAGCATCATCCTTTCTGTCTGCGGGATTGTTCCCGTCGTATGGTTTGCCCTGCTGACAGCACCCTATGTCAGTGGAGGCATGGTAGAGATCGTCAATGGATTACCTGTGGCGATGCGCCACCCTTTTGCAATCAGGATGTGTGAGGACAGCTTAAAAACGGTCCTTCTTTTTTTGCTTGCTTATGCAATGGGGATTGGCATTTATTTCTCTACCCGCAGGAACTACCGCAGACGGGAGGAGCATGGCTCGGCAAAATGGGGCAACACCGGGACTTTGAATAAGAAGTACCGGGATAAAGATCCGTCCGCAAATAAGCTGCTGACACAGAATGTCCGTATTGGTCTGGATGGCAGAAAACACCGCAGAAACCTGAACATTTTAGTATGCGGCGGTTCCGGCGCAGGAAAAACAAGATTTTTCTGTAAGCCCAATGCCATGCAGTGCAATACCTCTTTCGTGATCCTCGATCCGAAAGGAGAAATTGTCCGTGACATTGGCGGTCTGTTGGAAAAGAAAGGCTATGAAGTGCGAGTCCTTGATCTGATCAATATGCACCGAAGCCATTGTTACAATCCCTTTGTTTATCTTAGGAATGACAACGATGTACAAAGGCTGGTGACCAATCTTTTTAAGGCAACCACGCCCAAAGGCGCACAGTCGCAAGACCCCTTCTGGGATACAGCGGCCAGTATGCTGCTTCTGGCACTGGTGTTTTATCTGAAATACGAAGCGCCGCCTGATGAACAGAACTTCCCAATGGTCATGGAGCTTTTACGGGCTGGTGAAGTTCGGGAGGATGATGATAGCTATGTCAGTCCTCTGGATGAACTGTTTGACCGGTTGGAATTGGATAACCCGGAGCATATCGCCCTGAAGTATTACAGGGATTATCACTCCGGTTCGGCTAAGACCTTAAAGAGCATCCAGATCACCCTTGCCGCAAGGCTTGAAAAATTCAATCTGGAGAGCCTTGCCGGTTTGACAGCTACGGATGAGCTTGATCTGCCCTCTTTAGGCGAAAAGAAAGTTGCTTTGTTCGCTCTGATACCAGACAACGATACGAGTTTTAACTTTCTTGTCAGTATCCTTTATACGCAGCTTTTCCAGCAGCTCTTTTATCTTGCCGACCACAAGTACGGAGGCAGCCTGCCTGTCCACTGCCATTTCATCATGGACGAGTTTGCCAACGTGAGCCTGCCGGATGATTTTGACAAGATTCTTTCTGTGATGCGCTCCCGTGGCGTATCCGTCAGCATCATTCTTCAGAATCTGGCACAGCTTAAGGCACTCTTTGAAAAGCAATGGGAAAGCATTGTGGGCAACTGTGATGAATTTCTGTATCTGGGCGGCAACGAACAGAGTACCCACAAATATGTGTCCGAGCTTTTAGGGAAGGAAACCATTGATACGAACACCTATGGAAAAAGCTCCGGGCGCAGCGGAAACTATTCGACCAACTATCAGATTTCAGGACGTGAACTGATGACCCCGGATGAGGTGCGGATGCTGGATAACCGTTATGCACTGCTGTTTATCCGTGGGGAGCGTCCGGTTATGGATCTTAAGTACGACATCCTGAAGCACCCGAATGTGAAGCTGACGGTGGATGGCGGCCAGCCGCCGTATATCCACGGAGAGCCGACACAGGCTGTCGCTACACTCATGTTTGACAGTGAAATTCCAGAGAATGCCGTAAGCATTGCATCTGTCAACACAACTTATGAACTTCTGTCCGATGAGGATTTGGAAGAAATGTTTAACATCTAAAGGAGGATTTATCTATGAAATTTTTTAACAAGAAGGATACCAAGAAGAAAGAAACCGTGAAGCTGCCGATGAGCAGAAAGACCAAAAGAGCCTTGGTGGCATATGCAGGTGCAGTGCTTTGTATGACCTGTTTTACCACGACGGCATTTGCCGCCAACGATCCCATTACCGTAGTCAACAATCTCTCCGACTTCATTTTCGGACTGGTCAGGGCTGTTGGTATGATCATGCTCGGCTTTGGTATCGTACAGATCGGCCTTTCTCTGAAATCCCATGACCCTTCCCAGAGAGCGAATGGATTCCTGACACTTGCGGGCGGTGTAGTCATTACCTTTGCAAAGGAGATCCTTACCCTGATTACAGGCTAAGATAACGGGCGAAACAAGGCAGTGGGAGCAGATCTGCTGCGGCAGAAATGCTCCCACTGTCTGTTTTATGACAAGAAAGGTGGTTGAATCTATCGAGAATATAAAAAAATATGGCATCATTTACGCCGATCCGCCGTGGCACTACAACCAGAAAAATCTTTCTGGAGCAGCAGAACATCATTACCGCACCATGAGTATCGAAGAAATCTGTAAGCTGAAAGTTGCAGAAGTAGCCGATCAACATTGTGTCCTGTTTTTATGGGCGACATTTCCTCAATTACCCGAAGCCTTAAAGGTAATAAAAGCATGGGGCTTTCAATATAAAACAGTTGCATTTGTTTGGCTAAAACAGAACAAAAGTGGAAAAGGATGGTTCTTCGGTCTTGGATTTTGGACAAGAGGAAATGCGGAAATCTGCCTGCTCGCCACAAAAGGAAAACCTCACAGACAATCAAACCGTATCCATCAGTTTATTATCAGCCCTTTGCGTGAGCATAGTCAGAAACCGGATGAAGTCCGAGAGAAAATCGTTGCGCTGATGGGCGACCTGCCGCGATTGGAATTGTTTGCCCGCCAAAAAACAGATGGTTGGGATGTGTGGGGCAACGAGGTTGTAAGTGATGTTGAAATCAGCAGTTATGCAGAGAAAACAGGAGGTGGTTTATGTGTCTGATAACTGGGTCGTACAGAATCTTGAAAATGCCCTGAACACATGGAATGAAAAGTTAGCCGAGATATGGCAGCTTATTACCCAGTCACCGGAGCAGTTCAAAGGCGGTACGATATGGTCTGTTATCCTGAATATCCACGGCGCACTGCAGGCAATCGGGCTTGCCCTGCTGGTGCTGTTCTTTGTC